>JBASIS010000076.1:0-31377 GCA_049654905.1 Chromatiaceae bacterium
GCCGGGGGCGATGACGGTGGGGGTGCCGGAGCGCGCCGCCAGTCGCGCCGCCCGCACCTTGGTGACCATGCCGCCGAGGCCCAGGCCGCTGGCGCTGCCGCCGGCGACGGCGTCCAGAAAGGGGTCATCGACCCGGGTTTGGGGGATGAGGCTGGCCTCGGCGGAAAAGCGCGGGTCCCGGTCGAAGAGGCCGTCCTGATCCGTGAGCAGGACCAGCAGGTCCGCCTCGATGAGATTCGCCACGAGGGCCGCCAGGGTGTCGTTATCGCCAAAGCGCAACTCATCCGTGGCCACGGTATCGTTCTCGTTGATGACGGGGATGACGCCGAGGGACAGCAGGGTGCGCAGGGTGGTGCGGGCGTTGAGGTAGCGGTGGCGATCGATGAGGTCGTCACGGGTGAGCAGTACCTGGGCGGTGCGCAGCCCGCGCTTGTCAAAGCAGTCCTCGTAGGCGCGGATCAAGCCCATCTGGCCGATAGCGGCGGCGGCCTGGAGTTCATGCAGGGTCTTGGGCCGCTGCTTCCAGCCCATGCGGGCCATGCCCTCGGCAACGGCGCCGGAGGATACCAGTACCAGATCAGCTCCGCTCCGGCGCAGTTCGGTCATCTGATCGACCCAGGGCGCCAGGACCGCGCGGTTGAGGCCCTGACCGTCGCTGGTGAGCAGGGCGCTGCCGATCTTGACCACCCAGCGCCGGGTGGAGGGCATTTGGTCTCGCGTTATCATGCTAGCCTGTTCAGCTTGGGAATGGGGGTGACAGGGGGTCACCCCAAGGGATGCCAGTCGTCCTCCGCGGCCGCCGTCTCGGCCTCGGTGCGTTCGGCCAGCCGCAGGGTCTCCAGCCGCTTCATCAGATCCGCCATCAGGTCGTCGGTGCCAGAGCCGGTGAGGGCGGAGATGCCGTAAACGGGGCCCGTCCAACCCAGTTCTTCCAGGAGGCGGGCACGACGGGCCTCGTAGTCCGCTGCTTCCAGCAGGTCGCGCTTGTTGAGCACCAGCCAGCGTTCCTTGTCCATCAGGCCCTCGCCATAGAGGGCCAGTTCGTGCTCGATCTTGCGGACCTCTTCCACCGGGTCCAGGCCCTCGTCGAGGGGGGCTATGTCCACCAGATGCAGTAACAGCCGGGTGCGGGCCAGGTGGCGCAGGAAGCGCAGGCCGAGCCCGGCGCCATCGGCGGCGCCCTCGATGATGCCAGGAATGTCGGCGATGACGAAGCTGTGATCCTGGCCCAGTCGCACTACGCCCAGATGCGGTTGCAGGGTCGTGAAGGGGTAGTCCGCCACCCGGGGGGTGGCGCTGGAGACCTGGCGGATGAGGCTCGATTTGCCCGCGTTAGGAAAGCCCAGCAGGCCGACATCGGCCAACAGGATCAATTCAAGGCGCAACTCGCGGGTCTCGCCCGGCGTGCCCGGGGTGAATTGGCGCGGCGTGCGGTTGATGCTGGACTTGAAGCGGGCGTTGCCGATGCCGTGGAAGCCCCCTTGGGCGACGGTCAGGCGTTGGCCCTCCTCGCAGAGATCGCCATACTGGTCGCCGGTCTCCTCGTCCCAGATGCGGGTGCCCACGGGGACGCGAATGACCAGGTCCTCGCCCTTGCGGCCCTTCTTGTCGCTGCCCATGCCGTTCTTGCCGCGCTGGGCCCGGAAGGTGCGCTGGAAGCGCAGGTCCACCAGGGTGTTGAGATTGTTATCGGCCACTAGGTGAATGCTGCCGCCATCGCCGCCATCGCCACCATTCGGGCCCCCTTTGGGGATGAACTTTTCGCGCCGGAAACTGACGCAGCCATCGCCGCCATCACCGGCCTGGACGCGGATGCGGACTTCGTCAACAAATTTCATCGGCGGAATAGCTCTGGTTCATGATGGCGGGGCGGAACGGCTTCCGGGCGGTCCTGAAACGCAAAAAGCCTCGCCGACGGGCGAGGCTTTTTGGGGAGGACCAAGTTGTCGTGGTTCTCAGAGGCTATCAACCATGATGTACTTGCGATTGTCGGGCCCCTTGACCTGAAAGCGAACGTGGCCATCCGTCAGGGCGAAGAGGGTGTGGTCACGGCCACAGCCGACGTTGGTGCCATTGCGAAACTTAGTGCCGCGCTGCCGGACGATGATGCCGCCGGCGTTGATGCGTTGGCCGCCGTAAACCTTGACGCCAAGCCGTTTCGATTCCGAATCGCGACCGTTACGAGAACTGCCGCCTGCTTTTTTATGTGCCATGCCTGTGCTCTCCTCAGCCCGCGCTAATACTGGTTACGGTCAGTTCCGTGTACGATTGGCGGTGTCCCGCGCGCTTCAGATGATGTTTGCGCCGACGGAACTTGACAATCTTGACCTTGGGGCCGCGCCCATGACCATTGACCTTGGCCATGACCTTGCCTTCTTCCAGGTAGGGCTTGCCCAGTTTGATTTGGTCGCCATCGGCCACCATGAGCACCTTATCGAGTTCGATGTCGGCGCCATCCTCGACCGACAACTTCTCGACCTTGATGGTGTCGCCCTCGGCGACCCGGTACTGTTTGCCACCGGTTTGAATGACCGCGTACATGTGAATGCCTTCCCCAGCAATGACCATTGTCTGCCTCCCGCAACGACGGGCGGCTAACCAAAGACGCGAGATGATAGCGGTTGGGCTCCGTTCGAGTCAAACATTCCCTTGAATTTCAATCTAAGATGCGTCTGATCGGGCGGGTAGGCGACTGGGCCGCGCTCGAAAAATACTAAAATAGCCAGTAAATCCATATACTAATGTGCATAGCGGTCGGGTTGACGGTGCGCTGTGCCGCTAGTCCTACCCTGACGGGCCCCGCCATAAATCTTGACAGGCCCGGCGGCAATCCCTAGCATCCCACAGTCTTTTTGCAACCTTCGATCTCGCCGCAAATGTCCTTGAGTGAAATTCGGGGCCCCGTCGCCGCGGACCTGCGGGCGGTGGATGACCTTATTCTGCGTCGTCTCCAGTCCGATGTCGCCCTGATTAACCAAATCGGGCACTACATCGTCAACAGTGGGGGTAAGCGCCTGCGTCCGCTGGGCGTGCTGCTGAGTGCGCGTGCCTGTGGCTACCTGGGTGACCGGCACATCGATCTGGCGGCCGTCATCGAGTTTATCCATACCGCGACCCTGCTCCACGATGACGTGGTGGACGGCTCCGATCAGCGCCGGCATCGCAACACGGCTAATGCCGTCTGGGGCAACGCCGCCAGTGTTCTGGTGGGGGATTTTCTCTATTCGCGCTCCTTCGAAATGATGGTGGATGTGGGCTCCATGCGGGTCATGGACATCCTTTCCCATGCCACCAGCCGCATCTCCGAGGGCGAGGTGTTGCAATTGCTGAACTGCAACGACGCGGATACCACCGAGGCGCGCTATATGGAGGTCATTGAGCGCAAGACGGCGACCCTCTTCCAGGCCGGCACCCGCATCGGCGCCGTGCTGGCCGACGCGCGCCCCGAGATCGAAACGGCCATGGCCGACTATGGCCGTCATCTGGGGGTTGCCTTCCAGTTGGTCGACGATGCCCTCGACTATCGCGCCAAGAGCGAGGATCTGGGTAAAAATCTGGGTGACGATCTGGCCGAGGGCAAGCCGACTCTGCCGGTCATCCGCGCCCTGGCGGTCGGAACGCCGGAACAGCGGGCTCTGCTACGGGAGGCCATCGAGAACGGCGGGCGCGAACGCATCATCGAGGTTGCGGCCGTAATTGATTCGACCGGTGGCATTGAGTACACTATATCGCTTGCTCGCCGGCATGCAGCCTCCGCCAAACAGGCGGTTGCACTGCTTCCCGAGTCGGCGCAACGCGCGTCGCTGGAAATGATGGTCGATTTCGCCGTCGCGCGCACTTATTGACGGGGTGTAGCTCAGCCTGGTAGAGCACTACGTTCGGGACGTAGGGGCCGGAGGTTCGAATCCTCTCACCCCGACCAACTCTTAAGTTTGTCCCCCCCTCAAAGTTTCCGCGTTCCCTGACCACATCCGACCTTCCGAGTTGAGTTGCTGGTAGCGGTTCCAGGACGACTCCTGGTCTTACTTCCCCTCTTCCACCAGTAGATGACGCCATTTCGCAGGGTGCCATGAGGGTGTGGTTGCTTGCTGTCCTGACTCGTCTGCTGACCAAAATCCCTGCTTGCGTTATTTCAGGACAAGTCCCATCAGTTGAAAAATGTTTGATTCATGCCGGACTTCTTGGGAAGTTTTGCTTCGGCAATCTGTTGTCTTGACGTTACTGGAGGATTTGGAGAATGGCGGCATCACTCAAAATATTCGGCATCATCCTGGGATTACTTGGTTTTGGTATTGCCTATTTAGTCCCTTGGGATCATCCTAATTTCGCTGGCTATCTTATGACCTTCTGGATACCTACCGTGGTTTTTTATGGCATGGGATCTCTGATCAGCAGTAGAGATGCCAAATATAAGGAACACCCTGACGATCTGGATGCCGGGTCTGGCGAAGCTGGAGAAAACCCTGGCTCTGAAAATATTGAAGGACGGTTGCGTAGATTGGATAAGCTAAAGGAAAATGGAGTGATCAGTGAGCTTGAGTGGGAAGGAAGACGAGCGGAAATACTTGATGAGGTTTGAAGTACTTGCGCTATTTAGGTTGGAAAAAAGGCAATTACTTCGACGATGGTCGCCAGGTTTCGGTAGTCAGTAATTGGTTTCCCGACGTATTTTGAGTTCACCGCTGGAATTTATAATTTTTTCGGTGAGGTCTATTTTTGACTCATTCGAGCAAGGGCCTGTTTTCCAGAATTTGCATTTGTCACCGCATTCGGCGCCAAGATATCTGAATCTATCGAGAATAAACCGGGTGCAGGTTTTGGAAAATCCACCTGCGTTACTCCAGGTTAGATCCCCTAACTCATCGGAAATATAGTCATCAAGGTTGATTTCTGTATCATATAAGGTCCCTTCGACAGTAGCGCATGTTGCTTTTAGATGCGTATATTCGAGAACAATGTTCTGGCATGTGCCAATGTAATTTGCCTCTGGCGCGGCGCTTGGAGCCGTGCAGATGATCAGGGAAATCAAGGATACTGAAAATATATTTATATTTTTCATCGTGTTAAGTCCGTGTTTTTTAACTGCGCCAAGTTTAAAGTGTTGAAATAACCTGTCAAGGTTAAAGTGCGCGGCCGCATTGTCGAGGATGGCGCGCTCCAGTTCCACCCCCGAGTATGAGGTGTTGGCCGAATCTGAACCGCAAACCCTGGTCTGTCGTGCATCGACACCCACCGGGTCGTACCCTGCCTCGTCAGGATGACGCCATTCGGCCATCGGCGAGCACGACGTCGAGCCAGTCGTGGGTCCGCGGGTGGCGGGGCGGGATGAGGCGGTGTTCGAAGTCCTGTTCGACGCAGAACTCGGGTCTCGTGGCATCAGGGGCGCGAATAATTCCCGTGTGCCCAGGGACTATTGGTCCTATCCTACCCAAATTGTCCCTAGCTGGTTCCGAAGTGTCATGACAAAGGCCTCCCTGCTGGCGCTCTTGCTTGCTCTCTTGGCTGGCGGTCTCGCCCTGCCTCCCCGTGCTGGCCTGGCGGCCGGCGATGCCGTCAGGCAGGTGCTGGCGCTTAAGGATGCCAGCCTGATCCTTGAGGTCGACGGCCAGGTGCGCATTGCCCACCTGGCGGATCAACCTATGATTCCCGCCTCGACCATGAAGGTGGTGACGGCCCTGGCGGCTATTCAGCGCTGGGGGCTGGATCATCGTTTCCACACGGATTTTTCTACTCTTGATGGCTGGCTCTGGGTTACGGGCGGCGATCCCT
The DNA here is from genome assembly GCA_049654905.1 of Chromatiaceae bacterium. Classification (GTDB taxonomy): domain Bacteria; phylum Pseudomonadota; class Gammaproteobacteria; order Chromatiales; family Chromatiaceae; genus M0108. The sequence goes on from JBASIS010000076.1 coordinate 5,770, forward strand.
ACCTGGTATCCGAGGAGCTGGATCGCCTGGTGGCGGGTCTGAAGGGCCAGGGCCTGCGTTCGGTGGCGGGGATCGGGTTGGATGATGGCCTTTTTGCGCCGGGTCTGAGTATTGACGGGCGCTCCTCCAGTGATAATCCCTACGATGCCCCGGTGACGGCCCTGGCGGTCAACTTTAACACCCTGGCTCTGACAAAGGAGGGGGGTAAGGTCCTGAGTGGCGAGTCCCAGACGCCCATGACGCCCCTGGGGCGGGAGATCGCCGCCCGGTTGGGGCCAGGCAAGCACCGGGTCAACCTCAAGGATCGGCAGACGGCCCTGCGTTATGCTGGTGAGGTTCTGGCGGCCAAGCTGGAAGCGGCTGGGATTGCGGTGAAAGGCGATTTCCGCTTCGGCCAGGTGCCTTCCGGGGCCAAGCGCCTTTATCGGCACGAGAGTAGCCGAAATTTGCGCGGGGTCCTGACCTCTATGCTGGAATACTCCAATAATTTCATCGCCAATTACCTCTTCGTCATGCTGGGCGGCAAGGAGGGCCAGCGGGGACTGGGCATGGCCCAGGCGCAACAGGCAGCCCGGAAGTGGGTGGACAGGGCCTTTCGCTGGCGTGATTACCGGATCGAGGATGGTGCCGGCCTGTCTCGCGCCAATCGCCTCAGCGCGCGCCAGTTGCTGGAGGCGGTGAAGGCCTTCGCACCCTACCGCGACTTGCTGCCAGCGCATGGGGGGGTGGCCAGGGCCAAGACGGGAACCCTGAAAGGGGTCAGTACTTATGCGGGTTTCGTGCGGCGCGAGGGCCGGTGGGAGCCTTTCGGACTCATGATCAACGAGCCGGTGGCCTATAATTTGCGGCTGGAGGTCGCCGAATCCCTGGCGCGGGCCCCCGATGTTTCCCGCTATTGCCCAGGGTCCAAGTGTTGACCCCCGGACTGACGCCATGATCCCCATCCATCGCCTCTTCGCCCTGGCCGCCACCTTCCTGGCGATGGCCTTGGTCGCCTGCGCCCCCATGCCCACGGCCCCCGTGGCCGAGGAGGGCGGCCGGGATACCCTGGAAGTGCCCTTCCGCCGGGGTGGCAACCCGACCCTGGCGCCCCTCTTGCGTCAGGTCACGCCGGCGGTGGTGAACGTCGCCGTGGAGACCACCATCCCCCAGCGCGATCATCCCTTTCTGAGCGACCCTAACTTTCGCCGCTTCCTGGAGACCATGGATATCCCCTTCCCGGAATCCGTGGAAGGCGGGCGCCAGCAGAGCGTAGGTTCCGGGCTGATCGTCGATGCCGCCCAAGGGTACGTGCTGACCAACGCCCATGTCATCAAGGATGCCAGCCGCATCACGGTCACCCTCAAGGACCGGCGCAGCTTCTCCGCCCGCTTGTTGGGCACCGACGCGGCGGCCGATATCGCCGTGCTGGTGTTGACGCCCGTGCCACCCGGGCTCTCGGCCCTGCAATTTGGCGACTCGGACCGTCTGGAGGTGGGTGATTTCGTCCTGGCTATCGGCAATCCCTTTGGCATTGGCCAGACGGTCACGTCCGGCATCATCAGCGCCCTGGGGCGCGAGGGCATGGGCGGCGCCGGGGTCGGCGGTCTGATTCAGACCGACGCCTCCATCAATCCGGGCAATTCCGGAGGGCCCCTCATCGATTTGAGCGGCCTGGTGGTGGGTATCAACACCGCCTTGTTGGGGCCGACGGGCGGCAATGTTGGCATCGGATTTGCCACCCCCGCCAACCGCGCCCAAGTCGCCCTGCGGCGAGTGATCGCCAGGCACTGACCATGTTCAAGATTGTTTCGTTCAATATCAATGGTATCCGTGCCCGGCCCCATCAATTGGATGCGCTCAAGGTCCACCATGATCCCGATGTCATCGGTCTCCAGGAATCCAAGGTGCATGACGAGTCCTTCCCCCTCGACATCACCGGGGGGCTGGGCTATCACGCTGAATTCCATGGCCAGAAGTCCCATTATGGGGTGGCCCTGCTCAGCAAGGCGCAACCTTTGGAGATCAGCAAGGGCTTGCCGCATGACCCCCTGGATGCCCAGCGTCGCGTCATCACCGGCCGCTATGCCCTGCCTAATGGCGAGGCGGTTACGGTTATCAACGCCTATTTCCCGCAGGGGGAAGGGCGCGCTAACCCGGTTAAATTTCCCGCCAAGCGGCAGTTTTACGCGGACCTGGCTGCCTACGCGCACGACTGTTTCACCCCCGACCAGAATCTGGTCGTCCTGGGCGATATGAATGTGGCGCCTCTGGACCTGGACATCGGCATCGGTGCGCACAACGCCAAGCGCTGGCTACGGGAAGGCAAGTGCAGTTTTCTGCCCGAGGAGCGGGAATGGCTCGCCACCCTCCAGGGTTTTGGACTGGTGGACGCCTATCGCCTGAAATATCCGGAAATCGATGATCGCTTCAGTTGGTTTGATTACCGCAGCCGTGGCTTTGAGCAGGAACCTAAGCATGGCCTGCGCATCGATCTCGTCCTGGTTACCGCCCCCCTGGCCAGCCGTCTGGTGGATGTGGGCATCGACTATGATATCCGCGCCATGGACAAGCCTTCCGACCATTGTCCCGTCTGGATCAGCCTCGACCTCTGAGGTTCTCGCCCCCTGTCCCGTACCTCCCGTTTGCGGCTAGTCGCCGCGATTGAGGGCATCCAGCAGATCCTCTGCTGGTTCGTTGTCCAGACGGCCATACAGGTCGGCGACGGCCTCTTCGAGTCGTGCGGTATCGGCCTCGAGAATAATTTCCTTGATCTCCAGCAGAGAACCCGGCTGCATGCTGAATTGACGCAGACCCAGGCCCAGGAGCAGGCGGGTAAAGCGGCGGTCGCCTGCCATCTCGCCGCACATGGCTACCGGGGTCGCCTGGCGGCGGCCCGCCGCGATCACCATCCGGATCAGGCGTAGGACCGCCGGGTGCAGGGGGTCGTAGAGGTAGTTGACCGTGTCGTCGATGCGATCAGTGGCCAGGGTGTACTGGATCAGGTCGTTGGTGCCGATGGAGAGGAAGTCCAGCCGGTTGGCGAAGGCGTCGGCGCAGAGGGCGGCGGCGGGGATCTCGATCATGCCCCCGACGGGCATCCTGGGGTCGAACGGCAGGCCTTCCTGGGTCAACTCCCGACGCGCCTGGGCGAGGAGGGCACGGGTATGGTCCACCTCCCCCAGATTGGTGAGCATGGGCAGCATGAGCCGCACCGGGCCCTCCGCGGAGGCGCGCAGGATGGCGCGCAACTGGGGCCGGAAGAGTTCCAGATCATTGAGACAGAGGCGGATGGCGCGGAGTCCCAGGGCCGGGTTGCAGGCGGCGGCGCAATGGGCCGAGGCCGAGCCGTCCACCTGTTTGTCGGCCCCCAGGTCCAGGGTGCGAATGGTGATGGGGATGCCGCCCAGGCCCTGGAGAACCTGGCGATAGGCGGCCAGGTGTTCCTCCTCGTTGGGCTGCCCCTCGCGGTTCATGTACAGGAACTCGGTGCGGTAGAGGCCGACGCCCACGGCGCCGTTGGCGCGGGCGAGTTGAGCGTCATCGGGGAGTTCCAGGTTGGCGAGGAGTTCGATGGGCTGGCCGTCCCGGGTCTGGCAGGGATCCTGGAGCAGGCGCCGCAGCCGATTGCGCCGGGCGCTTAGGGCGATGAGGCGCTGGCGATAGTGATTGAGTATCCGGTAGTCGGCGCCGGCGATGACGGTCCCCGCCTCGCCATCCACCACCAGGATCTCGCCTTGATGCAGGTAGCGGGTGGCGTTGCGCACTCCCATGACCGCGGGGATGTTGAGGCTGCGGGCCAGGATGGCGGTGTGGGATAGGGGGCCGCCAAACTCGGTCACCAGGGCCACGGCGCCGCGATGGCGGAGCAGCAGGGTATCCGCCGGGGAGATGTCGTGGGCGACGATAATGCAGCCGGAGATCTCGCTTTCGGGTTCGCGGCCCCCAGGGGGGGCTCCGGGGGTGCCGGAAGCGAGAAAGCCCAGGATATGATGGATGACCTGGTCGATGTCATCGCGGCGGCTGCGCAGGTAGGGATCGTCCATCTCGTCGAAGATCCGTGCCAGATCGTCGCGATGTTGGCGTAGCGCCCATTCCGCCGAGAAGAGGTGGTTGCGGATGAGGTCGCGGGCCGGTTCCACCAGGGCCGCGTCCTCCAGAATCAGCAGGTGCGAGTCGATGAACTCGGCCAGGCTGAGCGGCGAGGCCTGTGATACCTGGTGGCGTACCGTCTGGAGTGCCCGCTGGGAGGCCGCCAGGGCATCTTCCAGGCGTGCGATTTCCAGGTGCACGTCACCGGGATCGATGATCCGGGGCGAGACGGGCATTGGCCCGCGCTCCATCCGATAGATCGGACCCAGGGCGACGGCCTGGCTGGTGGAGACGCCGAGTCCGACCAGGACGACCGTCATTCGCCCTCCCCGAAGCGGTCGGCGATGAGGTTCTCCAGGGCGGCGCAGGCCGGGACCTCGTCCTCGCCCTGGATGTGCAGCGTGATGCGCGCCCCTTGGGCGGCGGCCAGCATCATGACCCCCATGATGCTCTTGCCATTGACCTTGCGGCCGTCGCGCTCGACCTGGATCAGGCTGCTGAAAGCACCCGCGCAGGTGACGAATTTGGCGGAGGCCCGGGCATGCAGGCCCAGCCGGTTGACGATTTCCACTTCCTTGACAATCAAGGCATAACCCCCATGGCTGCGCACTGCTGGCTGGCGCAGATCAGGACGCCGTCGCGCCCCCCGGCCTCCACCTTGAGGGCAAGTTCCGCCAGGGACAGCCGGGGGTAGTTCAGCGCCCGGACCAGCATCGGCAGATTCAGGCCAGCGATGATCTGGATGGCCCCCGGTCCGCCCTGCAGGGAGCAGGCAATGTTGGCCGGCGTGGAGCCGTAAAGGTCGGCGAGAACCAGAACACCGTCCCCACTATCGACCTCCAGGGCCAGTCGCAGGGCCTCGGCCAGCAAGGCGTCCCGCTGGGTTTCATCGGTGACGGCCAAGGTGCGGGCCGCGACGGGGCAGGTGCCACCCAGAATGCGCGTGGCGGTGTAAAGCAGATTGGCGCCGATGTCGCCGTGGGTGATGAGGAGGAGTCCGACGCTCATGAGAGTTCCCGGTGGCGGAGCATGACCTTGCGGCCCAGGGCGGCGAAGTGGTCGCGCAGTCTTTCTCCTACATAGACCGAGCGATGCTGGCCACCCGTGCAGCCGATGGCGATGGTGAGGTAGCTGCGTCCATCGGCCTCGAAGCGCGGGACCCAGCGTTCGAAGAAGCGGGACAGGTCCTGGACCATCTCCGCGACCTCGGGCGATTCCTCCAGAAAGCAGGCGACCTCGGGGTCGCGGCCCGTTTGGGGGCGGAGATGGGGCTGCCAGTGGGGATTCGGCAAGCAGCGGACATCGATGACGAAATCCACGTCACGGGGCACGCCCTGTTTGAAGCCGAAGGTCTGAATGAGCAGCGAGACCTGGCGTGGGGTCGATTGCTGAAAGTGGCCCAGCACCCGATCACGCAACTGGTGAACATTAGTATGGGTGGTATCGATGCGCAGGTCCGCTATGTCAAGGATGGGCGCCAGCAGGGTCCGCTCGAATTTGATGGCCTCCGCCAGGGAAAGATTCTCGGCGGTGAGGGGGTGTTTGCGCCGGGTCTCGCTGAATCGCTTGATCAGGGACTCGGGGCTTGCCTCCAGATACATGACGTGACACTCGACGCCGCGGTCCCGCAGGTCGGCCACCAGTTCAGGTACCTCGCCGAGCCGCTCCGGTTGGTTGCGGGCGTCGATACCGACAGCGGTGCGGGTCATCTGCGGGCTGGTGGCCTCCTCCAGGCCGTGAGCCAGTTCACGCAGCAGAAAAAGCGGCAGATTATCGATGCAGTAGAAGCCGAGATCCTCCAGCGTGTGGAGGGCAACACTCTTGCCCGAGCCCGAGAGGCCGCTGACGATGATGAGCCTTACACCCACTCGGGGTCTCCATCAGGTGCATGGCCTTGCAGGGCACGTAACTGGCGTTCGGTGAAATCGATGCCCGCGTCATAGCCCCGGCTGCGCTGCACCTGGCTGCGCACCGCCGCCTCCACCAGGATCGCCAGATTGCGACCCGGGGCGACGGGCATGGTGACCTCGGGGACGCTCACGCCGAGGATAGTCCGCATGGTCTTGGATCCGCCCAGGCGGTCGATGCCGAGGAGGCCGGCGGCGTCCAGGGTGCGCAGGTTGACGATGAGGTTGAGCCGCTTGCGCTGGCGGACGGCGCTTTCGCCAAACATGGCGCGAATATTGAGGATGCCGAGTCCGCGCACCTCCAGGAAATCGCGGAGCAGGGGCGGACAGAAGCCCTCCAGCATCTCCGGGGCCAGGTTGGCGAACTCGGGGGCGTCATCGGCAATCAGGCGATGGCCGCGGTTGATCAGCTCCAGTGCCAGCTCACTCTTGCCCACCGCGGGATCGCCGATCAGCAGGACCCCGGTGCCCAGCACCTCCATGAAGACGCCATGGATGACGACACGGGGGGCGAGCTTGAGGGTGAGGTAGTAGTGCAGATAGCCAATGATCTCCTCGTCCGGCAGGGGCGAGGCCAGCAGCGGGATGCCCAGGCGCTTGGTCGCCGCCAGCAGGTGATGGTCGGGCTCGATGCCGTGGGCGAGAATGATGGCCGCGGGTTGACTGGTCAGCTGCCGGTTCAGCGCATCCCGACGAGAATCCTCGCCCATGTCCTCGAAATAGCGTTGCTCCGCCAGGCCGATGACCTGGAGGCGATTGGGATGGATACCATTGAGCGGGCCGACCAGGGATTGACGACCGAGAGAGCCCTCCCCGCCAAGCAGGGGGACGGGCGGTTGGGGCGGCGCCGTCAACCAACTCAGTTGGAGGCGCGGACCCATGCGCTCGACCAGGTCGTTGAGGGTGCGCAGCTTATTCATCCGTCTGGCGACAGGTTGGCCCCGCCCAAGAGCAGGGCGAGGAGGGCGGCCGGTTCATCGGTCTGGCGCAACCGCTCCCGGAATTCTTCCTCCCCGAACAGTCCCGCTAATTGGGCCAGGAGTTGGAGATGGACCTCGGTGGCGGCCTCGGGGACGAGCATGGCGAAGGCCAGGTCCACCGGCTGTTCATCAATGGCGTCGAAGTCCAGGGGTTGACGGACCTGCACGAAGGCGCCGATGGCCTCGCCCGCTTCCTTGAGGCGGGCGTGGGGCAAGGCGACGCCATGGCCCAGGCCGGTGCTGCCCAAGCGCTCGCGCTCCAGCAACCGCTCAAGGATAGTGTCGGTGTTTAAAGGGGGCTGGGCGGAAGACAGCAGTCCGGCGAGGACCTCCAGCAGGCGCTTTTTGCTAGTTATTTCCACGCCGCCGGCGATACGCTCGACGGTGAGGAATTGGGGAGGAAACATCGAAGGCGGCTCCCGATGAAGCTTAATGATGAAATAGGCGTCTTTAAGGACGGCGCCGCTCAACCCAGGGTGGGGCGGCGCCGGCGCGAATTATGGCATGGCCTCGCGTCCCTTACTCGCTTTCCGTGACCTTGGGGATGGGCGCGCGGTGCTCGCTCTTTTTCTCCTTATGCTTGAGGATCTGACGATCAAGCTTGTCGCTCAAGCCATCAATGGCCGCGTACATGTCCTCCTCGGTGGCCTCGGCATGGATATTGCCGCCATTGATCTGAATGGTGGCCTCGGCGCTGTGCCGCAGCTTTTCGACGGCGAGGACGACGTGGGCATCCAGCACATGGTCGAAATGCCGCGAAAGTCGTTCAAAACGGCTCTCGACATAGTTGCGCATGGCCTCGGTGATTTCGACATGATGACCCGTCAAGTTTATTTGCATAGCGTGACTCCTGGGTGTCCGAAGGAATGGCCAAAGACCCGCATCCTGGGCCGGCCAACGCTTGCGATCCCTCGCCCTTGCCACCTTTGCGGGTGGCGAATGGCGGCCCTTCCCGGGGCCGCCGCGCCACTGGCCAGGCCAGCGGTGTGACGATACTGGTTACTCATCCTAGCCGGCGGCGCTCGTTCGAGGCCGCGATGCCCAGGTTCTCGCGATATTTCGCGACGGTGCGGCGCGCCACATTGATGCCCTGGTCAACAAGAATCGCGGCAATCCTTTGGTCGCTTAGTGGTTTGGATGGCGATTCGGTGGCTACGAGCTTGCGTATATGGGCGCGGATGGCGACGGAGGAACATTCCCCGCCCTCGGCGGTATTGACGTGGCTGGAGAAGAAATACTTGAATTCGTAGGTGCCGCGCGGGGTATGCATGTACTTTTGGGTGGTCACCCGGGAGACGGTGGATTCGTGGAGTTCCAGGGCCTCGGCCACGTCGCGCAGCACCATGGCCTTCATGGCTTCCTCGCCCTGTTCAAGAAATTCCCGCTGCATCTCCACGATCTTGGTCGCCACCCTCAGCACGGTATCGTTGCGGCTGAGCAGGCTTTTGATGAACCAGCGTGCATCCTGGAGATGGTTGCGCAAAAAGGTATTGGTATCACTCTGATCGGCGCGGCGGATGAGCTTAGCGTAATCGGCGTTGATCCGCAGCCGGGGCGTGCACTCGGGGTTCAGTTCCACCACCCAGCATCCGTCCTTCTTGCGCACAAAGACGTCCGGTATCACATAATCGGGCTTGCTCTCGGCGATCAGGTTGCCCGGGCGGGGCTGCAGGCCGCGGATCTCAAGGATGGCGGCGGCGATCGCCTCGGGTGTTAAACCGAGCTGACGCTGAATCCGGTCCAGGTCGTTGCGCGACAGGGCGAGGAAACAGTGTTCGCAGATGGCCATGGCATCGCGGGTGGCGGGGGAGGGGTCCGGGCGCTGGCGCAACTGGATCAGCAGGCATTCGGCCAGGTCGCGGGCACCAACGCCCGGGGGGTCCAGGGCTTGGATGCGATGCAGAACCGTCTCGATCTCCGCCAGGGTCAGCTTTTCGTCTCCCAGGACCTCCAGCAATTCCTCGCAGCTTTGGCCGAGGTAGCCGTCGGGGGCGATGGCATCGACGAGGGTGGTAGCGATGGCCATCTCGGTGTCATCGAGACGGATCAGATTAAGCTGCCAGTGCAAAAAGTCCTGAAGGGTCTCGGTGCGGCTCTGTTGGGCGAAGATGTCAAAGTCGCCATCCTCGCCGCCGCTACCGGAAACATGGCCATCGAAGTGGTCGGTCCATTCGCTGTCAACGGGCAAGTCGTTGGGGATGGCGGTGTCATCTGGGGTGAATTCCCGATCCAGCCGCGCCTCGCTGACGGTCTGTTCCTGGTCAATTGGAGCGCCTTCATGGCCCGGATCCTGGATAGGGCGCTCGCGGGTGTCCTCGGCCAGGCGTTCGGCCTCCTCGGCGTTTTCCAGCATGAGGTTCGAGTCCAGCGCCTCCTGGATCTCCTCGCGGATTTCCAGGCTCGAGAGTTGCAACAGGCGGATGGCCTGCTGCAACTGCGGCGTCATGGTCAGGTGCTGACCGAGCCGAAGCTGGATCGATTGCTTCATGAGAAATTAAAATTCAGACCTGGTATGAGACTTGAATAGCAAAAGCACAACGTAAAGTGTAGCTGAAAAGCGGGCGGACGACTAAGCCGGCACATGATTGCCCAACCCATCAAGCGCTTTGGGGCTCTTCTGCCTCGCGGCCCGGTTCTGTCGGTGGTGGCGGACCAGGGCCTGATCACAGCCGGAAATGCTCGCCCAGATAGACGGACCGGACCTGGGCATCCTCCAGCAGGGCTTGGGGGGCACCCTCCGCAATCACCTGACCCTCGTTGATGATGTAGGCACGGTCGCAGATGTCGAGGGTCTCGCGGACATTGTGATCCGTGATGAGGACGCCAATACCGCAGTCGCGCAGGTGGGCGACAATCTTCTTGATGTCCCCCACGGCAATGGGGTCGACGCCGGCGAAGGGTTCATCCAGCAGCATGACCTTGGGCTCCACCGCCAGGGCTCGGGCAATCTCCAGGCGCCGCCGTTCTCCGCCGGAGAGGCTCATGGCCAGGGAATCGGCGACATGGGCAATACCCAGTTCCTCCAGCAGGTCCAGGCACCGGCTCTGGCGGTGATTGCGATCCAGGTCCTTGCGCGTCTCCAGTACCGCCAGGAGATTGTCCTGGGCGCTGAGTTTGCGAAAGACCGACGCCTCTTGGGCCAGATAGCTCAGTCCCCGTCGCGCCCGCACGTGCATGGGTTTGCCACTGATATCCTGGTTTTCCAGCCAGATTTCGCCTTGATCGGCGGTGACCAGGCCGACAATCATGTAAAAACAGGTGGTCTTGCCGGCGCCGTTGGGCCCTAGGAGGCCGACCACCTCGCCCGCATCCACGTCGACGCTGACCCCCCTCACCACATGACGGTGGCGATAATTCTTGATGAGGTCGCGGGCGCGCAGGGTGGTCATTGTTTGGGGGGCGGCGTGATATGAATTTTTACCCGCTCCTTGCCCTTGGCGCTGGCGCCGGCCTTGACCCTGGCGTTGGTGCGATCGTAAAGGATGCGGTCGCTGCGGAAGGTATCCGTGCCCTGAAAGACAACGGCCTGGTCGATGAGGGTGATCTCGTCCTTGTCCGCCTGGTATTCCATGCGCAGGGCCTCGGCCTGGACCGGCTTTTCCTCGCCCTCGACCGCCTGCTTATAGGTCGCGGGTTTGCCGATGGCGACCACTAACTGTGGGCGTTTGTCCTCGGCATGGTGGATGGTGACCTGATCGGCGCGGATCTCCAGGCTGCCCTGCCGCACGATAACCTTGCCCGAATAGAGACTCAGGCGCTTGCCCTCGTCCATCTCGGCGTTATCGGCCTCCAGGTACAGGGGTTGCTGTTGGTCGGTTTCCAGGGCCCAGGCCGGGGTCGAGGACAAGAGGCAGGACCCGAGGATGAGTCCGGGCAGGGGCAGCCCTGGCCATCCGCCCGCAGGTCTGGGAATTGGGGCATACAGTCCCTGGATCATGGCATTTCCTCGATCACTTGATCGGCCGGGTCTGGTTCGGGAGGCGGTACTTGCACGGCCTTGGGGGCGGGCTTGGGGCTATATTCTAGGTTCACGCGGCCAAAGAGGCGGGCGCGCAGGGTCTCGCCGAACCAGGCCTCGCCGCCGCGTGGGCTGTTCAGCCAGTCCGCGCCGCTGACGGCCCGCAGGGATTGATCGGTGCGGCCATATTCCTCGTTGGGCCAGACGAACAGCTCTCGGGTTTCGACCTGGAGAGGCGGGTTGTCCTGGCTGGCTTCGCGGTCCAGAAACACCTTACCGTGGAGCCGCACCTCCTCGGCCTTCTCGGAAACCCAGCCGCGCTCGGACTTGAGCAGCCAGGGGGGGCCGGTCTCCGGGAAGAGGGTCAGACGCGGCTCATCCAGTTCGCTGCCCGCGTTATCCGGGTAATGTCGCGCCTCGCGGGCGACCAGGCGCCGGTGGGGCCGGCCATTTTCGTCGAGGGTAGTGGCTCTCAGTCCATTGATGGTGTGATCCGGCTGGCCTTGGCTCCCATCGTCCAACCGAGGGGGTTCGTCGCGCATCCTGCCCAGCCACCAGGCGGTGATGGCCAGCAGGGTGAGCAGGATTGGCAGCAGGCGTTGACGGCTCATGTCCATGCCGCCCGTGTCGAGGCCAGGCCTCACAGGTAGCGTGCCATCATGGCTTCCAGGGTACCCTGGGCCTCCATGATGAGTTCGCAGAGGTCCCGGGCCGCGCCTCGGCCACCCGGACAGCGGGTCTGCCAGTGAGCGTGGCGGTAGACCAGGGGATGGGCGTCGGCGACGGCCACCGCCAGGCCGGCGCGGCGCAGGACGGGCAGGTCCACCACATCATCGCCCACATAGGCAATGGCCTCGTCCGTCAGGCCCAGGCTCTGTTTCAGTTCCTCGTAGGCGGCCAGCTTGTCCCGGATACCTTGATAGAGGTGGTTGATGCCCAGGCTCGCCATGCGGATGCGCACCACCTCCGAGGAGCGACCGGTGATGATGGCCAGGGTGACCCCGGTTTGACGCAGCATGACCATGCCATGACCGTCGCGGGAGTTGAAGGCCTTGTACTCCTGACCATCGTCGCCGATGAAGAGGCTGCCGTCGGTGAGGACCCCGTCCACGTCGAAAATGGCGAGTTTGACCCGGCTAGCACGCTCAAGGATGTCTCGCATGAGGGTGAATCTCCCGCTGGCAAATGTTAGACCACGCCCGCTCGCAGCAGGTCGTGCATGTTCAGGGCCCCGGCCAGTTGCCCCGCCTCGTCCACCACCAGCAGGGCGTTGACCTTACGCTCCTCCATGACCCGCAGGGCCTCGGCGGCGAGGATGCCGACCCTCACCGTCACGGGCTGGCGGGTCATGACGGCATCGACCGGGGTGGCGTGGAGATCAAGGGCCCCATCCAGGGTCCGCCGCAGGTCGCCATCCGTATAGATGCCGGCGATACGACCCTCCCCATCGACGATGGCGCTCATGCCCAGCCCCTTGCGCGTCATCTCCATCAGGGTCTCCTTCAGCAGGGTGCCCTGGGGCACGCGGGGGATGGCCTGGTCCCGGTGCATGATGTCGTCGACGTGCAGCAGCAGGCGTCGCCCCAGGGTGCCCGCCGGGTGGGAGCGGGCGAAGTCGTCCCGGGTGAAGCCCCGGCTCTCCAGCAGGGCCACCGCCAGGGCGTCGCCCATGGCCAGGGCCGCGGTGGTGCTGGCGGTCGGGGCCAGACCCAGGGGGCAGGCCTCCTCGGCCACGCTGACGTCGATGTTGACATCGGCGCCCTGCGCCAGGGTCGAACGTGGGTTCCCGGTCAAGCTGACGAGGGGGACTCCCAGGCGCTTGATCAGGGGCAGGATCAGGAGGATTTCCTCGGTCTCGCCAGAATTGGACAGGGCCAGGACCAGGTCGTCGGGCGTGATCATCCCCAGGTCGCCATGGCTGGCCTCGCCCGGGTGGACGAAGAAGGCCGGGCTGCCGGTGCTGGCCAGGGTGGCGGCGATTTTGCCGGCGATGTGACCGGATTTGCCCATCCCCAGGACGACGATGCGACCCCGGCAGCCGAGCATCAGGTGGCCGGCGCGCGCAAAGCCCTCATCGAGGCGCTCCACCAGGGCCAGCACGGCGCTGGCCTCGGTCTCGAGGACCGCTCGGCCCAGGGCGCGCATCCTTTTGGCGCGGTCGGGATTGATCAGGGGTGGGGGCTTGGCGGTGACCATGACCTGGCGATTGTTTCAGAGGCGTCACGGGCACGCAAGGGCGATGCGGATTTGCATTCCCCCGTCGGGACCCAGCCGAAGGCCCGCCGCCGGTTTGGCTTGACGCTTGCTAGAGGTAAGGGGACAATTTGAGCATTTGGTACAGCCTTTCGGCGGCGGGAATCGGGCACATGGGATCGAGTAGCCCTCGCGTATCCGGCGAGACCGGGGTCATGGCATCCGAGGAGCGCCGGCTGGAAGAGCCTGGCGATGATATTCTCGTGCGCATTCGTGGCCTGGCCTTTGCCCATGGCGGCCGGCGCATCTTCGATGGCGTGGATCTGGACATACCCCGGGGCAAGGTGACGGCGGTCATGGGGCCGAGTGGCACGGGCAAGACCACCCTGCTCAAGCTCATCGGGGGGCAGTTGCGCCCCCATGCCGGCAAGATCGAGGTGGATGGCGAAGATGTCCATGCCCTGTCCAAGGGTGATCTTTTTCGCCTGCGGACCCGCATGGGGATGTTGTTCCAGAGCGGGGCCCTCTTGACGGACCTCACGGTCTTTGGCAACGTCGCCTATCCTCTGCGCGAACATACCCGGTTACCGGAATCCATGATCCGCAAGCTGGTCCTGATCAAGCTGGAAGCCGTAGGTCTGCGGGGCGCCCGGGACCTGAAGCCCAACGAACTCTCCGGTGGCATGGCCCGACGCGTGGCCTTGGCCCGCGCTATCGCCCTGGATCCCATGATGATTATGTACGACGAGCCCTTTACGGGACAGGACCCCATCTCCATGGGGGTGCTGGTCAAATTGATCCGGCAACTCAACGATGCCAGTCGCCTGACCAGCATTGTCGTCTCCCATGACGTGGTGGATACCACTGGCATCGCCGACTACCTCTATGTCATTGCCGGGGGCAAGGTGATGGCGCGGGGAACGCCCGCGGAGATTCGGGCCTCGTCCTCCGAGTGGGTGACCCAATTCATGGAGGGGCTGCCGGATGGGCCTGTCCATTTCCATTATCCGGCCCCCGCCCTGGCGATGGACCTGTTGGGGGCCGGCTAGCATCATGCTGGAAGCCCTTGCCCGTCTCGGCCACCTGGGTCTGCATGCCTTGGCCCGCCTGGGGCGCGGCCATCTGCTTCTGCTGGCCATCCTGAGCGGGCTGCCCAGCCTGCTGGCGCGGCCGCGCCTGTTGTTGGCCCAGATTCACAATGTCGGCGTCCTCTCGGTCTTGATTATCGTGGTCTCGGGGCTCTTCGTGGGTATGGTGCTGAGCCTGCAGGGCCACTATGTCCTGTCCCAGTTCGGGGCGTCGGAGAGCCTGGGGGTCATGGTCGCGGCCTCGCTGGTCCGGGAATTGGGGCCGGTGGTCACGGCCCTCTTGGTCGCGGGTCGCGCCGGCTCGGCCCTGACCGCCGAGATCGGCCTCATGAAGGCTACCGAACAGTTGTCCGGCTTGGAAATGATGGCGGTCGATCCCATCAAGCGCATCCTGACTCCGCGGTTTTTTGGCGGCCTCCTGGCCATGCCCATGTTGGCGGCGATGTTCAGCGCCGTTGGTATTATCGGCGGCTATTTCGTGGGGGTGGGCCTGCTCGGCGTGGATGACGGCGCCTTCTGGAGCCAGATGCAGAGTAAGATCGACTGGCGCGAGGATATCGTCAACGGCGTCATCAAGAGCCTGGTTTTCGGTTGGGTGGTGACCTGGATCGCCCTCTTCGAGGGCCACGACAGCATCCCAACCTCCGAGGGCGTAAGCCGGGCGACCACTCGCACCGTGGTGCATTCCGCCCTGGCCGTGCTCTGTCTGGATTTCGTTCTGACCGCCCTGATGTTTGGAGATTAACCCTTGTCCCGTTTGCGCATGATCGAGATTCTGGTGGGCGCCTTCATGGCGGCTGGCTTCATCGCCCTCTTCTTTCTGGCCATGAAGGTGAGTAACCTGAGCGCTGACGTCGGTGGTCAGGGCTACCGTATCAGTGCCCGCTTCGAGAATGTTGGCAGTCTCAAGGTCCGGGCCCCCGTGGCCATGGCCGGGGTGCGAATCGGGCGGGTGGAGGCCATCGAATTCGACAAGGATCGGTACGAAGCGGTGGTGACCCTGCGTATCGATCCCCGCTATGACACTATTCCGGACGATACCATTGCCAGCATCTTCACGTCCGGCCTGCTCGGCGAGCAATATATCGGCCTCGCCCCCGGCGGGAGCGAGGACCATCTTGCGGACGGCGGCAGCCTGACGCAAACCCAATCGGCCCTGGTCCTGGAACAGATGATCGGGCAGTTCCTCTTTAAGAAGGCAGAAGAAGGTTAAGTTTATGAGGCGTTTTGTATTGTTAGCGGTAATCCTGGGGTTGGGATTCCTGGCCGGGGGGGCTTGGGCATCCCAGCCCGACGCAGCGTCCAAGCTGGTCCAGGACGTGAGCCAGCGGATGCTCTCCACCCTGGAAAAGCGCCGGGCGGATGTGGAGCGGGATCCCAGCCTGATCTTCGGTCTGGTTGACCAGATCGTCGTCCCCCATTTCGATTTCGAGAAAATCACCCAGTCGGCCGTGGGTCAGCATTGGAAAGACGCCAACCCCGAACAGCGCAAGGCCCTGGCCAACGGTTTCCGCGAGGTGCTGATCCGTACCTATGCCAAGGCGCTGCTCAATTACTCGGGCCAGGATATCCGCTACCTGCCCGTCAAGCCGGGGCAGCGCGAGGCGACGGTTACGGTGCCCACGGAGGTGCGCGAGCGCGGGGGGCCCGTGGTTCCCGTCGATTACCGCATGTACGAAAAGAATGGCAAATGGCTGGTCTATGACCTGGTTATCGACAATGTCAGCCTCATCGCCAACTACCGCGGCAGCTTCAACACCGAGATCCGCCGCGCTGGCATCGATGGCCTCATCCGCCGCCTCGGCCAGATGAACCAGAAGGGCGAGGTGTGAGTCAGGCCCGGCTCCAGTTGCTGGGCCAGTCCGAGGGCGTTGGCCGTTACGCCCTGGCGGGGGTACTGGATTTCCAGACTGTCCCCGGCTTGCTGCCGGACGGGCAAAGGATGCTGGCTGGGGAGGGTCCCCTGGAACTGGACCTGGTGGAGGTGCGCGAGGCCAACAGTGCCGGCCTCGCCCTGCTGCTGGAATGGGTCGACCTCGCGGCCCGTCGCGGCCGCCCCCTGCGTCTGTATAATCTCCCCGAGTCCCTGGCCAACCTCGCGGATCTCGCCAATCTCGGTCCCCTCCTGCCCCTGGCGGATCTCTAACCGGCTGGCGGATCTTCATCCCGGGGCCTGGCGGCTGGGCCGCGCGGAGACCACCCCTGGACCCATTGCCCGGGTCCCGCCGCTATTCCCCTGACCACCGCCGGCACCCTGGGCCAGTTCCACTAACCTTTTTCGTGTTCGCTATTTTTGATGGATAAACTCCTTATTCGGGGTGGCGAGCGGCTCGACGGCGAGGTTCGCATCGCCGGCGCCAAGAATGCCGCCCTGCCTATCCTGGCCGGTACCCTGCTGGCCGAGGGCCAGGTGCACCTTTCCAACGTGCCCCACCTGCGCGACATCACCACCACTCTGGAATTGCTGGGCCGCATGGGGGTGGCCTTCACCCTGGGCGAGCGCATGGCCGTCCAGTCCGACGCCAACCACGTCAAGCAGTTTTCGGCACCCTACGAACTGGTGCGGACCATGCGCGCCTCTATCCTGGTGCTGGGGCCCCTGCTGGCCCGCTTCGGCCAGGCCGATGTCTCCCTGCCGGGTGGGTGCGCCATTGGCGCCCGGCCGGTCAATCTGCATATCGATGGGCTGCGGGCCATGGGCGCCGATATCAGTGTCGAGCAGGGCTATATCCGGGCCCGGGCCAAGCGGTTGCATGGCGCCCACCTGATCCTGGAACTGGTCACGGTCACCGGCACCGAAAACCTCATGATGGCGGCGGCCCTGGCCCAGGGCGAGACCCTGATCGAGAATGCCGCCCGGGAGCCCGAGGTCGAGGACCTGGCGGATTTCCTGATCGGCATGGGGGCGCGCATCGAGGGCGCCGGTACCGATCACATCCACATCCAGGGCGTGGACCGCCTGGTGGGCGCCAGTCACCGCATCCTGCCGGATCGCATCGAGGCGGGCACCTTCCTGGTGGCGGCGGCCATGACCGGTGGCCGGGTGGTGTTACGCGACATGCGCCCGGATCTGCTTGACGCCGTCATCGGCAAACTACGCGAGGCCGGGGCCGCGATTGAGACGGGCACGGATTGGATCAGCCTCGACATGGGGGGGCGCCGCCCGCGCTCCGTCAATATCCACACGGCCCCCCATCCGGCCTTTCCCACCGATATGCAGGCCCAGTTCTGCGCCCTGAACAGCATCGCCAAGGGTGTCGCCACCATTAGCGAGAACGTCTTTGAGAATCGCTTCATGCACATCCCCGAACTGCAGCGCATGGGGGCCGACATCGCCCTGGAGGGTCATATCGCCATCTGCCGTGGGGTCCCACGCCTGACCGGTGCCCCCGTCATGGCCACCGACCTGCGCGCCTCCGCCGGACTGGTCCTGGCCGGGCTCGTGGCCGAGGGCGAGACCCTCATCGACCGCATCTACCACCTCGACCGCGGCTATGACAACATCGAGGAGAAGCTGTCGGCTCTGGGCGCGAGTATCCGGCGCGTCCACTGATCGCGGAGCCCTGAACATGGCCTTCGACGCCCCCCTCACCATCGCCCTCTCCAAGGGCCGGATCTTCAAGGAGACCCTGCCCCTTCTGGCCCACGCCGGCATCCAGCCTCTGGATGACCCCGAGACCAGCCGCAAGCTGATTCTGGACACCAACCAGGCCCAGGTGAAGCTGGTCATCATCCGCGCCAGCGATGTCCCGACCTATGTCCAGTATGGTGCCGCCGACCTGGGCGTGGCCGGCAAGGACGTGCTGCTGGAACATGGCGGCGACGGCCTCTACGAACCTCTGGATCTGCGCATCGCCCGCTGCCGCATGATGGTGGCGGGGATTCCCGAGGCGGCGCTCACCTCCGGGGGCGGGCGTCTGCGCATCGCCACCAAATACGTCAAGTGCGCCGAACGCCACTTCGCCGCCAAGGGTCAGCAGGTGGAGATCATCAAGCTGTATGGCTCTATGGAGCTGGCCCCCCTGGTGGGGCTGGCGGATCTGATCGTCGATCTGGTGGAGAGCGGTAATACCCTCAAGGCCAACGGCCTGGTGCCCCTGGAGCACATTGCCCCCATCAGCTCCCGTCTCGTGGTCAACAAGGCCGCCTGGAAGATGAAACACGCCGCCGTCATGGCCCTGCTGGGCGCTCTGCGCGAGGCGGTGACCCAGGCTCAGGCTATCCAACATGCTTAGAGGTTAGGCCCATGGCCGATATTCGCCGACTTTCCACCGCCGACGGGGACTTTTCTAACCGACTCCAGGACCTGCTCGCCTGGGAGTCTGTCTCGGATGCCCAGGTCCGAGGGACCGTGGATGCCATCATCCAGGACCTGCGCGGCCGTGGCGACGCGGCCCTGCTGGAATACACCCGCCGTTTCGACCGTTGGGAGCCCGCGACCGGGGCGGAACTGGAGATCCCCCAGGCCCGCCTGGAGCAGGCCTGGCATACCATCCCGGCCGACCAGCAGGTCGCCCTGCGCCTGGCCGCCGAGCGTATTCGCGCCTATGCCGACTACCAGGCCGTTACTGGCTGGAGTTATATCGAGGACGATGGCACCCTCCTGGGCCAGAAGGTCACGCCCCTAGACCGGGTCGGGCTCTATGTTCCCGGTGGCAAGGCGGCCTATCCCTCCTCGGTGCTGATGAATGCCATCCCCGCCAAGGTGGCCGGGGTGCCGGAACTCATCATGGTGGTCCCCACCCCCGTCGGCGAACTTAACGAACTGGTCCTGGCGGCGGCCCACGTCGCCGGGGTGGATCGCGTCTTCGCCATCGGGGGTGCCCAGGCGGTGGCCGCCCTGGCCTATGGCACCGAGACGGTGCCGGCGGTTGACAAGATCGTGGGCCCGGGCAACATCTATGTCGCCACCGCCAAGCGGGCCGTCTTCGGTCAGGTTGGCATCGACATGGTGGCCGGACCCTCGGAGATCCTCATTCTCTGCGATGGCGGCACGGCCCCGGAATGGATCGCCATGGATCTTTTCTCCCAGGCCGAGCACGACGAGGATGCCCAGTCGATCCTCATCGCCTGGGACCCGCGCTTTCTCGATCAGGTGGCGGCGGCCATCGACCAACTGCTACCGAACATGGAACGGCGCGACATCATCGTCGCCGCCCTGCGTGCCCGCGGTGCCCTCATCCTGGCGCGGGACCTGGACGAGGCGGTGGCCGTCGCCAACCAGATCGCCCCCGAGCACCTGGAGCTCTCCGTCGCCGATCCCGAGATTCTGATCAGCCGTATCCGTCATGCGGGGGCCATCTTCATGGGCCGCCACACCGCCGAGGCCTTGGGGGACTATTGTGCCGGGCCCAACCATGTCCTCCCCACCTCCCGCACCGCCCGCTTTTCCTCGCCCCTGGGAGTCTATGACTTCCAGAAACGCTCCAGCCTCATCATGGCCTCCGCCACCGGCGCCGCCACCCTGGCGCATACGGCCTCGGTGCTGGCCCGGGGCGAGGGACTGACCGCCCACGCCCGGTCGGCGGAGTATCGTGGCCAGGGCCCCCGATCCTAGGGCCAGGGAGCAAACCGATGCAGCATCTGATCGAGCGGCTGGTCCGCCCCGAAATTCTGGCCCTGACGGCCTATCACGTCCCCGACGCCGCCGGGCTCATCAAGCTGGATGCCATGGAGAACCCCTATGGCCTGCCGGAGGGCCTGCGTCGGGAATGGCTGGAGCAACTGGCGGTCGTGGACGTCAACCGCTACCCGGACCCCCAGGGCACCCGCCTGCGGGAGGCCCTGCGCGCGGCCCTGAAGATACCGCCGGACATGGCGATCCTGCTCGGCAACGGTTCGGACGAGATCATCCAGATGCTGTGCCTGACCCTGGCCCAACCCGGCCGCAAGGTGCTGTCGGTGGAGCCGGGTTTCGTCATGTTCCGCCTGATCGCCCGCTTCGCGGGGATGGAATATGTGGGCGTGCCCCTGCGGGCGGATGACTTTGCGCTGGACAAGGGGGCGGTGCTGGCGGCCCTGGCCCGGGAGCGTCCGGCCCTGACTTTTCTGGCCTATCCCAACAATCCCACGGGCAACCTCTTCGACGCCGAGGCCCTAGGCGAGATCATCGCCGCCGCGCCGGGTCTGGTGGTGGTGGACGAGGCCTATGCCCCCTTCACTGACGCCAGCTTTATGGAGCGCCTGGGGTACTGGCCCAATCTCCTGGTCATGCGCACCGTCTCCAAGATGGGCCTGGCGGGGCTGCGGCTGGGCCTGCTGGCGGGGCCCTCGGCCTGGTTGGATCAGATTGACAAGACCCGGTTACCCTATAACATCAACGTGCTCACCCAGGTCGGCGCGGCCTTCCTTCTCGGCCACAAGGTCCGCTTCGACGAACAGACCCAACTCATCCGCCAGGAGCGCCAGCGTCTTTTCGCCGCCCTGGCCGCCATGCCGGGCGTCCACCCCTATCCCAGCCAGGCCAACTTTATCCTGGCGCGGGTGACCCCGGGTCGCGCCGACGCCCTGTTTCGGGCCCTCCAGGCCCGGGGCATCCTGATCAAGAACCTCAACGGCGCCCACCCCCTGCTCGCCGACTGCCTCCGGGTCACCGTGGGGACCCCCGAGGAAAACGCGGCCTTCCTCGCCGCCCTGGGGGCTGCCCTCTAGCGGGCATCACCCCCATCCGGTCCCTCCCCGCCTAAAAATCCTTAGTAACGGTTCAGAAATAACTTAGCCATTCCGGTTCATTCTCCCCCTCTCCCCAACCCCTCTCCCGCGAGGGGAGAGGGGCTAAAGATGGATCACTTGTTATTGAACCGTTGCTTATCCCCAACAGCAGAAGGCCCCGGTCTCCACTTTGATGAGGGAGGCCGGGGCCTTGGCTAGGCCATCCGATCTAGATCAGACGGGGTTCAGGAACGCTCGTTCAGCCAACTGCCGATGGCGGGCGTGACTTCCTTTTGGGCCTTGCCGCTGACATAGATGCCGATGTGGCCGCCGGGGAAGGCCAGTTCCGTGTAGTCCTTGCTGCTGGTCCGGCCAGCCAGGGCGCGGGAGGCATCGGGTGGCACCAGGTGGTCCTGCAGCGCATAGATGTTCAACACCGGGCAGGAGATGTTGGCCAGGGCGACCTCATGGTCGCCAATTTGCAGGCCGCCGTTGAGGAGCTTGTTCTGCTGGAAGAAGTCCTTGGCGAACTGGCGGAAGGTCTCGCCCGCCTGGTCCGGGCTGTCAAAGATCCATTTTTCCATGCGCAGGAAGTTCTTGATCTTGTCCGGGTCGTCCAGGACATCGACCATGTTGACGTACTTCTGGCCGGTCAGGCTGAAGGGCTTCAAGGACAGGAAGGACCAGTTGAGGAGTTCGCCGGGGAGATTGCCCATGGTATCCACGGCCAGATCCACGTCGATGTCCTGGACCCAGGCCGACAGCAGGTTGTCCGGGGTCTTGAAGTCCACCGGGGTGACCATGACCACCAGGTTGCGGACCTTCTCCGGGTGCATGGCAGTGTAGCAGAGGCTGAAGGCCCCACCCTGGCAGATGCCCAGGATATTGATGGCGTCCAGGCCATGGGTCTCGCGAATGTAATCGACGCAGTTGTCGAGGTAATTGTTGAGATAGTCGTCGATGGTCAGGGACCGGTCGGCATGATCCGGGTAGCCCCAATCGATGAGATAGACGTCCTGACCCGTGGCCAGCAGGCCCTTGATGGTGGACCTGTCCTCCTGGATGTCCGCCATGTAGGGGCGATTGACCAGGGCATAGACGATCAGCATGGGCACCGGGTTGCGCTTGACGCCCTCGGGGGCGCGGTAGCGGTAGAGCACCAGTTTGTCTTCCCGGTAAACGGGATCGCGGGGGCTGACGCCGGTGTCGATCTTATCGGCGTTCAGCAGGTTCTCCATGCCCTTGCCCAGCTTGCGGCTGAAGTCGAGCATCTCCTCGGAGAGTTTGTCGGGACGGATGTCAATAGGCAGCATCATTTGTTAGTCTCCTCGGGGCTCATTATTCCGCGGGCGTGGACAGGACGGGCTTCTTGCGGATCACGGGCCGCTTTTCGGGCACGGCGCTATTGGCGACAGCGGGCACCGCGGCGGTCCCCGCGCCGGTCCCCGCGCCGGTCAGGGCGGCGACCTGCAATTGCAGGGCATACAGCTCCTTGCGCAGAATCTTATTCTCGCGGCGGCTCTGCTGAACACGGTCCTGCAGGGTGCGCAGTTCGCCGCGGGTCGGCATGTTCATGCCACCCAGGGTCTCGTCAACCATCACGGACATCCGTTGCTTCAGGGCCATCTGGGAGTTGACCAGCTCGCCATGGATGCGGGCATAGTCGGGGCTCTGGACCTCCTTGGCGTAAACGTCCTCGCAGCAACCGACCCAGGTGTCATATAGGCCGCGGGCCGAATCGATGACCTTACCCGAGGCCTGCATCTGCTCCAGGACCTCGCGCATCCGGTTGACCGACTTGACGCCCATCTCCGAGAAAATCGACATGTAGTCTTGCAGGGCCTTCTGATAGGCCACGCTGCGGCGCATCAAATCCTGATATTGAGACTGCTCCTCGCGGGTATAACCCAGACCGGGGGCGGAGAGGACCTTGTCAACGGTACTCCCCGCGGCATGGGGCATGTTGCGCAACAGGTCGCCAGGCATGGGGCTCATGGAGGAGGCCATGCGCTGCCAGTTGTCGTAGGGCAGTTCCCAGAAGGCCATCATCTTGTGCAGGGCCTGATCCCCCTGCTCCTGGCCGCCGGAGAAGGCCTTCTGCATGTCGTTGAGGGCCTTGGTCATGTGCGACCAGGCATCCGTGGCGTTGCCGCCGAACTGGGGCATGGGGCGGGCAAAGGTGTCCGCCATGCGGAAAAACATCTTGCCCTGGTCCATCATCCGTTCCATGAAGGTGCGGGACATATCCGGCGCGGCCGGCGCAAAGGCCTTCCACCAGTGATCCAAGGCGCCTTCCCAGGGGTTGGCTTGGGGGGCTTGGGCGCCCATCGCCCTGCGGCTCATGTCGGTCCACTGTTCCCAGTATTTTTGCTGAAGGCTCAGCCAGTCGTCGGTCATGGGGGGTTCTCCTTTTTGGTGTGTGGTGAAAAACTATCACGGAAAATTGTGCGCTGCAACAAAAGCAGCTTAGAATAGGGAATCGGGCATCAATGGCGGCAAGGCCAGTTCCGGCTGCCATATTAACGAGAGGACCTTCCTGATGAGAAAAAATATCGTGATCGTCACTCCCGGCACCACCGTCTCTGGCGCTAGTCTCTCCTGAGTCCCCCTTCGCTCACCCCGCACCCGCTTCGGAGTCGTCCCCCATGCCCAGCGAACGCATCATCAAAAAATACCCCAATCGCCGCCTCTATGACACCGAGATTAGCCGCTATGTCACCCTGGCCGATGTCCGGGCCCTGGTCATGCAAGGCGTGGGCTTCCGGGTGCTGGACACCAACAACGACGATGACATCACCCGCGCCATCCTGCTCCAGATCATGCTGGAAGAGGAGAGTGGTGGCGAGCCCCTCTTCACCGCCCCCATGCTGGCCCAGATCATCCGTTTCTACGGGGGTACCCTCCAGGGGATGCTGTCGCGCTACATGGAGAAATCCCTGGATTTCTTTGTCAAGCAGCAAAATCAGCTACGTGAGACCTGGGGCGAAAACCCCTTTGACGCCATGACCCGCCTGGCTCAGCGCAACATCGATATCTGGTCGGACCTCCAGAATGATTTTCTGCGCGCCTCGGGCTATAAAAAGCGGTCGGATACGGACAATAATCCCTGAAGGGCCGGGGGTGACGGGGGTCAGGCTTGGCTCGCCAGGCCGCCGGGACCAAAAAAGTAGTTGACACCCATTCCTCGAATTATTATTGTGCACCGCAGCAATGCTGCATTGCACAAAAGAAACTAAAACCTTAGGAGACACCTCATGACCACTAAAGACAACCTGGCCGCCATGAACGAGTTAGGCACCAAGGGCGCCGAGCGCCTGAACAGCCTGGGCGATCTTAATCTGAAGATCTGGGAGAAGATGGCGGCCCGCCAGCTTGAGGCCTTGAACCTCATGATGGAGCAAAGCGTGCGCCAGATGAAGATCGCCAGCGAGGCCAAAGGGTATAATGAGTTCGTAAAGGCCCAGGTCGATCTGGCCAAGGAAGCCAGCGAGCGCATGATGGAGGAAGTCCGCACCAACATGTCGCTGGCCAACGAAGTCCGTGATGAGTACCGCGCCTGGGCCCAGGCCGGCATGTCCGAACTGACTGCCGAAATGAAAAAGAACGCCGCCAAAGCGGCTTAATTCGGGAGTTG
This sequence comes from Chromatiaceae bacterium, assembly GCA_049654905.1. Classification (GTDB taxonomy): domain Bacteria; phylum Pseudomonadota; class Gammaproteobacteria; order Chromatiales; family Chromatiaceae; genus M0108. The sequence goes on from JBASIS010000076.1 coordinate 30,252, forward strand.
AATAATATGGCGCAACCAACACGTGTGGCCCTGGTAACCGGTGGTATCGGCGGTATCGGTACTTCCATTTGCCAGCGTCTGGCCAAGGAGGGTCATCGGGTGGTAGCCAACTACCATCCCTCGGAGCAAGAGCAGGCGGAGGCCTGGCTAGTGGCGCGGCAGGCGGAAGGCCTGGACGTTACCCTGGCGGTAGGAGACGTTTCCTCCTTCGAGGACACCCAACGGCTGGTGGCTGGGGTCCTGGAGAGCATGGGAACCGTGGACGTGTTGGTAAACTGTGCCGGCATCACGCGCGACAAGACCTTCAAGCGCATGGAGCAGGCTCAGTGGGAGGCGGTGATCAACGTCAACCTTAACTCGGTTTTCAACGTCACCCGCCAGGTATGGGAAGGGATGCTGGAGCGCGGCTTTGGTCGCATCATCAACATCTCCTCCGTCAACGGCCAGCGCGGCCAGTTTGGTCAAGCCAACTATTCCGCCGCCAAGGCGGGCATGCATGGCTTCACTATGGCCTTGGCCCAGGAAGGCGCGGCCCGGAACGTGACGGTCAATACCGTTTCTCCCGGTTACGTCGAGACCGCCATGACCCTGGCCATGCGTGACGACGTCCGCGAGAGCATCATCTCCGGCATTCCGATGCGCCGCATGGCCCAACCGGCGGAGATCGCCGCCGCCATCGCCTTCCTGACGTCGGACGATGCGGCCTACATCACCGGGGCCAATATCCCGGTCAACGGCGGCCTTTTTATGCATTAAGAGACCGCGCAGGGTCCTGGGCCAGCCGTAATCGGCCCGGGTACCTGCCAGATAGGCGCCGCTGGACGTCGATGCGATGACCGGCGATGCCTTCCGGACCTTCCCCAGGAAGGTCCCCCTATTTTAGACCAGGCCGCCCCTGACGTAGCCTGGCGATTTCCGCGGCAGCGTTCGTCGCTCGCGGAGAAAACAGGTCCTCCTCGTCTCTCTCAATCATTGAGAAGAGCTTTAAGCCCGGCGCTAGCTGGGCTTTTTTTTGGTGCGCCCGGCAGGGCGCACTCACTGGGAGGTGAAAGTCCTCTACTCGCCCGACAAGGGGAAGCGTTAGCCGAACGGCAAGGGTGTTCTGGGCGACTGGAAATCTGGAGGA
>JBASIS010000077.1:0-4550 GCA_049654905.1 Chromatiaceae bacterium
GGCGGCCCGCCTGGCCGCCTGCCCCGCCGGCTGGCGCGCCGCGTTAAAGGAGGCGGTGGCACTGGGTGATTTCGGCCGGATTGCCACCCAGCTCGCGGCGGTCAAGGACACCGACCCCGCCCTCTACGAGGTGCTGGCGCACTGGGCCTACAACTACGATCTGGAGGCCTTTGCCAGGGTGCTCACGGCGGTCGCCTCTCGGTAAGCATCCGGAAAAATGATGAAAAAAATCCTGATCGTCCTGATATCCCTGGCCGCCGCCGTCGCCCTCCTGTTCTGGCGTCCGCTGCGTTCCCCCGAGCCCATCCCGGTGGGATTGGTCGCCTGGACGGGCTCTGGGGCCGTGGTCGGCTCCAGTGAATTGAACGCTGGGGATCTGTATCTGGAGGAACACCCGGAGAGCCGCATCCGACTGTTGTTCCTGGACGACGAATGGAAGCCGGAGAAGACGGCCCCCGTCATCCAGGGCGCCAAGGACGCGGGGGTGCGCTTCTTCATCGCTTCCCACCCCTCCAACTGTGCCCTGGCCAGCCTGCCCCTCTTCAAGGACCCCGGGGCACTGCTCATCAATCTGGCCGCGACCAGCCCGGTCCTGAGTGGCCAGGATGATTTTTTTCTGCGCATCATCCCCGACGCCGTGCGAGAGCAGCAGGCCATCGCCCGCTATATCGACCAGTTGCCCGGGGAACGGCTGCTGGTGTTGCGGGACACCGGCAATCCGCCCTACACCGACCCGGCCTTCGCGGCCTTTGCCGCGGAGCTGGAGGCCCTGGGCCGCTGGCACATTGTCCACCGCCCCCTGCGGGTGGCGGAGTTCAAACCCGATGACGAACGGGCCCTGATGGCCGAGCCCTTCGACGCCCTCTACATCCTGGCCGGCAGCTTCCAGACCGCGGTGGGCAATATCGCCCAGCTCTTTCACTATCTGCATCCCCAGGCGCCGATCCTGCTGACCCCCTGGGCGCGCTCGCCGGCCATCCTGGAGACGGCGGGCGACGCCATCGACCGCATCATCCTGCCGAGCCCTTATCCCTCCCGGCACCAGGTCCCGGTCCTGGACGACTATTTCCGCCACTTCCGGGCCCGGTTCGGCTATGAGGCCCACGCCATCACTATCGGCGTCTGGCAGGCCCTGGAATTGCTGGACCGTGCCTTCGCCCAGGGCGACACCGATCCCGCGTCGATCAAACAGTTCCTGCTGTCCATGCCGGTCCACCAGACCCGTCTAGGGTCCATCGCCTTCGACCCTACCGGGGATGTGGGCGGTACCTACAGCTTTCTGACGGACCTCAAACAAGAACTCCAATGAGACCCAGGCGCCGCACCACCTTTTGGCGCTATAACCTCCGGCTGGAGGTCGCGCTGTTTGTCCTCGCGTCCGCTATCCTCTTCGCTGGCGTCTGGTTCAGCCTCACCCGGATCAACCGGGACTATCTGGACCTGCGCCTGGCCGATGCCGACCGGGTCCATGCCTTTTTGGAAAACCAACTTGATGAGGCCCGGGCCAGCCTGGCCCGGTTTACGGACCTCCCCCCGGCGGACCGGACCGGCCCGGTGCTGCAATTGTTCACCGCCTTCTCGGATATCTATTGCCTGGATTCGGCCCTGCGCGTGGCCCAGATCCACAAGGCTGTGCCGAACAGCAAGGTCTTCCCGGGTTTTTCCTTCTCCGGGGGCAAGCTCGGGGGTTATTTGAGATCTCTCGGCGAAGACAAGGCCGCCTCGGAAATCATGCGCGGCTACGAGGACGACGCCTCCAGCATCTATCTCGCTATCCGCCACGGGGACTACCTCTGTCTGGGGCGCCTGAACCTGGACTTTGTCCGGAAATTTCTGATCGAGTTCTCCCAGTTCTCCGGGGCCCCCCTGATGCTCACCGCGAGCGACGGCTTCGTGATGCTCTCCGGCGACCCCGCCCTGCCCATTGCCGCCATCGACTTCCACCACTGGGCCGGTGCGCCCAACACCGGCCGCACCCTGACCGCCGGCGGCCGCCGCTGGATACCCCTCATCGCCCCCACCGGGGCCATCGGTGCCCGGATACTCATGCTCGTCCCCACCGATTTTCTGGACACCCAGCGCAACACCCTGTTGGCCTTTGTGTTCGTCTTCATGGGGGCCTGGTTCCTCCTGGTCACGCTCAAGAATCTGCGGTTCAACCGGCTGGTGATGCAGCCGCTGCGCGCCTTTGCCGCCCGGTTGCGCGATCTGGAGCAGGACCAGTCGCCGCTGGCGGCGACGGCGGGGGAGCAGCGCTTCGCGGAACTGGCCGAACTCGACAGCCGCTTCCGGACCATGGCGGCGGCCATCGCGGAACGCGAGCAATCACTGCGCGCGAGCGAAGAGAAGTACCGGACCCTGGCCGAGGACATCGCCGACGTCATCTGGACCCTCGACGTCGATGCCCTGCGCTTCCTCTATGTCAGCCCCGCGGCGGAGCGGCTGCTGGGGCGGACCCCGGAGGCGATCATGGCCGAGCCGGTCGATGCGGCCCTGACCCTGGAGGCCGCTGGCGAACTCAAGGCCCTGATGGCACGGCGGGCCGCGGCGCTGCTGTCCGGGGCGGTCTTCGCCGATCACGTCTATCGGGATGAGATCGAGCACCCCCGCCAGGACGGGACCCGGGTCTGGACCGAGGCCATCACGCGCTATTACCGCAATGAGGACACCGGCCGGGTCGAAATCCACGGCGTGACCCGTGACATCAGCGAACGCAAGGCCGCCCAGGTGGCACTGATCCTGGCCAAGGAGCAAGCGGACGCCGCCAATCGGGCCAAATCCGCATTCTTGGCCAACATGAGCCACGAGATCCGTACCCCCCTCAATGCCATCCTCGGCTTTGCCCAGGTTCTGGCACGGGATCCGGTGCTGAACAACACCCAGCGCGACAGCCTGGCCACCATCCGGCGTAGCGGCGAGCACCTGCTGACCCTCATCAACGACATCCTCGACATGGCCAAGATCGAGGCGGGGCGCATGAGCCTGCAATCCGCCCCCTTCGATCTGCCCCAACTCCTGACGGAGACGCAGGCCATTTTCCAGCAACGCGCCCGCGCCCGGGGCCTCGACCTGACCCTGGCGGCGTCCGTCATCCCCCCGCGGGTCACCGGGGACGCCCAGCGGCTGCGCCAGGTGCTGATCAATCTGATCGGCAATGCCATCAAGTTCACCCCGGCCGGCGGCATCGGCCTGAGGGTCGAGCCCGCCGGCGCCGACCAGGTCCGGTTCAGCGTCAGCGACACCGGAGTCGGTATCGCTCCCGATGAGCTGCGGCGGCTCTTCGAGCCCTTCAGCCAGACCGCCAGTGGCCGGCAATTGCAAGGTGGAACCGGACTGGGGCTGGCCCTCAGCCACCAGTTCGTCCGCCTCATGGGGGGGCAGTTGAGCGCCCGGAACACCCCGGGCGCCGGGACCTGTTTCAGCTTCACCCTGCCACTGCCGGCGGCAGACGATGCGGTGATCGCGACCGATCAGTCAAGCCCCGGGGCTCTAGGCCTGGAACCCGGCCAGCCGGTGTGCCGCCTGCTCATCGTCGATGACCTGGCGGATAATCGGGCGCCCCTGCGGGCGCTGCTGGAGACGGTGAATCCCCAGCCGCCGGTCCTGGAATTCCGCGAGGCGGCCGACGGGCAGGAGGCGGTGAGGGTCTGGGAGGACTGGCAGCCCCACCTCATCTTCATGGACCTGCGGATGCCGGTGCTGTCGGGCGAGGAGGCGACCCGCCAGATCAAGTCGCGCCTGGCCGCCCGGCCCGGGGCCGTGCCTGCGGTGATCGTGGCCCTGACCGCCAGCGCCTTCGACGAGCAACGCGAGCGGGTGCTGGCCAGCGGTTGCGATGCCTTCGCCCGCAAACCCTTCCAGGCCGAGGAACTGTTCGGCCTGCTGGAGCGGCTGGTGGGACTGCGGTTCCTGCGCGCCGGCCACCCGCCGCCCTGCCCCGAGCAGTCGCGGGACGAACTGAACGGCCGGCTGTCCGCCACCCCCGCCGCCTGGCGTGCCGAATTGCGGAAGGCCGTGGTGCTGGGCGATTTCGAGCGTATCAATACCCTGCTGGAAGGCATCCGCGCCACCGATGCCGCCCTCCATGCCTCCCTGGTTCAGTCGGCCTATAACTACGATCTGGAGGCCTTCACGGCCCTGTTCGGTGCGGCCGGGGCCGGGGATTCCTGACGGTTTAGACCCCCTCCCCGGCCCTCCCCCGCAAGGGGGGAGGAGGCTGGAAAAGCAACCGCTCAGCTACCCCCCCTGGCGGGAGGGGGTTAGGTGGAGGGGGGGCGAAGGGTTACTCCGCGAGGCAGACGCAATCCCTTCCGGCCTCCTTGGCGGTATAGAGGGCGTTATCGACGCGTTTGAGCCAGGCGTCCAGTGTTTCCTGGGGCCCCAGTTCCGCCACGCCGAAGCTGATGGTGACCACGCCGACCTCGGGGAAGGACCAGGCGGCCACCAGGCCGCGGAGTATTTCGGCCAGGCGCGTGGCATCGTCCGCGGTACAGCGCGACATCATGACCGTGAATTCCTCCCCACCCCAGCGCGTCAGCACGTCCGAGGCC
>JBASIS010000078.1:0-6161 GCA_049654905.1 Chromatiaceae bacterium
TCAGACCGTCAGCCTCCGCAGGGGGATAAGCCCAATGGCCACCCAGCCAGCCACCACCGCCGCCGCCGGCGGCCTCAGCCTGACCCAGGAGTGCCTGCTCTCCCTGCGCCTGGCCCTCGGCTGTGAACCCGACCGGGCCCAGGCCTACGACAAGTACCACAGCCTGGCCCTCGCGGTGCGTCGGCGCCTGATGGACGACTGGCTGCGCACCGAGCAACGCTACCGCGACCAGGGCGCCAAGCGGGTCAACTACCTGTCCCTGGAGTTCCTGGCCGGGCGGGCCCTGCAAAACGCCGTGCTCAACCTGGATCTCGAGGATGCGGCCCGCGAGGCCATCCGCGGCCTGGGCCTGGTCCTGGAAGACGTCTACGAGCAAGAACACGACGCCGGCCTGGGCAACGGGGGTCTGGGGCGGCTGGCCGCCTGTTTCCTGGACTCCCTGGCCACCCAGGGCTACCCCGCCTGCGGTTATGGCATCCGTTACGAATATGGCATGTTCCGCCAGGAAATCCGCGACGGCCAGCAGGTCGAGCGCCCGGACAACTGGCTGTTCCTCGGCAACCCCTGGGAGACCCCGCGCCCCCAGGAGATCTACCCCATCGGCTTCGGCGGCCATACCCAGTACCAGGAGGACGCGGCCGGCCACCTGCGGGTGGTCTGGCACCCGGCCGATACCGTCTCGGCCCTGCCCTACGAGATGCTCATCCCGGGCTTTCGCAACGGCGTGGCCAACCCCCTGGTCCTGTGGAGCGCCGTCGCCAGCGACTCCTTTAACCTGAGCTATTTCAACCACGGCGATTATCTGCGCGCCGTGGAAGACAAGGCCCTGGACGAGACCATCTCCAAGGTCCTCTATCCCGACGACAATAACGCCGCCGGCAAGGAGCTGCGCCTCAAGCAGCAGTACTTCTTCGTCAGCGCCTCCCTGCAACGCATTCTGGCCCGCTTCATGGCCGACTGCGGCGACCTGCGCCAGCTGCCCGCCCGCGAGGCAATCCATCTCAACGACACCCACCCGGTGGTGGCCATCCCGGAGTTGATGCGTTTGCTCATGGACAGCCATGGCCTGGGATGGGAACTGACCACCCGCACCTGCGCCTATACCAACCACACCCTCATGCCCGAGGCCCTGGAGCGCTGGGACGCCGGGCTCTTCGCGCGGCTGCTGCCGCGCCACCTCGAGATCATCGGCGAGATCAACCGGCGCTTCCTGGACCAGGTCCTGGCCCGCTGGCCCGGGGATTGGGAGCGGGTGCGGCGCCTGTCCATTTTCGAGGAGGGCGACGGCCAGCGCATCCGCATGGCCAACCTGGCCTTGGTGGGGACCCACGCCGTCAACGGCGTGGCCCAACTGCACACCGAGCTGCTCAAGCGCGACCTCTTCCCCGATTTCCACGCCCTCTGGCCCGAGAAGATCGTCAACATCACCAACGGGGTGACCCAGCGGCGTTGGCTCTACCAGGCCAACCCGGCCCTGGCGCGCTTCATCACCGCAGCCATCGGCCCGGCCTGGATCAGCGATCTGGAGCAGCTCAGCCACCTGACCGCCCTGGCCGAGGATGCGGCCTTCCGCGGCACCTGGTGGACCCTCAAGCGCCTCAACGCCCAGGTCCTGGGCCAGCGCATCGCCGACCGGGTGGGCGTGGCGGTGGACCCCCAGAGCCTGTTTGATGTCCAGGTCAAGCGCCTGCACGAATACAAGCGCCAATTACTGAACGTCCTGCGCGTCCTGGCGACCTACCTGCGCATCAAGGACCACCCCAACGGGGACTGGACCCCGCGCACCGTCATCATTGCCGGCAAGGCGGCTCCCGGTTATGCCACCGCCAAGGCCATCATCAAGCTGGCCAACGACGTCAGCCGCTTCATCAATGCCGACTCGACCACCAACGGGCTGCTCAAGCTGGTCTTCCTGCCCAACTACGGGGTGTCGCTGGCCGAGCGCATCTTCCCGGCGAGCGACCTCTCCGAGCAGATCTCCACGGCGGGCACCGAGGCCTCCGGGACCGGCAACATGAAGTTTGCCCTCAACGGGGCCCTGACCATCGGCACCCTGGACGGGGCCAACATCGAGATCCGCGAGGCGGTTGGGCGGGACAACCTCTTCGTCTTCGGTCTGACGGAACCGGAGGTGACCCGCCTGAAGCGATCCGGCTACGACCCCCGGTCCTGCTATGAGTCCGATCCCCTGCTCCGGCGGGTCATTGACCTGGTCCGCGGCGGCGGGGTCTCGCCAGAGGAACCCGGGCGCTTCACCGGCCTCATGGACGGGCTCCTGGCCCAGGATCCCTACCTGGTCCTGGCGGACTTCGCCGCCTACCTGGCGGCCCAGGACGCAGTGGATCACTGCTTCCGGAATGAACCGGACTGGGCGCGCAAATCCATTCTCAACGTGGCGCGGATCGGCCGCTTCTCCAGCGACCGCTCGGTGGCCGACTACGCTAGCGCCATTTGGCGGATCGCCCCGGGGGGCTGAGATACCCCCGACCCCGGCGGAGCCTTTACCATGATTGATCAAGCGACAAGCCGTTTTCAGGGTCTGCGCAAGCCGCATCTGACGGCGGCGCTGCTGCTGCTAGCCATGTTGACCCTGGGGGCGCTGTTCACCGGGTGGATGGTGGTGCGGGCCGACCGCGAGATGCGCACGGACCTGCTGCAGCGGCTGCGGGTGGCGGTGCAGGCGGTGAATGTTGAGCAGATCCAGGTGCTCACCGGCACGCCGGCGGACCTGGAAAGCCCTGACTATCGGCAAATCAAGGACCAGCTAGCCGCCATCTGCGCCGCCAGCCCGCAATGCCGGTTCGTCTATCTCATGGGTCGCAAGGCGGATGGCACGGTGTTTTTCTACGTGGACAGTGAGCCGGCCGGCTCGGAGAGCTATTCCCCGCCCGGGCAGCCCTATGACGAAGTTTCGGCGGTGGCGCTCCAGATGTTCGCGGACCGGGTCGAGGCCGTCGAAGGGCCGGTCACCGACCGCTGGGGCACCTGGGTCTCGGGGTTGGTGCCGATCAATGATACGGCCATGGCGCTCTCCGGCCTCGTCACTCCGGACGATGCGCGGGCGATGGTACGCAAGGCCGTGGACTTCTACCGGCAGCAGGGCCGCGCGCGTTTTCTCAAGGAGGTTAACGACCCGCGGGGAGTATTTCGCCGGAAAAGCCTCTACGTCTTCGCCTACGACCAGGGTATGACCATGCAGGCCCATCCGGTGAAACCGGAACTGGTGGGTCAGAACCTGCTCGACAAAAAGGATTGGTCCGGGGGTAAATATTTCCGCAGGGAGATACAGGCCATCGCCTTGACCAAGGGCAGCGGCTGGGTCGATTACCAATACGAGAATCCCGCCACCCAGAAGATCCAGCCCAAGACCACCTATGTCGAGCGGGTGGATGATCTGATTATCTGCGCCGGAGCCTACAAGGGCAGCGGCGAATTGCTCGCCGTGCTGGGCATGGACATCGATGCCCGCGACTGGCAATGGGAGATCGCCGCCAGAATAGCCCTGCCGGTGGGCTTGATGCTGATCATCTTCACCGGGGTGCTGGTCGCGCTGGCCGTTACCCGGCGCGTTGACGCCACGCCCAAGCCGGTCCTGGCGCAACTGCTGCCGCCCCTGGCGGTCATGGTGGTGGGGTTGATGGCCGGGGCGGGGACGCTCCTCTGGCGCCAGCATCAGCAACAAATGACCGAGGCCTTCGTCACCCGTGCCGCCGAGGTGACCAACGATCTGCGGATTAGCCTGGACCAGCAGGCCTCCGGTCTGGCCATGGTTGCCCAGCTCATTGCCGCCAACCAGCAGGTTCAGCAGGCCCTGCGCGCGGGTGACGCGGACCGCCTCCTGGCCGACTGGCAGCCCCTGTTCGCGACGATGCATCGGGAGAGCCACCTGACGCATTTCTACTTCTTCGCGGCCAATCGCATCTGCCTCCTGCGGATTCACAAGCCGGAGAAACACGGCGACCGGATCGAGCGCTTCACGGCGCTGGAAGCCGAACGCACTGGCAAGACCGCCTCCGGCATCGAATTGGGCCCGCTGGGCACCTTCACCCTGCGGGTGGTGCAGCCCGTCTTCGCCGATGGGGTGCTGGTCGGCTATCTGGAACTGGGCAAGGAGATCGAGGACGTGCTGCACGCAATCAACACCGACTCCGGCGCCCATCTGGCCGTGGTGATCCACAAGGCGCAGCTCGTCCGCCAAACCTGGGAAGAGGGGATGCGGATGCTCGGGCGGGAGGCCGACTGGGATCAATTGCCCCGGAGTGCCGTGAGCTACGCCTCCCACGGCCGCCTGCCCGCTGCCTTCGCCTCCCGGGCGGATGAGGTTGCCGAGGACCCGGCCCGCCCCGAGCAAGCCGCCCGGGAGATCGCCTTCGACGGCAAGGACTGGCTGGTCTCCTCCACCCCTTTGCGGGACGCCGCCGGCACCGAGGTCGGCGAGCTGCTGATCGGGCAAGACGTCTCGACCGCCGGGGCGGCCTTCGCGCGCCTCCTGACACTGGTCGGCACGGGCGGGGCGGTGCTGCTGACGCTCTTGCTGGGCTTCATCTATGTCCTGCTGCGCCATACCGACGCCGGTATCCGCGCCCAGGAGACGGCCTTGCGCGAGACCAACCTCCATCTCGAGCAAGCCACCGCCCGGGCCAACGCCATGGCGGCGCGGGCCGAGCGGGCCAGCGCCGCCAAGAGCGAGTTTCTGGCCAATATGAGCCATGAGATCCGGACCCCGATGAATGGCGTCATCGGCATGACCGGACTGCTGCTGGATACGGCGTTAAATGCTGAGCAGCGGCGCTACGCGGAAATTGTCCGCGCCAGCGGTGAAGCACTGCTGAGCCTGATCAACGCCATCCTCGACTTCTCCAAGATCGAGGCGGGTAAGCTTGATTTGGAGCTGCTGGACTTCGATCTGTCCGATTTACTGGAGGATTTCACCGCCACGCTGGCCTTGCGGGCTCAGGAGAAGGAGCTGGAGTTGCTCTGCGCCGCTGATTTGGCGGTGCCCACCCGGCTGCGCGGCGATCCGGGACGGCTGCGCCAGATCCTCACCAATCTGGTGGGCAACGCCATCAAGTTCACCCCGGCCGGCGAGGTGGCGATCCGCGTCTCGCTGCTGGAAGAGGATGAAGCGCAGGTCTTGCTGCGCTTCGCGGTGCGCGATACGGGCATCGGCATCCCCGCCGATAAGCTCGGCCTGCTGTTCGACAAGTTTAGCCAGGTGGATACCTCGACCACCCGCCAGTACGGGGGTACCGGGCTGGGGCTGGCCATCTCCAGACAACTGGCCAGGCTGATGAAGGGCGAGACCGGCGTCACCAGCCAGGAGGGCAAAGGCTCGGAGTTCTGGTTTACCGTCCGCCTCGGCAAACAGACGGGTGCCCACCTGGCAACGCTGCCGTCCGCCGCTTTACAGGGCGTGCGGGTACTGATCGTGGACGATAACGCCACCAACCGCGAAATTCTGGCCACCCGACTGACCGCGTGGGGCATGCGCCACCGGGAGGCGGCAGATGGCCCCGGCGCGCTCCAGGCCCTCCATCAGGCGCTGGACGAGCACGACCCCTGCCGCATTGCCGTGATCGACATGCAGATGCCGGGCATGGACGGGGAAAGCCTGGGCCGGATTATCCAGGCAGATCAGCGGTTGGCCGCCACCCGGATGGTGATGCTGACTTCCTTGGGCCTGCAGGCGGACGCCGCCCATTTCCACGCGATCGGTTTTGCGGCCTATCTGACCAAGCCGATTCGGCATCAGGAACTCAAGGTCGCGCTCGCCCTGGCGCTGACGCATCGCCCGGAGGTGGCGCCACCGCCACCGCCCCGCGCCACCCGCCCACCGGGCGGTGAGACGGCGAACCTGTTCGCGGGCCGCAAGGCGCGCATTCTGCTGGCCGAGGACAACATCACCAACCAGATGGTGGCCTTGGGCATCCTGAAGCAAATGGGGCTGCGGGCGGATGCCGTGGCCAACGGGAGGGAAGCGCTGCAGGCCCTGGAACTGCTGCCCTATGATCTGGTGCTGATGGACGTGCAGATGCCGGTGATGGATGGGATCGCGGCCACCAAAAAAATCCGGCATGATGAATTAGTCCTGTGGAATGCTCAATGCGGCAACCCGCCGGGCGCGGCGGCCGAGGCCGGTGCGGTGCCGGCCGCCTTCACCC
>JBASIS010000079.1:0-13449 GCA_049654905.1 Chromatiaceae bacterium
CGCAGAGGGTGATACCGAGGCCGGCAAGAAACTCTATCGCCGCGAATGTGCCTCTTGTCACGGCGACCAGGGTCAGGGTGATTCCCGTGAGGCGTTGCCCTTCCTCGCGGGCCAATACACCCCTTATCTGTGGCGCCAGATCAACAAATATATCGCCAGGGAGCGCATCCACGACCCCTCGGAACCCGCTGCCGACGAATTGCTCGCGGCCTTCAAGACCGAGGAGCTCCGGGATATCTTCGCCTATCTGTCCACCCTGGACGACTAGATACGTCGCGGCCCCGGGCGCGCTTCAGGGCAGATCACTGCGCTTGAAAAGGACATAGCCTAGCCAGGCGCTCAGGGTGCCGAGTAGGGTCGGGTAGAGGAGGGCGAAGGCGATATAGCCAGCCTGGCCGAAGGCGTCGAGGATGACGTAGGCGGAGGGGCCGAGCATAACCAGTTGTTGGTCAAGGAGGAGCATGGCGGCGGTGCGGAAGACCTGGAGGGGGTTGACAAGGGCAATGGCGACGGCGGTCTCGGGGGGGAGGTGGCCGCGGATCATGACGCCCAACAGGATGAGGTCAAGAAAGAGCAGCAGGGTGAGCCAAAGGACGAAGGCGGAGGCCTGGGCGACATCGGCGGACCGGGTGAGGGTGGAGAGCAGCATCGCCAGGCCCAGGAAGCACCAGGCCAGGGCCATGAGCAAGCCGGTGTAATAGATGAACAAGGCCCAGGGGACCTCGGCCCCCTTGCCTGCCCCCCAGGCGATGGCCGCGACCATGGCCAGGAAGACCGGCAGGAAGACCACCAGAAAGCGCCCGACGAGCTTGCCCCAGAACCAGGCGGCGAGGCCGATGGGCAGCGACAGCAAATATTCATAAATGCCCGCCTCGCGGTCGCCGGCCACCGAGCGCACCGTGGTGATGAGGACGAAGACCGGCAGAATGGCCATGGCGAGTTGAATATAGGTCACCATGAGCCGCGACAGGCCAGTGAAGCCCATGACCCGTGACTCGGTGAGGCCAAAGACGAACAGCAGGGCCACCAGGCCGCCAAAGATGAAGCTATAGATCAGGAACCACTTGGCACGCAGGGATTCCAGGATGTCCGTTTGGGCGGTGAGCCAGAAGTTGTTCATTCGGTGAGGTGCAGGTGCGGGTGTGCGGTCGCGGCTTGGGGATTGAAGACGGGGGCGTTGAAGCGTGCCTCGACTTCAAGGACATGGATCTTAGCCTCGGCAAAGTTTAAGGCGCCTGGCAGGGGTTCTGTTTGTGCCCCCAGGCCGTACTGCATGGGTGTTTCCTTGCCCTTGAGGTAATAGGCGGTTCGGGCATCGATCCAGGCCCCATTACGCCAGTCGTTAACCCAGATCTCGGTGCGGGGGTCCTCCCGACAGGCTTGTTTATCCAGCCAGATGACGGCGCAGCCAATGTCATCGAAGAAATGCAGGCTAGTTTTGCCTTCCACCTCGAAGGCGCGAATCTGGGCGGAATAGTTCCGGGCCGACAGCACCATGCGGCAGCGCTCGCAGCCGATCCGATCCCATTTCACGGCGCCGGGACCGGTGCCGCTATCGCCGCAGCCCGCGAGCCACGGCAGACCGCCGAGCAACAACAAAAGGGCCAGTAGGGCCGAAGTCAGGGGACGATCAGGCATGGGACTTCTCCATTTCAGGAATTTCCCCAAGATCGTACCTGATCCGCATCTGAGGTCTCATCCCTTATTTCATCCAGGTCGAGGGCGGCGATGAGGGCGGCGTAGCGGGAGATGATGCCCAGAAATCGCAGCCGATCCGGGCCTGGCACCCGACCCCGCCAGGTGAGCCCCGCGTCCAGGGTGGTAAAGCCCCAGGGGATGATGGCGCGGGCAAAGGCCTCGTCGGCGCGGGTCAGGGTCAGGCGGCAGGCGAGATGGCTGGTGAGGTCCACCAGGTCCGCGACCCGGTCGTCGAGCACGACCTGGCCCTGATCCAGTTCGATAACCCGATTGACCAGGGCCGCCACCTCGTCCAGGCGATGGCTGGAGATGATCATGGCGGCGCTGTTCTGGCGCTGGGCGAGGAGGTCGAAAAAGATGCGGCGCGCCTGGGGGTCCAGGTTGGCCGCCGGCTCATCAAGGATCAGCACCTCCGCGTCCCGGCCCAGGGCGATGCTGATGAGGAGTTTCTGCTTCTGGCCGCCGGAGAGCTTAACAAAGGGCTGGCGCCGGAAGCGGCCCACGTCCAGCCCCAGATGGCCGGCCACCTCCGTCATCCGCGCCGGGTCGGCACCACAGACTCCGGCGGCGAAGGACAGGAGCTGGCCCACGGGCATCCGCAGGGGGGGCGGCAGTTGCGGCACGAAGCCAATCTTGGCCAGGACCGCTTCACGATGCTCGCGCGGGTTGAGGCCATCCAGGGTGACCAGGCCCTGGCAATGATATTCCCCCAGCAGACAGCGGATGAGGGTGGTCTTGCCGGCGCCGTTGGAGCCAATGAGGGCCACCCGGTGCCCGCGCTCGATCTCTAGGTCGATGCCCCGGAGCACGGCCTGGCGGCGAAAGCGCTTGATGACCTTTTCAAAGATAATCATCCCGGTTACAACACCTTGTCCAGGCCCTTGACCTTGAAGCTCAGGGAATTGGTCGGGCAGATGTCCACGCACAGGCCGCACCGGGTACAGTCGGCGCCAATGTCGGTGGTAACGGTCCGCGCCCGGCCGCGGATGGTGACGTCGAGGACATGGGGCACCAGACAAATGGCCCGGCAGTCACCTTCGTGGTGGCAGTCCTGAACCCGATACTGGACTCGCACCGGAGACAGGACGCCCACCAAGCCGTAGGTCACGCCAATGGGGCAGACATAGCGGCACCAAGCGCGGCGGGATACGAAGACCTCGAAGGCCAGCAGGGCCAGTACCCAGATCAAGGCCAGGCCAGGGCCGTAGATGAGGGCGCGGCTGAGGATCCCGGTGGGGGATAGGGTTTCGAACAGGGTATAGCCGCTAACCAGGGTCAGGATGATGAAGAAAAGGTAGAAGATCGTCCGGCCACCCCGGTGGAACTTGATGTCCCGCGCCCATTTACGCTTGGCCAGCCAGAGGTGGAGCTTTTCCGCCCACTCCGCCAGCAGGTGGTAGGGGCAGGCCCAGGAGCAGAAGGTGCGCCCCCCCAGGAGCAGCCAGAGGATGAAAACGGTCACGGTGCCGATGACCAGATTCAAAACCAGATGCTGGTAGGCCAGCATGACCTGGAGGGCCGAGTTCAGGTCCGCCAGGTGAAAGCCGACGAAGCGCGAGGCGGTCAGGGCCCCCTCCAGGAGCTGGACGTCGAAATAATAAGAGACGACAAAGAGCAGGTTTACGGTAATGAGGGTGGCCCAACGGCGGTTGCGCCACTTGTGGCGATCCGCGGCCAGGGCACGCCCCGCCTCCGCGGCATGGAGCATCTCCTTCGTCAACTTGTCGCGGCGCTTGTCCGTCATGAGGGTCACCACCTCTGGCCGGCGGTCCTGCGGACCGGGCTTGGACGGGTCCAGGCCTATCAATTGACGGAGGGATTCGATCATGTAGTTCATGGCGGCTTCATCCAACCCGGGCCGCGTCCGCGACCCGGTCGATATCGACAACGATGGCGGCGGGGTCCACGGGACAGATCATCTCGCAGACGCCACAGCCGACGCAGCCATCCAGAACACGGGGCAGGGCGCCGCCGCCGGCCTGGGCCTCCAGGCGGATGGCCGATCGCGGCGGACACTGATTGGCATCCCCGGAGGGTGGCGTGCCTGCGGCGCATTGGGCGAGGCGGATCTCGATGGGGCATTGGCGCAGGCAGAGATCGCAGAGTTCCAGTTCGTAGGGGTGATCCGCCACGGGGATGGGCAGCCAGCGATTCACGGCCTCATAGCGCAGCAGGCCGGGAAAATCGGCCCCCCGCGCCTGACCCCGGAAGCCCTGGCCACGCACCGCCAGGCAGGACTCGGGCCGGGCCAGCCGGGCCAGACCCATGCGCGCCTGACCCGGGTAGTTGATGTCATGGGTGAGGGCGCCGGTGGGACAGGCCAGGACGCACTGGAGGCCGTCGCAGGAGAAGTCGCAGGCCTGGTCGCGGGCCTGGATGAAGGGCGTGCCGACCCCGACCCCATCGGTCAGATCGGCGAGGCGGATGGCCTCCACCGGGCAGACCTGGACGCACTGGCCGCACTTGATGCAGGCGGCGAGAAATTCCTGCTCCTGGAGCCGGTCCTTGATGGCGCCCGGCGGCCGCAAGCGGGCATTGGCCTGACCCGCCAGGGGCAGCAGGCCCGCCAGGGTGGCGCCCAGCACCCCGACCCCCAGGAGCGAGGTGCGGATGAATTCCCGACGGTTTTGTTCGCGACGTTTGGGGCTGAGGACCGGGCGGGGCGGGGTGGCTTTCGTCTGTTCGGGTGACATGGCTTTTACAACTCCGGGAATCAGTCGCGGCCAAGGGACTGGCGCAGGGCCTGGAGGGCATCGTAACCGCCGCCGGCGGGCGTGGCGGCGTCCGGAGCGGTTCCGGCGACGGGGGCGGTGCCTGCCTCTGCGGCGTCGTCGTCCGGGTATTCCTCGTCCTCGACGATGCCCAGGGATTTCGGGGGATGCCGCGCCAGACTGGCCAGAATATCGACCATGGTATCCACCGAACGCAGGGGTTTTTCGTCCCGGGCCAGGCGTTTGGGTTCGCTCAAGGGGGCGAGACGCTCCAGAAAATCGATGACCTCCAGCATGGGCGACCCCTTGAAGAACTGGGCCGGCGGCAAGTCCATCCAGAGGCGGTCGGCATAGGTGTACTGCTCATAGGGAGTGTCGCCGATGCCGTCGCCATCGCGGTCGAAGCCCTCGTAGTCGTCCCAGTAGTTACCTTCCCAGGTATTGAAGGTGGCCCCCTTGCCGGCGCCGCCTTCCAGCACGACTTGGGTGATGTTGCCCTCGAAGCGGTTGCCGATGAAGACATTGCCGTCCCGGCCGGGCAGCCAGCGGACGGCCACCCCATTGAAGGCGATCAGATTATTGGTAAAGCGGTTGGTGGTGCCCGGCTGATAGGGCGAGAGGTCGAGATAGATGCCGGTGGCGCAGGAGAGCACCTTGTTGCCGCTGATTTCCACGTCGGAGGTATCTTTAAAACCGATGCCGACGCCGGTAGGCCCCGAGGCGTTAATGATGGTGTTGTTGCGCAGGATCATGCCATCGCTATACATGACGAATATGCCCACGCTATTGTTTTCGTAGTGGTTGTCTTCAACCCGGTTGACGTGGGAATACATGAAGTGCAGGGAATAGCGGCCCCCGCGCGCGTCGTTCCGGGCGATGAGGTTGTCCTGGGAATACCAGACCACAGTGTCGCGGGAGTCGCGAATGATGTTATCCGTGGCCTGATTCTTATAGCTGTACCAAAAGCGAATGGCATCACCCCGGACACCCAACTCCACGGGCTTGGATGAGATACGGTTGCGGCGGACGATGTTGTTGTTGGACTGCTGGAGATCGACGCCAAAGAGGCAGTTGTCGATCACATTATCCTTTATGACGTTGAAGTTGCCGCGCACCTGGATGCCACTGTCGATGTCATTGTGGGAATCACCCGAGTGGGTCAGGCGCAGATTCCGGATCGTGGCCCCGTCGGTCTTGAGGAGGATGATTGTCCCCTTGCCGCCCCCATCGAGGATTACCTGGTCGCGGCCATCCAGGGTCAGGGCCTTGTCGATGACCAAGGGGCCGGAATAGGTGCCGGGCTCGGGCGTCAATACATCTCCCGGCTTGGCCTGGTCAATCAGGGGCTGCAGCGAGACCAGGCCCGTCCCGGGCGGGTTTTGCGCCAGGGCCGGGAGCAAGACCAGCAGCATCACCAGACCTGTTAGCAGGATCCAGTGGCGGGGGGCGGTGCCTGGCGCCGGTAACCGCCCGACCGGCGGCGCGGGCGGCGTCCGGCCGGGGTCCGGATCGCTCACTCGGCCCCCCGCATCCCCTTACGTTTCACCAGGACCAGGACCGCGAGCACCGCCGCTAACAGCACCATGAGACCAAAACCGAGGGCGGGGTAGGAATGGGTCGCGAACTGGGCCACCTTGCCGTCGCCAAAGACCGTGGGCATAAAGGGCTTGACGGTGAAAGCCCCCATATCGCTCAGGGTATGGCCATACCACCAGAGCCAGGCCGCGTAATCGATGATGAAGAAGAGCGGCAGGGCCAGGGGGGCAATGATCAGGAACCAGTAGAGCATCCCGGAACTCTTGCGGGCACCCCAGAGGAGCAGGAGCATGGCGCCCACCATGACCCAGAAGAAGGCGTGGGTGGCCAGCGCCATGCCCTTGACCATGGGGCTGATGAGGGCTGGGTCGTTGAAATAGCGCCCGAGACTGGTCTGATAGTGCCAGAGCAGGGTCTGGATGCCGCTGCCGGTCCACTCCTGGCGCTCCGCCGCGGACAGGCGCTCCTGGGTCTTTTCGAAGCGGGATTCCAGGCTGTCGATCAGATTTTCCTTGTCCACGGCCGGCTTCCTGTCCTCGGCCTTGGGAGGGGCGCTGGTGGCTGGGGCCTCGGCGAGTTCCGCCTTGAGGCGCGCTAGCAGGGCATCGGCGGCGGAACTCTTGGGTGCCTCCTTCTCGATGCCGCCTTCCTGGTCCAGGGCCGTGACCATGGCGGTCAGATAGCCGCTATTCTGGTACTGGAGCCCGTCGTCCCCGTACATCGTCAGGCTCATCCAACCGAGAATGACCGCGAAGCCCGCGCCCATCACGATCAGCCTGAGACCGGTTTTCGGGATGACGAAGCCGATGATCATGACCCCCAGCAGGCTGATGATAAAGGGCGAGAAGGCCCGCTCGACCACGCCGCCGGCGGCGATGGGGTACATGCCGACATAGTGGTTGATGGTGTCCATCTCGTGAACGCAATCCAAGGCCTCATCCTCATGGATCTCGGCTTTCTCGATCTTCTGGCAGCCGTTGAAAACCCCATTCATGTGGAAGTGGATACGTACCCCATCGGGGAAGGACTCGGGCGGGTAATTGGGTGCCGTCAGGGATACCCACCAGATCGGCGAGAAGTAGATGGCCGCCAGGAGACCGAGGGCCAGGAGGGCGAGAAGACCGGCTAACAGGCCTCGCGGGAAATGCGTCTGCGCGTTCATCAGGGTTACCGCTTAATTGAGGATGAAGGCTGGATCGGTCACCGGGTTCCTTGGCCGGCCGAATCTGGCCCAGGGTCCTGGCTCGCCCGAGGCGGTCCAGGTCTGGGCGGAAATGGGCGGCGGCTTCCCTGCCGCTGCCCGTCACGCCGGGCTACTCGAAGTCGGGATTCTTCCAATCGGCGGACTCCGCCAGGAGCTCCTTTGGCGGTTTGATCCGCGAGGTATAGTCGCTGACGGCCAGGACGTCGCGATCAGAGAAGTTCTTGACCTGCTCGACCATCTCGGGGTTGGCGTTGCGCCGCTTGCCGCCCTTGATCTCCTTGAATTGGCGAACGATGTAGTTGTAATGCTGGCCATGGACGCGGGGGTAGTACTTGTCGTTGTCACCCTCGCCATTCTCGCCATGGCAACGCACGCAATTCTCCGCGTAGAGCTTCTTGCCCAGTTCCAGGTCGTCGCCGGGACCCACGCCATTAGCCGGCGTCATGGGGAGTCCCGCCATGTAGGCCACCACGTCCGCCAGGGCCTGGGGACCGCCGATCTGGGAAGGCAGGGCGAAGGGGTACATGGTGGGGTTGTCGCGGTTTTGGGCGCGAATGTCCGCCAACTGCTTGATGATGACATTGTGATGCTGGCCCGCGAGTTGCGGGAAGGTCCCATCGTCCAGGCCCCAACCCTCCGGCAGGTGGCAGGCGGCGC
Source organism: Chromatiaceae bacterium (assembly GCA_049654905.1). Lineage (GTDB taxonomy): Bacteria > Pseudomonadota > Gammaproteobacteria > Chromatiales > Chromatiaceae > M0108. The sequence continues at coordinate 7,807 of JBASIS010000079.1, forward strand.
AGACCTCATAGACATCGCGGCCGTTCTCGGCGTTGCCCTTGAGGGTCAGGGCCTCGTCCTGCTCGCCGCCGCCCTCGTTCCAGGCCAGCGCCGAGCCCGCCATGGCGGTTGCCAGGGTGGCGACGGCCAGCCGGATAGTGAAACTGCTCATGATAAATCTCCGAAAGGTTGATCCAGGGTCTGCCGGCCAGAGGGGCCGAAGTGACCGCGGCGGCGCGGCATGCGCCCCTGTTAGTCAGGCTAATTCCCAGGCGGGGCAGCCACTTTGACCGAAGTCAAGCCGTTACAAACCGAAACATTCGTGGCTATTTGTTCAGGGTGCCCAGCCAGTTGGCGATGGTCCGCATCTCTTCATCCGTGACCAGGTGCATAACCGCCTTCATGGCCGCCGTTTGGCCGTTATTGCGGGCCCCGCTCTGGATATCCTTCATTTGATTGTAAGCGTAATCCGGATTCTGGCCAGCCAGCTTGGGGTAAACGGGCAGGATCGGGGAATTGGCGTCCTTGCCGTGGCAAGCGATGCAGGTCTTCTTGGCATAAAGTTCCGGCCCGTCGAGGGCCTGAACACTGGTGATGACGCCGAGCCCAAGGGTGATGCCGAGGGCGGTGGAAAGGGCCTTGAGGGTTCGCATGTTGGGTGGCCTCGTAAATGCGCTGACTAAACGATGGGTGGGGCGCGCGTTAGCCTGGAGGCTGCCGCGCGCCCGGGTGGGCCTGGCTATCAGGGCTTGGTGAGCTGTGCGCCACCCTGATCGAGGAGGGCCTTGGCGCGCAGGCCAAGGTCCGCAGCCTTCACCTGATACTGCCACCACTGGTTGGCCCACAGCATGGCGTTCTGCCAATCGGCCTTGGCGGCGGCCTCCTCGGACTTCTTCTTGGCATCCTGAGAGAAGCCAAGCTGGTCGGTGGCATCCTCCACCAGGGCGACTACGGTCGGGAAGTCCTTGAAGTTACGTCCAGTGATGTAGGCAACCACCTGGTCGATAACCGCCTGGGTCTCGTTGTTGGTCTTGACCTGGGTGTTATAGTCCGCCTGGGTGTAGGCCGTACCCTCGACCATCTGGGTCGCCGCCTCCTGATAGCCCTTAGGCTTGACCAGCAGGTAACCCTGCATCTCCAGATGCAGGGCCGAGCAGAACTCGGTGCAGTAATAGGGATAAACACCGGGCTTATCGGCCACGAAGGTCGTGGTTGATGTCTTGCCGGGCTCGATCGAGAGCTGGACGTTCTGGCCGTACATGGCGAAGCCGTGGACCTGGTCCTGGGCGCGCTCCAGGTTAGTCAGGGCGATGCTGACCGTATCTCCCTCTACTGCTTCGATAATCTCCGGGGTGATGTGGGAGCGGATGACGGTGCCCTTGACCAGGGTGGTGCATTTGCCCTCGGCATCGCAGCTACGCTCGGTGGTCTCGCGGCCGGCGCGGGTGGCGTTGGGGTGCTTCTGATCGGTACGGCTATCGGTGCCGGACTTGTAGCGCACTTCTGGCTTCAGCTTGTCGGCGGCGATAGCCACGGCATAGTGGGGCTCGCCCAGGGGCAGCGGCATGTCGTACAGGAGCTGCATCTTGTCGTTGCCGATATCGATGAGCTGGTGGTTCTGGGGATGCAGGGGCCCCACCGGCTGATGACGATCGATGGAGAGCTTGTTCAGCGCCACCAGATACTTGCCATCCGGCTCCACCGAATCGCCCTCCATGGTCATGAGATGGCCGATGTTGTAGTGGATGGACAGCTTGTCCAGCACCTTGCCTTCGCAATAGTCGTACTTGGCGACCTGGGAATCGACGTAGAGGGAGGTGTAGGCGATGCAGGGCTTGGCGTCGAACTGGGTATGCAGGGGGCCCAGACCCAGGTTGACCTGATGCTCCAGGACATCCTGCATGGCGATGATGGGCACGCCGTAGGGGTCCTTGCCCTCGAACTTGCCGTCGGCGATGGCCTTCTGGATCTTTTCGAAGCTATAGACCGAGACGTGGCTATCCAGCTTGCCGGAGACGATCATGAACTTGCCGTCCGGGGTCACGTCCACGCCATGGGGGCTCTTGGGCTCGGGGATCAGATAGAGGAGGCCCTCGGCGATAGCCTGCTCCATGGGTATGAAGTAATAGCCCTTTTCCTTTTTGACCTTGCCGGCCTTGACCAATTCCTCGGCCTTCTTCCAGTTGGTCACGTGCAGGTAGTCGGTGTCCTTGGAGGAGCAGCCGGCCTCGAAGGGCGGGCGGCCGCGCTCGATGCCGCCCACGTAGCGCTCGGAGCAGAAGGAATTGGTGAAGCCCCAGCCGTAGCTGGGCCCCTTGCCGGCGTCGGAGAGGTCCTGGCTGTAGGGCCCCAGCTCAAAGGTGAAAGAGTTTTCGGGGTCAATGCGGCCCTTCTCCTTGTTGAATTTCCAGTAGGTCAGGCCGCCGCGGTATTTGTCATTGAATTCCTCCAGGGGGACGAAGCCATCCTCGAGGAGGGGCGCGGCGTACTGGACGGCCTCCATGACATATTCGGTGTTGGGAGTCACGAAGGCACCGCCATGGGCGGACTTGAAGAAGGGGTTGACGACTATTTGCTTGGTCTCGAAGTCATGCAGATCAATGACCGCGATGCGCGGATTGGACTTGTCGTTGATGAAGAGCCAGCGCCCGTCGTAGGCGCCCTCGGTCTCCGACAGAGCGGGGTGGTGGGTGTCGCCATAGACCATATCCTTGCCCCGGATGCGGCCCTGGGCCAGGACCGCCTTGGATTCGTCGTCGAAGCCATAGCCCTGCCAGGGTTCCGGGGTGAAAACCCCGATGTATTTGAGCAGTCGCATCGAGGGGATGCCATAGACGATGACCTGACCGGACTGGCCACCGGAACTGAAGACCACGTACTCATCACGGCCGCCGCTGGGGACATAGGTCTTGGCCGCCGCCAGCAGGTCCTTCTCGCTCAGACCGCGGCGTTGCATGGTCTCCTGCAGGTTCTCGGCCGACCAGGCCGCCGAGGTCGCACTCATCGTCAGGACCGCCCCGACCGCGACGGATAAACCGCGCCTGGAAAATTTGTTCATCGCACCGCCCTCTCGCTATGGGTAATATCAGACAGATCACGTGGCCCGCGGCCCGTGGCACCTGAAAACCCTATCCCCGAAGGTCGCGAGTAGCCTTGATACAAGTCAAATCACGAGGCGGGGTATGTCAAATGACACAGTCAGAACCTAGACTGGGAGTGAATAAGGGTGCCTCCCCGTCCTTTTTCCCGAGCCCCCCGCCGTGCTTTCATAGGCCCCATCCCGCCCGCTGCCCGACGAACGCCTGCCATTGGAGTTGCCATAAATGCCTTCCCACCCCGATCCCCTTGGCGAGAGCTTGCCCCTCAACCGCCGTGATTTCCTGCAACTGACCGGCCTGGGCAGTCTGGGCCTCTTGATTCCTGGCCTGTTGACCGGCTGCGGCGATGACGCCGCCGAGGTTCTCGGTGCCCCTAGCTACGCCGCCACCATCCTCGATGGGCAGGCCGCCATTCGCCAGGCCCTGATCGATACCAATACCCCCTCCATTTCGGTGGCCCTGGTGGACGATCAGCGCGTTATCTGGGCCGAGGCCTTCGGCGTCATCGACAAGGAGCAGGGGGTGGCCCCCACCACCGAGACCCGCTTCTGCATCGGCTCCTGCAGCAAGGTCCTGGCGGCCATGGCTACCCTGATTCTGGTGGAGCGCGGGCTGGTCGATCTGGATGCGCCCCTGGTGAGCTATGTTCCGGACTTCGCCATGCTCTCCCCGGCGGCGGACGCGATCACGATCCGGCAACTGCTCAGCCATGCCTCGGGTCTTCCGGGTACGAACTTCGTCAACATTTTTGCCCAGGCTCCCCAATCGGATTATGCGGAGCGGACCCAGATTGAACTGGCTGAGCAACGCCTCAAGCACGATCCGGGCGAAATGGCCGTCTATTGCAACGATGGCTTCACCCTGATCGAAGACCTGGTGGCGGCGGTAACGGGTCAGAGTTACGCCCAATTCGTGACCACTGAAATCCTGGTCCCGGCGGGGATGTCCCGCAGTGCCTATCCCCGGCAACCCTTCCCGGCGGGGACCTTCGCCCCGGCCTTTCCGGAAGATGGCAATACCCCGCTGCCCCAGGAATTCACCAATGGCTTTGCCACCGGTGGCCTCTACGCCACGCCCTCGGACATGGGGCGGCTGGCCCGGCTGTTGCTGCAGGGTGGCATTCTCGAAGGTCGGCGCATCCTGTCCGCCGCCTCGGTGGCGGAAATGGCCCGCGATCAGACCCAAACCCTGGGCTTCAACCCCATTCCCTCCTTCCAATGGGGCCTGGGTTGGGATGACGTAGCCCAAAAGGGTCTGGCCGCCGTGGGGGTCAAGGCCTGGACCAAGAATGGCGGCACCCTCTTCTATGGCAGTCAGTTCTTTGTCCTGCCCGAGGCACGGTTGGGGCTGGCCATGAGTGGCACCACCCTGACTTATGGCAGCGCCAAGCTGGCCGAGCGGATTCTCTTCAACGCCCTGGTCGAGTCGGGCCGTCTGGTGGCCATGCCCGTGCCCCTGCCGGCGACCCCCGCGCCCGAGGCCGCTGTCGACGACGTGACCCTAGCAGCCATGGCGGGCTACTTTGCCCAGCACGAGGCCGTGCTTCGGGTAGAGGTCCAGCCCGATCGCGCCCTGACCTTGTCCACCTTCGACTCGGGGGCCTGGACCGAGACGGCCCGGGACCTCAAGTACCGGGCCGACGCCACCTTTGCCAGCGACAGCAAGCCGCTCTATGCCTACCGGCCCTTAAAGGCCGAATTTGGCGATTACCAGGTCGTGCGCATTCCCTGGGGCTATGAACACTGCCTCCTGGAACTGCCCTACTCTCAGCGGGTGCCGCCCCGGAGCGCCCGCACCCCGGACTGGGAGCGGCGCCTGGGCCGCCAATGGTTGCAGGTCAACGATGGCCCCGCTTCCTGGACCTTGCGCCTGGGACCGCCCCGGCTCCGGCTGGATGAGGTTCCCGAACTGCAGGGCTACGTCGGCGCGACCTACATGGGCACCCAACTCCTGGATGCCAGCCAGGACGGCCAGCGCGCCCGGATGTGGATGATGATCCCCCTCAACAACGGTCGGGATCTGGCCGATCTGGTCATCGCGGAACGGGACGGCGCGGAATGGGTCCGCTTCGGGAGCGGCCTCTTCCGCCCCCTTGAGGGTGTGCCCGTGCTGGAGGCCGGTGGTACCCGCCTGGCGATCGAGGTGGCGGGCGAGGCCCAGTGGTTGCGGGTTCCGGCCAAGGGCACCCTGGCCATCCGTAACGCCGCCACCTGGCTGCTGTACGACGAGGATTTCGTCTGCCAGGCGGAAGGGCAGGGGGCGGGTAACCCAACGCTGCCCGGTAAGGGCGACCAGGCCTGGTTGATGCTCCATGGCGCCCGTGGGGATCGTATCGAGGTTGATGTCAGCTAGCCTGGGGTGGGGGGGTAAGACTACTTACCCCTCCGAGGCGGGACAGTATCGAATATCAAGACCCGTGTGATTATATACCTTTTTAACAACTCTGGGTACCAGTCAGGGCGGACGGGGGAGGGCATCGTCGTCATTCTTGGGCAACTCGGGCCTGCATTGGCGCCAGGAAAATGGCCAAATTACCAAACGAACCCATTTCAATTTTGAACAGAAA
>JBASIS010000080.1:0-9017 GCA_049654905.1 Chromatiaceae bacterium
CGCCCTCAATATAGGGGATGATGGGCTGGTTGGGGACCCGGAGGGCATAATGGTCGTCGACCTGGATCTTTTCGCCGCTGGCGGGCACCTGAATTTTGTCGTAGGCCATAGCGTTGGTCTCTTTGGGTTGAAAAATGAGGTGAGGTTTGAGGCCCGCACGGACAACGAGTTGCCGGACAGGGCCAAATTTGGATTGCTGTCCTCTAGGGGGTGTGGCGCGCCTTGAAGTGAGCCATCGCACCACCGGCCTGCAGGACGGGGATATCCTTTGGTTCGAAGGCGGGGACCAAGGGAATCCTGTCACCCTTGACTTCAAACAGCTCGCCCACCGGAGGCGAACAGTGAGGTCAGGTAGCCCCCGTTGGCGAGCTGCATGGCTACCACCCGGGAGCCCGGATACAGCAGAGTATCCACCGCTACATGCTGACTTTTCAGCACCTCGGCGAAGCCTCGAGTTGGAGCACGCACATGGCCCGGTGGCATCCTGGGTGAATGCCTCGCCGACCCGGATCGTCGCCACCTCGCCCAGCGGGGGCAATTCGCCATTTCCAACCAGGTGCTAGGAAAATATCTTTTCTGTCAGACCCATCGGTACCATTGGTTGTCTCCCAGGCAATCCTTCACGCATCGCTCGCATGATCGGCATTGCCGGCGACGGGTCGCTCGGCAGTGCAACCGGTTTACGCCGTCAAATTCGCAGCAGGTAATAGACGCTGAGGAGGGTACCCACCGCCGCGATCCCGTAGCCGACCACCGCCACGGCCGTGTCTGCCCGGAGCCCCAGTCCATGCAGCGCGGTGCGCAGCCGATGGGCGGCATGCCACAGACAGAGGGCGATGACGCCGAACAGCAGAATGCCACCGAGCCAGCCGCCGGCAAAGGCGCGCATATCCTCGTAGCTCAGCGACGCCGGGGCGTGGCCATAACCCGCCATGAGGGTGATCACCACGAGTGCCGGCAGTACGAAGGCGGCGACCGTGCCGCCAGCGGCGAACAGGCTCCAGACCAAAGGCTTGTTGGATCTAGCCACCGTTGAATACCCCCGCGATGAATAAAATGAACAGGGAGAGCGCGATCCAGAGGACGTAATGGCCACCGACGATGATGCTCGAGGGTAAAAACGCCTCGCCGACCTGCACCGGCATCGCCTTGGGCGTCACGCCGAACCAGGAAATGGTGTGGAACAGGGTGACGGCGAGCACCAGCCAATGCAGGCTCAGCGACAGGGGGCTGCCCAGACTCATTAGAAAGGCCTGATAGGCTTCGGGACCAGCGGCGAGCGCCCTGATCCCCCACAGCAGCAGTAAGGCGTAGCCGCCGATGAAGAGGGAGCTGAGTTCCTGGGCCATATGCACCCGATCGCGCCGGCGAGACAGGTACCAGGTGGTCCGGGCGACCTCCCGGACAAATGGCTTTGGTGGGGCTTTATCGATCATGTCTTTTTCCTCCCCAACCCCAGGTGGTCCAGATACCAACTGACGGTACTCCCGATCTTCATTTGCTGGATGGCCCCGGCCGGGTCCACGTGGTTCGGACAGACCAGGGAGCAGGCGTCGGCAAAGGCGCAGTCCCAGATGCCGATATTGCTGGCCACCACTTCTTCGCGATCCTCCCGGCCCTGATCGCGGGAGTCCAGATTGTATCTGTGCGCCAGGGCCAGGGCGGCGGGCCCGAGGAACTCGGGGATCAGGGCGTATTGAGGACAGGCTGCATAACAGCAGCAGCAGTTGATGCAATGGGTATATTGCATGAATCGCGCGAGCTGCGCCGGCGTCTGCAGATGCTCTCCCTGATCCAGGGCCCGTTCTTCCTTGCGGATGATGTAGGGCTTGACCCGCTGGAGCTTCTCGATGAAGTCATCGAGTATCACCACCAGATCCCGCTCGATGGGGAAGTTCGCGAGGGGCTCGATGCGGATCTTGCCCTCGGGCAGATCGCGCAGAAACGTCTTGCAGGACAGCCGCGGCTCGCCGTCAATCATCATACCGCAACTGCCGCACACCGCCATGTGGCAGGACCAGCGGTAACTGAGGGTACTGTCCAGGTGGTCCTTGATGTAGTTGATGGCATCCAGCACCACCCAATCCTCCTCGCAGGGGATCCGGTAGTCCTGGAACCAGGGCGCCTGGTCGATTTCCGGGCGATAGCGCAGGATCGCCAGTTCGATCGTCTTGTAGCTCATACGCTTCCTCCGTAAATCCGCTCACCGGGCGGTAAGCGGGTGATGACCACGTCCAGGTAGTCGATGCGCGGATCGGCGCCGCCGTTATAGTAGGCCAGCGAATGCTTGAGGAATTGCGCATCGTCGCGCGCGGTGTAATCGAGACGCTGGTGGGAGCCCCGTGACTCCTTGCGCCGCAAGGCCGAATGGGCAATGGCATGGGCCGCCTCAAGCATGGAGCCCACCTCCAGCGTATAGATCAGATGGGTGTTGAAGACGTTGCTTTTGTCCTCCAGATGCACCCGGGTGTAGCGATCGCGTAGCTCCGCGACTTTATCGCAACTGGCCTTGAGCGATACCTCGGTGCGGTAGATGCCGGCACCGGCCTCCATGGTGTCGTTCATCTCCTTCCGCAACCCGGCGACGCGCTCCGCGCCGTCTTCCCGCAGGAATAGATCGGCCACGCGCTGGCGAGCCTCCTCCCCGCGCTTGAGCACCGCCGCCTCGCTCACGGGCGGGCTCGCCGCGCGCGCGAGTTGCGCGGCATGGCGGCCGGCCCGTCCACCGAACACCAGCAGCTCGGTCAGTGAGTTCGATCCCAGTCGGTTGGCGCCGTTGATGCTGACGCAGGCGCACTCCCCCGCCGCGAATAGCCCGGGCAGGGGCGTGGCGGCGTCGATATCCGTGTGAATGCCGCCCATCATGTAGTGGACCACCGGACGCACTGGCACCAGTTCATGCACCGGGTCCGCCCCCACGTAACTGGTGGCCAGATCGCGGATCATCGGCAGGCGCTCGTTGATCTTCTTCTCGCCCAGGTGGCGCAGGTCCAGATGCACCACCTCGCCCCAGCGGGTGCTGACGGTCCGCCCCTTTCGCTGCTCATGCCAGAAGGCCTGACTCAGACGATCCCGTGGCCCCAGTTCCATGGCCTTCAGGCGCGGCCAGGGATCGGGCGGGCCCAGTTCGTAGTCCTGGAGATAGCGGTAGCCGTCTTTATTCACCAGGATACCGCCCTCGCCGCGGCACGCCTCGGTGAGCAGTATGCCGGTGCCGGGCAGGCCGGTCGGGTGATACTGGACGAACTCCATGTCTTTGAGGGGAATACCCGCCCGGTAGGCCATCGCCATGCCGTCGGCGGTCTTGATGGCCCCATTGGTCGTGAAGGGGAACATCCAGCCGGCCCCGCCGGTGGCGATAATCACCGCCTTGGCCCGGAACAGGCGCATCAAGCCGGTCCGCATCTCGATGGCGGTGACGCCCACGCAACGGTCGTCCTCCACCAGCAGGTCCGTGCAGTAGTATTCGTCGAAGCGCTGGATGGAGGGAAACTGGAGCGAGGTCTGGAACAGAGTGTGCAGGATGTGGAAGCCGCTCTTGTCCGCAGCGAACCAGGTCCGTTCGATCTGCATCCCGCCGAAGGGGCGGACGTTGACATGACCGTCCGGGGTGCGGCTCCAGGGGCAGCCCCAGTGTTCGAGCTGGGTCAGTTCCAGGGGGGCCTGCTTGACGAACAGATCAACGGCGTCCTGATCGCACAGCCAGTCTCCACCCGCCACCGTGTCATGAAAATGATGCTCGAGGCTGTCGCCCTTGCCGATCACCCCGGCGGCACCGCCCTCGGCGGCCACGGTATGACTGCGCATCGGATAGACTTTCGAAATCAACGCAATCTTCAGTCCCGGATCGCTCTCGGCCGCGGCGATGGCGGCGCGCAGGCCGGCGCCGCCAGCCCCGATGATCGCAATATCCGTGGTGATGATTTCCATAGACATCTCCCTTTTCGTTATATGCCGATGTGGACGCGGAATGAACGGAGAGTTTAACCGTGCCGGGGAAGTTGCGCCATGCCCTCGCTCCGCGATCGGCAAGGGGGCATTCGTACCTGATAAAACTCGTTATGCATTATTTGCAAATCCTGGCGAACATATGAAACAAAAAATGCAGCAGCCGATTAAGTACATCGCTTTTTAATAATAAGGCAAATATTTCATTTCATCGCGGTCCTTAATTATTCTGCGCGGAGCCCTGATCATGATTCATAATAGCTACGATAACTTTTCGGTTGGCATGGTAATTAATATAAAGCCCCCTACGCGACGGACCGGGTAAATCCGGCAAAGGCGTTGGCTCTATCCGGTTTCCTGGTCATTCGATTTGCCGCTTGCCCCATGAGCCGTCGTGACGACTGATGGGGCAGTCTTGCTGATTTTCTCGGAATAACACTTGAGTCCCCCCGGCCCTTGGCGCGCCCCGGGGCGATCCAGGGCGCCATGACAACAACTAAACGAGGTGCGGACGATGCAGGTCACGGGCATGTTGTTGGGAGCTAAACTCCTGAAAATCGTGGATTTTCCAACGGCCGAGATCTTGGGCCCCCAAGCCACGGACGAGGAGATCCGCGGCTTGCTCAAGCGCTGGGGTCGGATACTGATCAAGCCGATATTCAAGGGAGGCGTGGGCAAGAAGGGCAAGGCGGGACTGATTGGCCAGGCCAAGGATCTCGCCACCGCCTTGGCCGAGCGTGAGCGGCTGTATTTCGTCCGCCATCAACAGGGCCACACCACCGCCAAGGCGGAAGGTGTCACCTTCGAGGGTGCGGTCCCCGCCAAGCATGAGGTCTATGTCTCGATTACCGACAGCACCCGCTTCCGGGCGCCGACCCTGACCCTCACCCACCACGGCGGCATGGATATCGAGGATTTACCGGCCAACCTGATCACCAGCGTCCCCTTCGATCCCCTTACCGGCCTCAAGGGCTTCGTGGTCTCCAATATTCTCAACGAGTTGAAAGCGCCCAACGAGATTATCAGCCCCCTGGTACAGAACATTCCCAAGCTCTGGGACCTGTTCAACGACTACGGCATGTCGACTCTGGAACTGAACCCCGTGCGCATGATGCCGGACGACAAGGGGCGGCTCGTGCCCATGGCCTGCGATTTCAAATGCGCGCTGGATGGCGACGACCCGGCCTGGAAGCGCTTGGGCCTCCCGGCCAGTCTGTTCAGCACCGAGCTGTCGGACTTCGAGAGTGAGGTAAACCAGTTACGCACCTACCAGGGTCAGTCCGATGTGTTTACCATCAACGATCTAGGCACCATCACCGCCATGACCTTCGGCGGTGGTGCCAACGCCTTGGTCACCGAGATGTTGGGGGACGCGGCCACCATCTCCTCGGACTTCGGCGGCAACCCGCCGTATCAGAAGATGTTCGACATCAGCCGCATCGTCTACCGCTATTGGCTCTCCCAGAGCAACGTCTTGTTCATCATCGGCGGCAAGGCGAATAACACCGACATCTTCGAGACCTTCCGCGGCATGGCCGATGCGTTGCACGACTATTTCAATACGCACGGGCCGAAACCCCTGTTCGTGGTGGTGGGCCGCGGAGGCCCCAATCTGGTTCGTGGTATGAGCACGCTCAAGGATACCCTGGACGCCCTCAAGGTCCCCTACCGCATGTTCGGCTATGACTCTTCCATGAGCTCCGTGGTCGACTACGCCAAGTCCATCGACGAATGGATGGAGCAGGGGGGCGGCAAGGCGGCCATCGCCCGCTCCATGGGTATCCGTTAGAGACGAGGAGAACAACGACATGAATAAGACAGACGATGCCGCCCGCTACCAAGTACACCCCCACGGGGTCGCGGCCTTCAAGCAATTTTACGTCGGCATCGATTCCCTGGAGCAGATCGCCGTGGCCGATGACCGGGTCTGTGTCCTCAACATCCTGGGCAGCGAGAGCCAGAAGGTGACGCCGGTCAGCCACGTCTACTCGGGCGGCAACATTGTCTGCGGCACCATGCCCGGACGCAGCGGGGCCACGCTGAAGACCCAGATCGGCGATATCCCCGTCTATAACAACGTGGCCGAGGCCCTGCAGGCTGGACATCACTTCAATGTCGCCGTGGTCTATATGCCCCCGGCCGGGGTGAAGGATGCCGTGATCGAGGCGGTCCGGGTGAATCCCGAGATCAACAAGATCGTGATTCTCACCGAAAAGGTGCCGCTGGCGGACTCACGGGTCATCCGCCAATACTGCCAGCAGCAGGGCGTCGATGTGTTCGGCGCCAACTGCCTGGGGATCGCGGATGCCCATCACCACGTGCGCATCGGCGGCGCCCTTGGCGGCGATGCCCCCGAGGAGTCTTTGGTCCCCGGTACCATCGCCCTTTATTCCAACTCCGGCAACTTCACCACCACCATCGCCACCTATTTACTGAGCGCCGGCTGGGGCACCACCGTCTCGCTGTCATCGGGAAAGGATGTCTACATCCACTTCGCCGCCCGGGAGTTCGTCAACGCCTTCCACCACGACCCGCGCAGCAAGGCCGCCGTGATGTACATCGAGCCAGGCGGTTACTACGAACGGACCCTGGAGTTTGAAAAACCGGTTATCGCCTGCATTGTCGGCCGCTGGAAGGACAAGCTGACCCGGGCCTGCGGGCACGCCGGCGCCATCGCCGGCAGCGGCGACAATGCGGCCGAAAAGGAACGCTGGTTCATGGAGAAGCTGGGCGTAGCCCATGTCTATACGCCCGAGCACCCCGTCTACACCGAAAAGGGGGCCGTGGTCACCAATATCGGCTACATCCCGGAGGCCATGACGGCCGTTATGCGCCTGCATGGGATCGAGCCCGACTTCGCGCCCAGAGGCGACCTGTCCCTCAAATGCTGGTTTGCCAGCGACAACAAGTTCGATCTGCCCGAGAAGCTGGATCTGCCGGTGGTGGCGGCTATCGCACCCTACAACCGGCAGATCGCCCGCCTGGCCGAACAGGTCGGTGCGGTGTTCCCGCGCCAGACCATGAAGGACGCCTCGGGCGCCTCCCAGATGGATCCCGAGACCCAGGTCAGCCGCCTCCACGGCGTGAGCGTGCTGGAGATGGCGACCAAATCCTTCGAGAGCAACCTGATGCTGGCGCTGCTGCGGGAATACCCGGACGCGACCGGTTGCGCGCTGGCCAATGTGGCCCTCAACGCCTTCATCAACCAGCACGGCACCCCCATGCTGGCGGCCGCGGACGCGGCCCGGGCTGGGGGCAACAGCCCCAATACCGTATTGGCGGCGGCCATCTCGATCCTGGGTCCCCAGAACGTCGCCCACTCCCGCCAGGCGGCGCAGACTCTGTTGGATCTATTTCGCAAGGCACGCCAGTTCGACCCCGAAGACGTTTCCTTCGACTTCGGGCCGCAACTGGAACAGACCCTCGAAAACAGCGAGATCGCGAGCATCCTCCTCTCGGAAGAGCCCTCCGAGCGGGGCAGCGGCATGTTGGCCGCCGTGCGCGCCCGTTCGGCCAAGTCGGTCTTCGTCGGCTTTCTCGAGGCCCTGGCCGAGCGCACCGGTAAATCCGTCCGCGGACAGGTAGTGCTGGCGGCGATTGCCTGCCACCTGGCGTGGATTCCCCTGATGAGCAAACGGCTGGCGGTCACGACCCTACTCAACCTACCCTGGCATCTGCGGATCTTTAGCTGCCTGGTCGGTTCGGCGGTGTCCGGCGAGAGACAGCAAGCGACCCACTTCTGTGGCGTGGACAACCGGGAACTCATGGATCAATGGAGCTTCGCCGAGATCGCCCACCTGGGCCTGATCGGCAATCGCCCGGATGAGGGCGCCCTCTTCACCTTCTCCATCCTCATCGGTCTGGTCGCCACTAACGGCCCTGGGACCATTTCCGCTCAGGGACCCAAGGGGGCGGTGAGCGCCGATGGCCCCGAGGTACCGGGTCGGGTACAGCTCAACAAGGCTTACATGGGATTCCTCACCCACACCGGCTATGCGCATGGCGGTAACGGCTTCGAGGCCATGGCCTTCCTCATCGACCAGTTCCGCAACGTGGGTCTGAAAAACCCCGGCCAAGCCGACCACGGACTGGACTTGGCCGGCATGGCCACGAACTACGCCCGGGACTATCTGGCCTACAAGACCGAGGCCAAGGCCGAGGGCAATCTTTCCTACGCCAAGATCCCCTGTGTCAACCATCCGGTGTTCGCCGGCAAGGACGTCAACTTCGACCCGCGGGAGGTCTATGTCCGCGCCCTCATCAAGAAGCGGGGGGCCTACAACATCTTCCTCGAGTTCTACCATGAACTCGTCGAGGCCCTGTGCCGGGTGGGAGTGAGCAGCAATGTTTACTGCGTGAACGTGGATGCGGTGATTGCCGTCATCCTGCTGAGAAAGCTGTGGGAGCCCTTCATGGCGGGTCAGGTCAGCGATTCCATGCTCGAATCTGCCGCCTTCACCCTGTTCCTCTTCGGGCGCATTGGCGGCTCCGCCGCCGAGATCGAGGACCATATCAACCGGGGTCGCAACATGGATACGCGCACGGCAGCCAGCGCGTGTCGTTACGTAGGTTAGGCGCGGCGATAACCTCGGGGTTTGGCAGCCGAGTCGTGGCCCCGCGGTTGGTCATGAGCCCCGACCGCGCCGGCCACCCCACCAAGGCGCCCTTTCGGCAGACATTTGCGGGCGCCGTCGCGATGATTCCTTAAATATCAGAACGATACCGTCCCCCGGCAACGCCGGGGGTTTCCCAAATGGAATACATTAGCCAAACCGTACAAACCCGGGCCACCGTCCCTTGATCGTGCGGTTTTTTTCGCCCGCCGATGAATCAGTATAAGCGAGGGGGGGAAAGCCCGCCCTCCAGCCAAGGATAGGGCCGTCTTCTTCTTCGGAAGCGGAGTCGCCACCCCCAGGCCAGGCCGAGGCCCCAAGCTTCACCCCATATTCGCGATCACCGCCTCCCCAAAAGCCGAACAGCTGAGCTTGGTGGCCCCGGGCATCAACCGCTCCAGATCATAGGTTACGGTCTTGGCCAGGATGGCGCCTTCCACGCCCTTGATGATGAGA
>JBASIS010000081.1:0-4515 GCA_049654905.1 Chromatiaceae bacterium
GGCGTCATACTCGGCTTGGGCGAAGGAGATTTGCTGGACCATGGTGGGGTGCGAAGTTCGGTGAATTAATGCTATGCATTATATCACGCTAGATCTATGTGGTAGTAATAAATCAGCGTTTCCTTAAACACGGCTGGCGCGGGCCGGTATACCTCTTCTTCCATGTCAAAGGGGCAACCCAACTTGATCCTATTCTTGCTTTTCCTGGTCGGTATCCCGCTGGTTGAACTCTATTTTCTCATCCAGGTGGGTACCGAGATCGGCGTCCTCCCCACCATCGGCATCAGCTTGTTCACGGCGGTTCTGGGCGGCTACCTGGTGCGGCGTCAGGGCTTTGATGTCCTGGCGCGGATGCGACGGGTCAAGGATCAGGGCGAGCTACCGGCCTTGGCGGTGATGGATGGCGCCTTGCTGCTGGTCGCAGGCTTCTGTCTCCTCCTGCCCGGCTTCCTGACGGACGCCATGGGATTTTTGCTCCTGATCCCCGCCATTCGCCAGCACCTCATCAAGCGCTTTATCGTTATCCTGCCTCCGGGCCAGGAGGGTCCCAGTGGCCCGGCCGGTCCTCGTGTCATCGAAGGCGATTACCGCCGTGAATCCGACTGAAGGGGGCCAGTCCTTCAGTCCCTGGGACCCGCCTGCGTAATATTTGCGCGGTCCAACCCTTGACACGCCAAGACGAGCCCCTATTATTAGCACTCGCAAGCGGTGAGTGCTAACAAACCAGCATCGCCCCGCGTGACCGTCGAGCCTCGGATCGTTTACATCCAGCCGCCGGCGGCCAACAACTTATCCTAAACCAACCCGTTATCACTCCGGAGACCGTTCTCGATGAACATTCGTCCCCTTAACGACCGCGTGGTCGTTCGCCGTATGGAAGAAGAGCGCACCTCGGCTGGTGGCATCGTCATACCCGATTCCGCCACCGAGAAGCCCATCCAAGGCAAGGTCATTGCCGTCGGTAACGGCAAGCCCCTCGACAATGGCCAGGTCCGCGCCCTTGATCTCAAGATCGGTGACCGCGTCCTGTTTGGCAAGTACTCCGGCACCGAGGTCAAGCTCGACGGCGAGGATTTCCTCGTGATGCGCGAGGAAGACATCATGGGCGTAATCGAGGGCTGAGCGCCTCCGCCAGCACCCGGACCCCCCTTACACCCCACTGAATGAATTAAGGAACTCAAGCATGAGCGCAAAAGACGTCAAATTTGGCGATGATGCCCGTATTCGTATGATGGCCGGCGTTAACGTCCTGGCCAACGCCGTCAAGATCACCCTGGGTCCCAAGGGCCGCAACGTGGTGCTGGAGAAGAGCTTTGGCGCTCCCACCATCACCAAGGACGGCGTCTCCGTCGCCAAGGAAATCGAGCTCAAGGATCGGTTCGAGAACATGGGCGCCCAGATGGTCAAGGAAGTTGCCTCCAAGACCTCCGACGTCGCGGGTGACGGCACCACCACCGCCACCGTCCTGGCCCAGGCCATGCTGCGCGAGGGCCTCAAGGCCGTTGCCGCTGGCATGAACCCCATGGACCTCAAGCGCGGTATCGACAAGGCCGTTGAGGCCGTGGTCGCCGAACTGCGTATCCTGTCCAAGCCCTGTACCGAGAACAAGGCCATTGCCCAGGTTGGTACCATCTCCGCCAACTCCGACGAGTCCATCGGCCAGATCATCGCCCAGGCCATGGAGAAGGTTGGCAAGGAAGGCGTCATCACCGTCGAGGAAGGCAAGTCCCTGCACAACGAGCTGGATGTGGTCGAGGGCATGCAGTTCGATCGCGGCTACCTCTCGCCCTATTTCATCAATAATCAGCAAAACCAGAATGTTGAGCTGGAAGACCCCTTCATCCTCATCCACGACAAGAAGATCTCCAACATCCGCGATATGCTGCCGGTGCTGGAAGCCGTGGCCAAGGCCGGTCGGCCCCTGCTGCTCGTGGCCGAGGACGTGGAAGGCGAGGCCCTCGCCACTCTGGTGGTGAACAGCATCCGCGGCATCATCAAGGTCTGTGCCGTCAAAGCTCCTGGCTTTGGTGACCGTCGTAAGGCCATGCTGCAGGATATCGCCATCCTCACCGGCGCCACGGTCATCTCGGAAGAAGTCGGCCTGTCCCTGGAGAAGACCACCCTCGCCGAGCTGGGCACCGCCAAGAAAGTCCAGGTCAACAAGGAAGAGACCACCATCATCGATGGCGCCGGCAGCGAGGCCGACATCAAGGGCCGTTGCGAGCAGATCCGCGCCCAGGTCGAGGAGACCACCTCCGACTACGACCGCGAGAAGCTCCAGGAGCGCCTGGCCAAGCTGGCCGGCGGCGTGGCCGTTATCCAGGTCGGTGCCTCCACCGAGATGGAAATGAAGGAAAAGAAGGCCCGCGTCGAGGACGCCCTGCACGCTACCCGCGCGGCCGTGGAAGAAGGCATCGTTCCCGGTGGCGGTGTCGCCCTGGTTCGCGCCCTGCAGCGCGTCAAGGGTCTCCAGGGCTCCAACCATGACCAGGATGTCGGCATCGATATTGCCCGTCGTGCCCTGGAAGAGCCTCTGCGCCAGATCGTCACCAACGCCGGTGACGAGGCCTCCGTCGTCCTGCACAAGGTCGTCGCCGGCGAAGGCAATTATGGGTATAACGCCGCCAATGGCGAGTACGGCGACATGGTCGAGATGGGCATCCTGGATCCCACCAAGGTGACCCGTTACGCCCTGCAGAATGCCGCCTCCATCGCGGGTCTCATGATCACCACCGAGGCCATGGTGGCCGAGGAGCCCAAGGAAGAGTCCCACGGCCACGGCGGTGGCGGTGGTGGCGGCATGGGCGGCATGGGCGGCATGGACATGATGTAAGCGCCCTGGGTCATCCGACCCAGCGAGACGAAGCCCCGCTCCGGCGGGGCTTTTTTTTTGGGGCCGTGCCCTGTTTCTCGCCCTATGGCCGGTCCCCCCCGCCTATCAGTTCCAGGCCGGCTCACTGGGCGCCGCTTTGGGCATGCGTTTCCGGATGGGTCTCGGGGCGGGTTGCGACAAAGCCTGATCTGCGCCACTATCCAGTCCTAAATTTACCCTGCTCGTGGAGGCCCCTCGTGCATCATCCTTTCCGTATTGCACCCACCGCTGTCATCGGTTTTGCTCTGGTGGCCTGGGTGCTAGCCGGTCTTGCCCAGGGTCCAGGGGCCTTCGCGCAGGCGCCCGCCAGCCCCGGGCACGACCCTCATGCCCATCATCACCGCCCGGCCCCCGCCAGCGTGAGTCGATCCCAGGCCCACTATTCAATCCCGGACGTCACCCTGGTCGATCAGGCGGGCAGCCCCGTCATCCTGCGGGAGCTCTTGAATACCGATAAGCCAATCCTGGCAAACTTTATCTTCACCACCTGCACCGCCATCTGTCCGGCCATGAGCGCGACCTTCCAGCAAGTGGGGCGAGCGTTGGTCGGGGACCGGGACCAGGTGATGATGGTCTCCATTTCCATCGATCCGGAGCAGGACACCCCGTCCGCCTTGGCCCAGTATGCCCAGCGCTTCGATGCCGGCCCCCAATGGGTGCTGCTCACGGGCAGCCTGGAGGACAGCATCCGGGTGCAAAAGGCCTTTGACGCCTATCGGGGCGACAAGATGAATCACGCGCCCCTGACCCTGCTGCGGATCGGACCCGGTGACAATTGGGTACGTTTCGACGGTTTCGCCAGCGCCGCGGACCTCGTCACGGAACTGCGCGCCGGCATGGGGAGGTCTGCCTCGGCGGACCTGGCCCCTGCGGCGGTTCCCAAGCCTGGCGAGACGGCCAGCTACGCCATCGGCTATGAGCTTGGCGGTTACCTATCGGGCCTCGCGCGTCAGGGTGGCGGTGTGGACCCAGGGGCCATGTTGCAAGGCACCTTGGACGCCTTGGCCCAGGCCGAGCCGCGGGTGAGCCAGGAGGAGATGCGCCAGGCCCTCGCGCCGCTTGGGGCCGCCCCCCCCGCCGTCGCCGAGAGCGGCGCGGAGGCTACCGCGACACCGATCCCGCCACCCGCGCGGACCCAGGGATTCGTCGACGATTTTGCCGTCCTCAATGCCAAACGGCCGGGCGTCGTCACCCTGCCCAGTGGTGTCCAGTACGAGATCCTGAATGCGGGCCAGGGGCACCGCCGGCCTGACCCGCAAGACCGGGTCACCCTCCGTTACGAAGGCTGGTTGACCACGGGAGTCGTGTTCGATTCCACCCACGAGGACCCGGAGCCAGCGCGCCTGCGGGTCGAGGAGATTCTGGTTCCTGGTCTGCGGGAGGCCCTGCTCCTGATGCGAGAGGGCGACCGCTGGCGTGTCGTCGTGCCGCCCGCGCTGGGTTTCGCCGCCGCCGGCAGCAACCTCCTGCGTAAGCGTGATCTCATCTACGAGATCGAGTTGGTCGCCATCAAGCCCGCCACGCCAGATTCCGTCACCCAGGAGGGTACCGTCTCGGCGGCCTCCCGGTAGGCCGGTCGAGTCGGTCAGCGGTAAAGACCCCCTGGGTGCTTATTCCAGGATATTGGCGCCTCGGGGTACGAG
>JBASIS010000082.1:0-2654 GCA_049654905.1 Chromatiaceae bacterium
GTCGACAGCAGGGATGCTGTCGCCAAGCCTACAGGGATGTATTAACGGCGTCCCCCACCAGCCCTCGGCCACCACCCGACTCCAGCCTTGTGCCAAAGGGTGAGTGGCTCCGGGTATCCCGCAAACCGAAACACCCCCAAAATTTGCAGGGCGCGCCATCGCGGCTTAGGATGGCGTTTTCCGCTGGAATCGAGATGATGGCCGATATTATCCGCATTGCCACCCGTAAATCCCCCCTGGCCTTGTGGCAGGCCGAGCATGTATCCGCGGCCTTGCGCCGCGCTCATCCCGGTCTTCAGGTGGAGATCATGGGCATGACGACCCGGGGCGACAAAATTCTCGATGCCCCGCTAGCCAAGATTGGTGGCAAAGGGCTCTTTGTCAAGGAATTGGAACAGGGCCTGTTGGACGGGTCGGCGGATATCGCCGTCCATTCCACCAAGGATGTGCCGGTGGAATTGCCCGCGGGCCTCTTTCTGCCGGTCATTCTGGAGCGCGAGGACCCCCGCGATGCTTTTGTCTCCAACCGTTTCGAGCGACTGACCGATCTGCCCCAGGGGGCGCGCGTCGGGACCTCCAGCCTGCGCCGCCAGTGCCAGCTCACGTCTCGGCGGCCCGACCTGGATATCCAGCCCCTGCGGGGCAATGTCAACAGCCGCCTGGCCAAGCTCGACGGGGGTGAATTCGACGCCATCCTGCTGGCCGCCGCAGGCCTGATGCGCCTGGGTTTCGAGGCGCGCATCCGCTCCCGGCTGAGCATCGACGAGAGTCTGCCGGCCATCGGTCAGGGGGCCGTCGGTATCGAATGCCGGATGGACGATGCCCGGGTCCTGGCCCTGCTGGCGCCCCTGCATCACCCGGAGACGGCCACGCGGGTGGCGGCCGAGCGGGCCATGAACCGCCGCCTGCAGGGGGGCTGTCAGGTGCCCATCGCCGGTCACGCCCTGGTGAAGGGTGACGAACTCTGGCTGCGTGGCCTGGTGGGGACTCCGGATGGGACCTGCCTGCTGGTGGCCGAGCAGACGGCGCCCCGCGACCAGGCGGAGGAACTGGGGATCCGGGTGGCGGAGGCGCTGAACGCCCAGGGTGCCCAGGCCATCCTCCAGGCCCTGGCGGAGGCGTGAGCCGGTGACGAGCCCCTGCGATCTGGCCGGGCGCGGCGTCCTGGTGACCCGGCCCCGGGCCCAGGCCGCGGGCCTCTGCCAATTGATTCTGGCCGTCGGGGGCCGGGCCATCGCCTTCCCGACCATCGAGATCGAGGCCGCGGCTGATCCGGAGCGCGCCCGGGGCCTCCTGGCCGCGCCGGCGGACCTGCTGTTCTTCACCAGCCGTAATGCCGTGGACTATGCCCTGCCCCTTTTTCCCGGTGGGGTTCTGCCAACCCGTCCGCGCCTGGCGGCGGTGGGTCAGGCCACCGCCGCTGCCCTGGCCGCGGCGGGTCGCGCTCCGGATCTGGTCCCCGAGGGCCGCTATGACAGTGAGTCCCTCCTCTCCTTGCCCGAACTCCAGCAGCTCGATGGCCTGCGGGCCCTCATCGTGCGCGGCGAAGGGGGGCGGCCCCTCTTAGGTGAGACCCTGCGGGCGCGGGGCGCCGAGGTGGCCTATGCCGAGGTCTATCGTCGCGCCTTGCCCGAGGTTGAGCCCGCCGCCCTCCTGGCGAGCTGGGCGCGGGAGGTCCAGTTCGTCACCGCCACCAGTGGCGAGATTCTCGATAACCTGCTGCGCTTGCTGGGCGAGGCGGGCCGGGAGCGCCTCCTGGCCACGCCCCTGGCGGTGGTCAGCGAGCGCACCCGCCAGGATGCCCTGCGCCTGGGCTTTGCGCGGGTCGAACTGGCCGAGCGAGCCGATGATCCGGCCCTGGTCCAGGCCTTGTGCCGCCTGGCGGCCTTGGCGCCGGACGGGGTTTGAAACCCCGTCCACCCCTCAAGCTGGCGATTCCATGACCCCACCGTCGCGCATCCTCTTGATCCGCCTGAGCGCCATCGGCGATATCGTCATGGCTTCGCCGCTGATCGCCGCCTTGCGGCGGGCCTATCCCCAGGCCCAGATCGCCTGGCTGGTCCAGGCCGAGGGGGCGCCCCTGCTGCGGCATCATCCCGATCTGAATCAGGTCATCCTCTGGCCCCGCGCCGAGTGGCGGGCACTGTGGCGCGCGCGGCGCTGGGGGGAGTTGTGGCGGGGGGTCCGCGCCCTGCGCGCCGAGTTGCGCCGGCCGGGGTTTGACTGGGCCATCGACCTGCAAGGTCTGCTTAAGAGCGGCCTGCCCGCCTGGGTGACGGGTGCCCCGGTGCGTATCGGCCTGGGTTCCCGCGAGGGCAGCCAGTGGCTGATGACGCGCGTCATCCCCCGGGGGGGCGATCCGGAGGGGATCGGTTCCGAGTACCGCTTTCTGGCGGAGCAACTGGGCCTGCCCCTGGCAGACTTTGCCATGACCCTGGTTCCGGGGGCCGAGGACCGGGCCTGGGCCCAGGCCCTGATCGCGCGGGAAGGGCTGGGGGACGGCTATCTGGTCTGCTGTCCCTTCACCACCCGCCCGCAGAAGCACTGGTTCGAGGATCGCTGGGCCCAACTGGCGGGGGAGCTACGGCGGGTTTTGGGCTGGCGGGTGCTGCTGCTGGGAGGCCCCGGGGATACCGAGGCCGGCGCCCGCATCC
>JBASIS010000083.1:0-5009 GCA_049654905.1 Chromatiaceae bacterium
GGAGCCCATGATGACCAGGGTTGCGACCATGGCTGCCACGCCACGGCGCACCTGCAAGGGGTTGTCGCCGACCCATCTCCCCCAACCCTGACCCCGCGGATACTGCCCCGGGAGGGTCACCAGAGCATCTGGTGCAGCCACACCCCTTCCCTGCCCCCTCGACCGCCCCGACACTCCTCGTGACCCGCAACTGACGCCGCCTCGGTCAGCCGAGGTGGCGAGAGTCTGTCTGACACGGGAGCAACCGGGCAATGCCTGCAAAATTCACCCCGACCTCGGGGTCCTTCATCCTCTGCGGGGCCTTACTGGCCCTGAGTTATACCTCTTCGCGGGCCGCAACCACCGCGACCCAACACCAGGAACACCCAGAGCAGGAAACCCGGATCACGGCCGAGCCCCCCTCGTCCGCTCCCCAGGCAGGCGTCCAGGAGAATTGGTGGCACTCTTGGCAGGATGAGATCATCGGTTTCCTGGGGGGCGTGCACCCCCACGCGACCGACCATGACCAAGAAGAGCATTTGGAGCCCCAGGCGCTGACCCTTTTTAGCCGTCAGACCGAGCTCTTCGTCGAGTTTCCGCCCCTGGTGGCGGGGGAAAACGCCGAGTTCCTGGTCCACCTGACCCGTCTCGCGGACTTCACGCCCCTCACCGCCGGCGAGGTCCGGGTCACCCTGGCCGGTGGCGAGGCCCCGGACGAGACCTTCGTCAGCCCGGCCCCGGCCCGTCCAGGCCTGTTTCGGGTCGCGGTGACGCCCGCCACGGTCGGCGAACGGCACCTGCGCATCGCCCTCGCGGCTCCCGATCTCCAGGACATCCACGACCTGGGCGAACTGCCCATCCACCCCGATCACCTGGCCGCCGAGCAGGCGGCGGGCGACGGCGATCACCAGGAAGGCGGGGTGGTGCTGTTCAAGGAGCAACAGTGGCGCTCGGACTTCGCCACCGCCATCGCCCTGCCCCGCCGGCTCCGTGGCTCCGTGCCCGCCACGGGTCTGCTGCGGGCGAGCGCCGATGGCGAGGCCCAAGTCACCACTCCCATCGATGGCCACCTGCGGCCCGCGCCTGAAGGCTTCCCCTACACCGGCATACCCGTAGTGGCGGGCCAGATCCTGGCCTATCTGGTACCCCAACTGGGCGGGGATAGCGACGTGGCGGGCCTGGAACTGGGAGTCACCCGTGCCACCTCGGCCCGCAACCTGGCCCGCCAGGAGCGCGAGCGGCTGGATGCCCTGTGGCAACAAAAAGCCATTCCCAATCGGGAGGTGCTCCAGGCCCGCAGCGCCGAGGAGGTGGCGGAGGCCGAACTCCAGGCCGCCAGCAAACGGCTGGCTCAGGTCCAGCGTACCCCGGAAGGCGATATGGCGGGCGTGCCAGTGCGGGCGCCGATCACGGGCGTGGTCGCCCAGGTCCAAGTCGCCCCCGGTGGCTTCGTCGAGGAGGGCGCCCCCCTCTTCCATTTCGTGAACCCCGAACGCCTCTGGCTTGAGGCCCGCGTCGCCGAGGCGGATATCGGCGCCATTCGCCAGCCCCAGGGCGCCTGGTTCCGGGTCCCCGGCTTTGACCGGGTCTTCGAGGTCTCCGCGGACCAGGGGGGCCGGCTGGTAGCCCTCGGTGCCCTAGTCGATCCCCAGAGCCGCACCGTGCCGGTGATCTTTGAGTTTCCCCGTCCCGATCCCCGGCTGCGGGTCGGTCAGGCGGTCAATGCCAGGGTCTTCACCGGGGAGGAAGAGGAGGCCCTCGCCGTCCCGGTTGGGGCCTTGGTCAACGATGCCGGCGGCGAAGTCGTCTATGTCCAAACCGGTGGCGAGCGCTTTGAGCGGCGACTGGTACGGACCGGGCTGCGCGAGGGCGACTTCGTGGCCATTGCGGAGGGACTGACCAGCGGGGAACGGGTGGTGAGTCGCGGCGCTTATCTGGTGCACCTGGCCGCCGGCACCCCCGCCGTGGCCGGTCACGACCACGCCCACTAAGGAGCCACGCCCATGATCGCCGCCCTCATCCGCTGGTCCCTGCGGGACCGCCTCTTCGTGGTGGCCGCCGCCCTGCTCCTCCTGGGTTACGGTATCCACCGCGCCCTGGACATGCCGGTGGACGTGTTTCCGGACCTCACCGCGCCCACGGTAACGGTGCTCGCCGAGGCCCCGGGGCTCGCCCCCACCGAGATGGAGACCCTGGTCACCCTGCCCATCGAGGCCGCCCTCAACGGCGCCACCGGGGTCCGGCGCATCCGCTCCTCGACCGGTATCGGTACGGCCCTCGTCTGGGCGGAATTCGACTGGGGAACCGACATCCTTCAGGCCCGTCAGGTGGTGGCGGAGAAACTTCAGATCGCCCGCGCCGCCCTGCCACCGGAGATGCCAACGCCAACACTGGCCCCGGTCACCTCCATCATGGGGGAGGTGATGTTCATCGCCCTGCGCGCCATACCAGGATCTCAGGCCCCGGACCTCATGACTCTCCGGCAGGTCGCCGACTGGTATCTGCGCCGGCAACTGCTGGCCCTTCCCGGCGTGGCCCAGGTGGTCATCACCGGTGGCGAGACCCGCCAGTACCAGGTGCTGGTCGATCCCGAGAAGCTGGCCAGCTACCGCATCGGCCTCGACCAGGTCAGCGCGGCCCTGAGCGAGACTAACGAAAATACCTCCGCCGGCTTTCTGGTCGAGAACGGCCAGGAGTCCCTGATCCAGGGCCTGGGACGGGTGCATAGCCCGGACGATATCGCCGCGACCCTCGTCGATACGCGCGATGGCGTGCCGATCCGCATCGCCGACCTGGCAACGGTGCGCATCGGCCCCGCCATCACCCGCGGCACCGCCGCCGCCAGTGGCCTCCCGGCGGTAGTGCTCGCCATCCAGAAGCAGCCCGATGCCAACACCCTGGCGCTAACCGCGCGCCTGGACGGGGTGCTGACGGAACTCCAGGCCGGTCTGCCACCGGGGATGCTGATCGAGACCCGCCTCTTCCGCCAGGCGGACTTCATCCAGTCCGCGGTGGCCAACGTGGAGACGGCCCTACGCGACGGTGCCCTCATGGTGGTGATCATCGTCTTCGCCTTTTTGGGAAGCCTGTCGGCCACGGCCATCACGGTGGTGGCCATTCCCCTGTCCCTGCTGGCCGCCGTCCTGGTCCTGGATGCCCTGGGGGCCAGCATCAACACCATGACCCTGGGCGGTATGGCGATCGCGGTGGGCGCACTGGTGGACGATGCCATCATCGACGTGGAAAACATCGCCCGGCGCCTGCGGGAGGATGCGGCACGCTCCAGCGCGGACCGGCGGGGGGGCCTGCGGGTGGTATTCGATGCCACCCACGAGATCCAGTCCTCGATTGTCTTTGCGACCCTGATCATTATCCTGGTGTTTCTCCCGATCCTCTTTCTCTCCGGGGTCGAGGGCCGGCTGCTGCAACCCCTGGCGCTAGCCTATGTGGTGGCCCTCGCGGCCTCCCTGCTCGTCGCCATCACCCTGACCCCGGTCCTCTGCTCCTACCTCTTACCCCGCACCCGCGCGGTACGGACGGGACGGGAGCCCCGGCTGGTGAACTGGCTCAAACGCGGCTATGCCCCCTTGCTGGAGCGCACTCTGTCCCATTGGCGACGGGTGGCCGGTATCGCCCTGACGCTGGTGGCCCTGGCCCTGATCGCCCTCGGCCAGGCGGGCCAGACCTTTCTGCCGCCCTTCAACGAGGGCAGTCTCACCATCCTCGCCAATGCCCCGCCGGGAACCTCGCTAGAGCAGTCCGACGCCCTGGCAGCGCTGATCGAGGAGGCCCTGCTGGCACAGCCGGAGGTCCTCGCCACGGCCCGGCGGACGGGCCGTTCCGATCTCGCCGAGCACAGCATGGAGGTCAACGGCTCCGAGATCGAGGTGACCCTGGATAGTGGCGGCCGCGAGATGGCGGTCATCCTGGAGGAACTGCGCGCCCGGTTAGCGGGGGTCCCCGGCATGTCCATTACCATCGGCCAGCCCATCTCCCACCGAGTGGATCACATGCTCTCGGGCACCCGGGCCAGTATCGCGGTGAAGGTCGTCGGCGACGATCTCTATGAGCTACGGCGCCTCGCCAAGGCGATCGAGGCGCGGATGGCCGAGGTCCCCGGGGTGGTGGATCTGATGGTCGAGCAGCAGGCGGACATCCCCTTCGTCACCGTCGCCATGCGCCGCGAGGCCATTGCCCGCCACGGCCTGCGGGTGCGGGATGTGGCCAAGACCATCGAGACGGCCTTCCAGGGGCGGGTCCTGTCGAAGGTACTGGAGGGGCAGACCCATTTCGATTTGATCCTACGCTACGGGGACGAGGCCCGGGAGGATCTGCAGCGGATCCGTGAAACCCTGGTGACCACCCCCGCCGGGGCGCGCCTGCCCCTGCATGCCCTGGCGGAGGTGCGCCGCGACCGGGGGCCCAATACCGTCAGCCGCGAAAATGTCCAGCGCAAAATCGTAGTCTCCGCCAACGCGGCGGGACGGGATCTGCATGCGGTGGTGGACGACATCCGGGTGGCCGTCGCGGCGGCCGTGCCCCTGCCCGGCGGCTACCGCGTCGAGTATGGCGGCCAGTTCGAGAGCGCGGCGCAGGCGACCCGCACCCTCTTGATCCTGGGCGTCGGCGTGGTGATCGGGATCTTCCTGCTCCTCTATGTCGCCTTCAAATCCGGTCGTGACGCCGCCCTGGTGATGCTCAACCTCCCCTTGGCGCTCATTGGCGGGGTGGCGGGCGTCTTTGCCGCCGGTGGGGTCGTGTCGGTGGCCTCCCTGGTGGGATTCATCACCCTCTTCGGGATCGCCGCGCGCAACGGCGTCATGTTGATCGCCCACATCCGTCACCTGATCGAGGAAGAGGGCGTGGTCGATTTTCGGGAGGCGGTCCGGCGGGGGGCCATGGAGCGGCTGGCGCCCATCCTCATGACCGCCCTGGCCGCGGGCCTGGCCCTGGTCCCGTTGGCGCTGGCCGGCGGCGAGCCGGGCAGCGAGATTCAGACGCCCATGGCCATCGTCATCCTCTGGGGGCTG
>JBASIS010000084.1:0-6329 GCA_049654905.1 Chromatiaceae bacterium
GTCCCGGCCAGTGTCCAGATCATCCGCGTTAGCGTCAACCGTCATGCCCAAAGCTGGCAGCACACCCTCACGCTGGAATTCCAGGTCGGTAGGGTCGTTCAGGCATCGAAACCTAGCCGCTCTTGCAGTGCAGGCCCGCAACTACTGCAACAGACCCCCAGCCGAGATACCCTTAGGCAAACCTTCATCGACCGCTACATCGAACAGGGCCGGGTTCAGGGCCGGGTCCAAGGCTGGGAACAGGGCATCGAACAAGGCAAGCAGCAAGGCGAGGCGGCGGTCCTGCCGCGGCTGATCCTGCTCAAATTCGGCCCCCCGGCCTGGCCCTGTACCGCCCGGTATCAGCGGCGGATACCGAGACCCTGCTCCGCTGGTCCGAGCGCATCCTGACTGCCGAAAGCGTGGACGCCCTCCTCAATTAAGGCGCCGGCCGGCAACCCTGTTCAGGTTTGAAATGGGTTCGTTTGGTAATTTGGACCTTTTGGGCACACCAGCGGGCCGGGATCAGGCCTGCTGTGCCCCGTAAAGGACAGCAAGGCGGTCGGTCTGGGGATGCGGGCTGCTATCTTGCGATGAGGGACGGTGGCGCAGTTTCGCCGCCATTCGCCGAACTGCGCCAGGAATTGGCCCGGTTCTGAAAGCCGTGCCAAATTGGGTGTAAATGGGTGTAATATTGGTTCATGCTGAACATGGACACCCTCCAGATCACCCCGGAGATCCTGAGCTTCATTGCCAGGATCGATGAGTTCAAAGGCGCCTGGCGCGCCTTGGGTACGCTCGCACCTGACCGGCTGTCGGCGCTGCGCCGCGTGGCCACGATCGAGAGCATTGGCTCCTCCACCCGCATCGAGGGCAGCAGGCTGTCCGACCGGGAGGTGGCGCAACTGCTGTCGCACCTGGAGATCAAGTCCTTCGCCACCCGCGACGAACAGGAAGTGGCCGGCTATGCCGAGCTGATGGATCTGGTGTTCTCGTCCTGGCAGGACATCCCGTTGACCGAGAACCACATCAAGCAGTTGCACCAGATCCTGTTGCGCTACAGCGAGCAGGACACCTGGCATCGCGGCAACTACAAAACCCATGCGAATAGCGTCGCTGCCTTCGATGAAACCGGCGCGCGGATCGGCATCGTGTTTCAGACGGCGTCGCCGTTCGACACGCCCCGCTTGATGACAGAGATGGCGGCTTGGGTGAACCAGGAGCGTCAGACGGCCCGTCTGCATCCGCTGCTGATCATCGCCCTGTGCGTCGTCGTGTTCCTGGAGATTCATCCCTTCCAGGACGGCAACGGGCGGCTCTCCCGCGTGCTGACCACCCTGCTGCTCCTGCAGGCCGGCTACGCCTACGTGCCCTACAGCTCGCTGGAAAGCGTGGTCGAGCAGAGCAAGGAAACCTACTACCTGGCGCTACGCCAGACGCAAGGCACGATCCGCACCGAGGCACCGAACTGGCAGCCGTGGCTGACGTTCTTCCTGCGCTCGCTGGCTGAACAGGCGCGGCGGCTGGAGAAGAAAGTCGAACGCGAAAAGATCGTGCTGGCGGCCATGCCGGAACTACAGCTACAGATCGTCGAGTTTGCCCGCGAGCACGGGCGCGTCACCATCGGCGCGGCGATCAAGTTGACCGGGGCCAGCCGCAACACGCTGAAGCAGCATTTCCGGGCACTTGTCGAACGCGGCACCCTCAACCCGCATGGCCGTGGTCGAGGGGTCTGGTACGACCTGCGTTGACGATGACGGACGCGGGTTCAATTTGGACGCCCTCCTGAATTAAGAGTACTCCGGCCGTGCTGCCGGGGCTAAGCCGTCCCGTTCCCCCGCCGCGGCCTGCCCCCGGTCCGCCACGGCTAACGCGGCTTGCCACCCCGGAGCACAGCCGCTAACCTTTCCGGCCATGGACGACATCGCCGCCCCCCATGATACCTACTTTCGCGAGAGCTTCAGCCGGCGCGACATCGCCGAGGATTTTCTGCGCCACCACCTGCCAGCACCGCTCCTCGCCGAGATCGACCTCGCCACCCTAGAGGTCTCCAAAGACACCTACGTCTCCACCGAACTGCGCACCGCCTACTCCGATCTGGTCTATCGCGTCCGCTGCCGGACGGCGAACTGGTCATCTATCTGCTCTTCGAGCACAAAAGCAGCCCCGATCACTGGACCCTGCTGCAACTGCTGCGCTACCTGGTCGCCGAAGGCGATCAGTACCGTAAACAGCACCCCGAAGCCCGCCATCTGCCGCCCATTTATCCCCTGGTGATCTACCACGGCGCCAGCCAGTGGCGATCGCCGACCCACTTCCACGACCTGATCTGGCCCCTCCCCGCGGTCCTGGCGCCCTTCGTTCCCCAGTTTCAATGCGCGCTGCACGATAGCTCGGCCCGTACCAGCGCCGAAATCAAAGGCGACGTTCTGACCCGCCTGGTGCAGTTAGCGCTGCGCGACATCTTCAGTGATCAACCGGTAGCCCGCCTGCGGGAACTGCTGGGCCTGATCGCCCGGGTTAACGACCAAGGCACCGCGCTCGAGATCCTGGAATCCCTGCTGCGCTATTATGTCCAAGGCACCCAACGGGTAGACGAACACGACGTCCGGGTATTACTGCAACAGACCCCCAGCGGAGATCCCCTTATGCAAACCTTTATCGACCGCTACATCGAACAGGGCCGGGTTCAGGGCTGGGTTCAGGGCCAGGCACAGGGCATCGAACAAGGCAAGCAGCAAGGAGAAGCGGCGGTCCTGCTGCGGCTGATCCTGCTCAAATTCGGCCCCCCGAGTCCGGCCGTGTACCGCCTGGTATCAGCGGCGGATGCCGAGACCCTGCTCCGCTGGTCCGAACGCATCCTGACCGCCGAGAGTGTGGACGCCCTCCTGAATTGATACGCTGGCCGGGCAACCCTGTTCAGGTTTGAAATGGGTTCGTTTGGTAATTTTTGTCCCCTCGGGGGGGCGGGGCTTTCGCGCTGTTGGCGAACAGGATTCGGTGCAGTTTATAATGGGCTCAGTGGGTTACGATGATATCATCAGCGATATGGATATGGCGCGCGTCGTTCTGGACACCCATGTATTGGTCGCCGCTTCCCGTAGCCGCAACGGCGCTTCCTTCGCGCTACTCCAAGCCTTGCGCGACCGGCGCTACTTTGCGCTGGCCTCGGTTCCGCTGCTGCTCGAGTATGAGGCGGTTCTCAAACGACCCGCGCAGTTGCAGGCCGCGGGGCCTAGTGAGGCCCTGACCGACGCCTTTCTGCGCCAACTCAGAAAAGAGAACACCTGATGACCAACTATGCACTGCGTGTCCCAGAGTCCCTGTTCGCCTACGCCCGCCAAGTGGCGGAGGAAGAACAGGTGTCCATGAACCAATTTTTCGTTACGGCGATCGCCGAGAAGGTGTCGGCCCTCAAGACCGAGGCCTACTTTCGTGAACGGCAGGCCCGCGGAGACCTTGCGGCCTTCGATGCCTGGTTAGCCGCCAGTCCTGATGCGCCTGTGGTGGTAGGGGATGGTTTGGAAGGGTGAAGGGTACCGCCGACCGGAATGACGATCAACGCCCCTGGAGTGAAGCCGATCCCTGCTTGCGATTACCGTTGACATCCCCGATGACCCCGCTGCCAATCTCTGAGCTATGCTCGATTCTGGTGTATGAGCGGGGACTGATAGAGCTTGAGCAGGCGGCTCGAGAAGGACCGCGAGGCCCTGGTCGCGTTCTTCGCCTTCCCGGCCGAGCACTGGGTGCACCTGCGCACCACCAACCCCATTGAGTCGACCTTCGCCACCGTGCGCCATCGCACCCGCCGGACCAAGAACTGCGTCACCCGCACGACCTTCCTGGGTTTGGCCTTCAAGATGAGCGAAGAAGCTGCCAAGACCTGGCGACGGCTCCGGGCTCCCGAGAAAGTCGCTGAACTGCTCGGGGGGCACGTTACGCCGATGGAATTTCGGCCCGCACCAGCGCCGAAATCAAAGGCGATGTCCTGACCCGCCTGGTGCAGTTAGCGCTGCGCGATATCTTCAGCGATCAACTGGTGGCACGCTTGCGGGAACTGCTGCGGCTGATCCTGCTCAAATTCGGTCCCCCGAGCCCAGCCGTGTACCGCTTGGTGTCAGCGGCCGATGCCGAGACCCTGCTCCGCTGGTCAGAGCGCATCCTGACCGCCGAGAGTGCGGACGCCCTCCTGAATTAAGACCCTGGCTGGGAAACGCGGGTCTCCCAAAGGTCGTAGGCCACCTGCATCCGTAGCCAGACATCGGCCGGTGGGTTGGTAAGCCACTGCTCAAGACGCAGGGCCAGGTCGGAGGAAACGGGTACCTGGCAATTCAAGACGCGGGAGAGACGGCCCCTGGAAACCCCCAACTGTCGGGCCGCGGCAGCAACCGTCAGACCCAACCCAGGCAGAATATCTTCACGTAAGGTCTCGCCAGGATGCGGCGGATTGAACATTTGAGCCATGGCAACCCCCTAGTTAATGGTAGTCCTGATAATCGACAAGAATCGCGTCCTCACCCTCGAACCTGAAGGTCAGGCGCCAATTGCCATTGACCCAAACAGACCAATGGCCGGCCAGGTCCCCGGACAAGGGGTGGAACTGCCATCCAGGCGCGTCCATGTGTTCTGGGCGGCTGGACTCGTTCAATTGGCCCAGAAGTCGCCTGAGCTTACCTGCATGGTGTGGCTGAATGCCGGCTTTGCTACCCGACGCGAAGAAGGCTTGAAGCCCTTTATGGCGAAAGCTTTTGATCACGATTTGAGCTTAATGGGTTACCCCTTACCAGGCAAGCCGCCTGACCGGCTCAATCCACCCGCACGCAGCCAGGTGCCCAGCAGCCACCGAATCCGCCGGTAAGGCCGCCCCGACATCCGCGTCCAGCCGCTCGACGCTGTAAACCCAGACGCGGGATGGCGCAGAAAGCCGCTGCCCCGCATCCGCCAGCAGCCGACGGATCGCGTGGGCCGGAAAAGCGGGCCAGTGCTTTTGCGCCTGCCCAGTCGCAACCGGTCCGCGATCTGGCTGAGTATTCGAATACGCCCGAGCTTGCCCTCCTCAGGGATCGAGGTACCCGCCAGCCACTTATAGATCGCCTGGCGAGAGCGTCTGGTACCAGCGGTAGATTGGATTTGGGCTCTGTAGGTCGAACATCTTCGCTTCCTCTCGCGATATCAAGCCCAACTGGCGCGGGCATGATCGTTGATCATCGCCTCGAAGGCTTGCCTGATGGCAGAGGGGACGAGGGGCTCATCGAGGGCGCCCTGACTCACCAAGCTGACCGACACCCTCGCGCCACCCGCCAGGGCATCCATGAGCGCGACCACGGTGCGCGAGGGTCCACCCTGCCCAGGATGCAGGCTGGGAACGCCATGCAGGACCCGGATCACCCTGACCCCGCCCACAGCGTAGCATCCTGGGCCAAGGCATAGACCAGGCGCCGCGACCAATGACAACCCGGCCGCGCCAATGGGGGAACCCGCCGCCACCCATCCAGCCCCGCCAGATCCATCTCCCCCCCGACCCTCCCCCCCGCCCGCAGCGCCTGCACCTGGGAGGCCACCCGCAGGGTGCGGCCATCGTCGGCATAGTAGAGGGGCTTGATACCGTAGGCATCGCGCGCCAGGAACAGCGCAGACTCCCGGTCATCCCAGATGGCGAAAGCGAACATGCCCCGCAGGCGTTCGAGCATCGCCACGCCCAGCGTGGCATAGAGGGCCAGCAGCACCTCGGTATCCGCATGCGACCGAAACCGATAGCCGCGCTCGGCCAGCTCGTCGCGCAAGGCCGAATAGTTGTAGATCTCGCCATTAAAGACGATGTGGAACCGACCATCCTCGCTCGCCATCGGCTGGGCGCCCCGGGCGGATAAGTCAATGATGGCCAGCCGGCGATGAGCCAGTCCGACCCGGTGCTGATCCGCTATCCACAGGCCAGCGCCATCCGGACCGCGCGCCAGCATTCGCTCGCGCATTCGCAATAACTCGGCCGCCTCGACCGGCGGGGCCTCGGCGTGATAAGCAACAATGGCCGCTAGACCGCACATCAAGCCAGCCTCAGCGCGGCATACGGGCCAGCGCGGGTGGCCAGATCAAACCGGCGCACCTTTGCGAACCCCAGGCTCACCCGCCGCTCCCGATAGGCCGGGTCCCCGAGCATCCGGTCAATCCCCGCGGGTATTGCGCCACCACCTGCTCCCGAGACCAATTCACCAACGCCTCCACCGCCAAACCGCTCCGTCCCGTTCCGCCGCCACCATGCCCGCCAACAGATTCGCCAGTGCGCGCTCGAAGCCAGCCAGCATGCGCTCCATCATCGGCTTGAAGGCCCCATAGGGATATTTCCTTCCTCC
>JBASIS010000085.1:0-12583 GCA_049654905.1 Chromatiaceae bacterium
CCCTCAGCCTCCTGGCGCTTGCGGCCCTGAGTTGTCTCCTCCCGCCCCTCAATGGCCTGCCCCTAGGCGGCTATCTGGCGGTGGCCCTGATCCTGGTGGGGGCCGTGCTGGCCTTGCCGGGGGTCACCCCCTGGGCGATGCGTCCCCTGGCGGGGGGGCGCGGCATCCTGATACGACTGGCGCGGGCGCGTCTCGCCGCCGCCCCTGGACAGGCGGTGGTGGCCGGGGCCGGGGTGGTGGCCAGCGTCGCCCTGGCGGTCTCCATGGCGATCATGGTCAGCTCCTTCCGGGCATCGCTGGACAACTGGCTGACCCAGATGCTGCCCGCCGATCTTTATTTGCGCGCCGCCGCCGCGGGTACCAGCGGCTATCTGGAGCCCACCTGGGTGGACCGCGTGGCCCAACTGCCGGGGGTGACGGCGGTGCGCCCCGTGCGCTTCGAGAGTCTGCGTCTCGCCGCGGGCGGCGAGGCGATCGCGCTCATCGCCCGGCACGTCACGGATAGTGCGGGCCTGCCGCTGGTGGCTGGCACCACCGCGCCGGACTTGGGACCCGGCACGAACCCGCCGGCCTGGATCTCGGAGGCAGTCGCCGATCGACGGGGCCTCGGGCTCGCCGATCCCCTTTCGCTGCCCCTTGGCGGGCAAGTTCAGACCTTTCGGGTCGCCGGTATCTGGCGGGATTATGCCCGCCAGCAGGGGGCCGTCGTCATCGAACTGGAAACCTTTCGGAGGCTGACCGGAGATGGGCGTGTCAACGATCTCGGGCTCTTTCTGGCCGCCGGGACCGACCCCTCGGGGGTGATGAGCGCTATCCGTGTTCTGCTCGGCGCGGAGGTGAGCGAGATGATCCTGCCGGGGGAACTGCGCGCCATGATCCTCGGGGTCTTCGATCGCACCTTCCTGGTAACCTACCTGATGGAGGCGGTCGCGGTCATGATCGGGCTCTTTGGGATCAGTACCAGCTTTGCCGCTCTGGCCACCAGTCGGCGGAAGGAACTGGGTATCCTGCGCCATCTCGGCCTGAGGCGGCGCCAGATCGGGACCCTGCTGGCCACCGAGGCGGCCCTGACCGCCGCGGTGGGCGTCGTTATCGGCCTGGTCGCGGGCGCGGCCATCGCTTGGATTCTGATCGAGGTCATCAACCGTCAGAGTTTCCACTGGAGCATGGATATGCAATGGCCCCTGGGCGTGCTGCTGGTCTTCAGTTTCGCCATGATCCTGCTCGCGGCCCTGGCCGCCCGGCTTTCCGGCCGTCAGGCGATGCGTCGGGATGCGGTCCTGGCGGTTCGGGAGGACTGGTGAAGAAGCCGGCCTTGGGCGAGGGGCCTCGCCCAACTGGGTGGAAAAGGGCTCCAGGCGCGGGGCCTACCGTCCTGCCAGCCCTGGGCCAGGGGCTGCGCCTGACCGGGACGGGCCGGCGCGGTCTTGTCCCGCGCCTGGGCCTGGGTATGATCCTGTGCTTGGCCCTGACCCTCCTTGCCGCCGTTCAGGCGAGCGACTTTGCCCCGGTGGTCGAGGGTCGCCCCCTGGTCTTTCCCGCCGATACCGGCGCCCACCCGGACTGCCGGACGGAATGGTGGTACGTCACCGGCTGGCTGACCGACGAGAACGGGGCCGAGCGGGGTTTTCAGGTGACCTTCTTCCGGGTTGCCACTGGCATCGGCGCGGACAATCCCATCCGTTTCGCGCCCCGTCAGCTCATTCTGGCCCATGCGGCCATCGCCGACCCGGCCACGGGCCATCTGCTCCATGCCGAGCGGGCCGAGCGCGGCCTGGAGCCCCTCGCGGGCGCTGCGCCTGAGCGGACCCGTGCCTGGATCGGGGATTGGGCGCTGACCCTGGACGGGGACGACCGGTATCAGGCCCGGATCGAGACCGAAACCTTCGCCCTCGATCTTGACCTGACCCCCGCCGGTCCTCCGGTCCTCAATGGAAGCGAGGGATTTAGCCAGAAGACCCCGGCCCCCAACCATGCCAGCTATTACTATAGCCGCCCCCAACTTGCCGTCAGGGGCCGGATGCGTCTGAATGGCGAGGAGCGTCCGGTTGCGGGGCGGGCCTGGCTGGATCATGAATGGTCCAGCGAACTGCTGTCCGATGAGGTCCAGGGCTGGGACTGGATCGGCATCAATCTGCATGATGGCGGTTCCCTGATGGCCTTCCAGATGCGCCAGGCCGACGGTTCGGTGCTCTGGAGCGCCGGTACCCTGCGCGAGGGGAGCGCCAGTCCACGGCACCTGACGCCCGAGCAGGTCCGGTTTCACCCCCAACGCCGCTGGCAGTCGCCGCGCACGGGTAAGTCCTATCCGGTCGCGTGGGGTCTGGAGATCGATGGGCGCTCCTGGGAACTCCTGCCTCTGATGGATGACCAGGAGTTGGATGGCCGTCAGTCCACCGGGGTCGTTTACTGGGAAGGCGCGGTCCGCCTCATGGCGGGGGATCGGGAAATTGGGCGCGGCTATCTGGAGATGACGGGGTATTGACCGCCTTGGCCCCACCGGAACATGGCCTTGATCGTCGGAATAACGGAGGAGGTTGCGGGGCCATGATTGACTTGAGCGAGGTCCGGGCCGCCTGGGACACGCCCGAGCGCGAGGCTGCCCTGAAGCGGGCACTGGAGGGGCTGGATGCCGCGGATTTGCCCTTGCAACAGGCCCTGATGCGCGGGAGTCAGGTGACGGCGGCGCCCGTCCAGGTCATGGTCCTGACGACGACGGAGACGGCGGAGGGTCTGGAGGCACGGGTGGGGGTCTTTTTCACCAGCCTCCTGGGTGGCTGTCAGTGCGCGGACGATCCGACACCCCTGGAGCCTTTACCGGAATATGCCCAAATCGAGGTCACCATCCAGCGCGAGACCGGGATGGCGCGCCTACGCCTCCTGGATTGAGCCGCTTGACGGCTGGACTCAGGGGTTTTCCAGGGCTTTCAAGGCCCGCTTGCGAAAGACGCCCATCTCCTTGGCGGCCTGGATGTCACCCCGCGCCTCGGCAACGGCGATGCCCTGATCCAGGATGGCAATGGCCTCCGCGGGGCGGCCGCTGGCTTGGAGGGCCTTGCCATGGAGCTTCCAGGCGGCGGAATAACGCGGGTCGAGTCGGGTCGCCGTGGCCAGGTGCTCGATGGCCCTTTCCAGATCGCCGAGCTTGAGATATTCATTGCCGAGGCTGTACCGCAGCAGGGCGTTATCCGGTCCCTTGGCAAGCAAGGCCTCCAGGTTGGTGACAGTGGTCATGGGCGTCTCCCAGATGGATGAGTAACAGTCACTTGGCTAATGGATGGGATTTCTTCCGTTAGCCATTCACTGTGGCTATATGGGGTCCTTAACACCGGCCCACAGTTGAAGGTTGACCGGAGTTCCGGGTCCATGACGCAGCAATTCCAAATTTGGCCGTATCGTAGCAACTCGGTGCCTGTGCGGGCCTCAAAAAGGGATCGACGAACCGGTTTACGGTCCGAAAAGCCCCTTAGACTTGGTATTTTGGCATCAGTGCAGTCGCCTGAGCTTCCGCCCAACTCAAATTTGGAATTGCTGCCATGACGGTGGGCTTGCCTGGCATGGCTACTTTATGTATAAATCATGGCTATTCAGTCTCCATGATTTCATCAGGCTATGCATATCAACCTCTCTCCCGAGTTGGAGCAGTATCTTCAAGTCAAGGTCGGTACCGGCTACTACAGCAATGCTTCGGAAGTCGTCCGAGACGCCATCCGGCGTATGCGGGACGAGGACGAGAAATTGGCGATCTTGCGGTCCGCGGTGGCGGTAGGTGACGAGCAACTGGAGAAGGGTGAGGGCCTGATCTACACCCCGGAACTGTTGGGGCAGCTTACTGAAAAGGCCTTCGCGAACGCGCGGAATGGCAAGAAAGTGAGTGCTGATGTCACGTCTTGACCGAGTGCTGATTCTTTCCCCCAGGGCAGCGGAAGATGTCGCCGACATCTTCCAATACAGCCTCGAAACCTGGGGTGAGACGCAGGCATATGGTTACCGCGACGTGCTAGACCGGGCGTTGTTGACCATCCAGGACAACCCTGGGATAGGCCATGGCCGCCCGGAATTGTCCGCCCGGCATCGGCTATTCCCCGCGGGACAGCACATCATCGTTTACCGAGCCACCAGCCAGGCAATTCTGGTGTCCAGGATCCTGCATGGGCGCATGGATGTTGGAAGCAACCTGTAGGTCGCCATCGCCCTTTCGGGTTGCCTTCTGGCGCCCCGTGAGAACAAAGCCGGGTATTTGCCCTTTCAATGATGATGCTCAGAGGTGGAGATGTGGCAACCTGGCGAACAAGGGGGCCGGCTAAATTTCGGGGGCTGCCGTCCTGCCAGGGACGAGGCGGAGATGAATCGGGCTCCATGCTCTGGCAGACCCTGATCTGTCATCCTGCCTCCCCGGGGCCGGGAAAGTGGCGCTTGCGCGTCAGACTGGCCTGGGCCGGGGATGGCGCCCTCCAGCTCGATTACCAGATTCGGGCGCCGCGAGGGGCCCTGTCCCTGCCGCCCCGGACCAACCCGGGCCGCCAGGACGGGCTCTGGCGGCATAGCTGCTGCGAGGTCTTCATCGGCCTGCCGGGGGAAACGGCTTACCGTGAGTTCAATTTTTCTCCTTCGGGGGCCTGGGCGCTTTATGACTTTGCCGATGAGCGAGTGCCTGTGCCTCAACCCCAAATCGAGGGTGAGGGGGGCGCTCCCGGCGTCAGGTGCGAACGTCGCCGCCACGCCTGGTGCCTGCGCGCCCATATCCCCCAGGATCTGCTGCCCAAGCGCCAGCCCGGCGCAGCCCTGCTCCTGGGGCTGGCGACGGTGGTCGAGGATAAGCAGGGAGGGCTTACCTACTGGGCACTGGGCCATCCGCGCCCCCAGCCGGATTTTCATCACCCGGGCGGGCGGCTGTTGACCTGTTCAGGGCCTGGCCACGACATCCCCACCCGGCGCTGATCAAGAGCCTGGCCCGGTCCGGGCGGCTTTGGATTCACCTCCGCCGACACCAGATTGGCGCCATCCAACTTCGGGGGAGCCGAACATGCAGGACAAACCCATCATCCGTACCGCCATTCCCAAACGCCGTTACCAGATCGGCGACCATGCCGCCAGCCTGCTGGGGGAGATCGAGAGTGGGGATGCCCGGGCCTTCCGCTACATCCTCGCCTTCGTCGCCTTGGGCAAGCCGGAGCCGTCACTCTACGTCCTGTCGGAGCTGAGTCCCCCCCGCGAGGCGGATCTGGGCCGCTATCGCCTGCGTCTCGTCAACGAGATCCTGTCCGAGGTCATGGACAGCGACGACCGCTGGGGCGATCTGGAGACTTTCGCCGAGCAGGCCCTCAAGCTCGGTATTCAGGCTCTGGGCCTGCAACGGGAGGCGGTCATTCGGCTCATGTAGCCGGACCAGGACCACGTGTCCAGGTGGTCTCGGCCCCGCTGAGTTCCCCAGCCATTAAGGGTTTCCATCCTGGGATAGGCCGGGCTGTTTGCGATTCTGGATGTCCCAGGCGGCTATTCCAGGGACAGGATGAAATCCCACTGTTCCGGGGTCACCGGCATGACGGAGAGTCGGTTGCCCTGGCGCACCAGGGGCATGCCCGCCAGGGGGCCTTCGGCATGGGACTTGAGTTCGGCCAGGGTGATGTTGCGCCGCAGGTGGCGCACATAGCGCACCTCCACCATGACCCAGCGGGGCTTATCCGGATCGCTCTTGGGGTCGTAATACTTGGCCTTGGGATCGAAGGCGGTGTGGTCGGGATAGGCCTCCCGCGCCACCTCCATGAGGCCGATGATGCCGGGCTCTGCGCAGTTGGAGTGGTAAAAAAAGACCGGGTCGCCCACCTTCATCTCGTCACGCATCATGTTGCGCGCCTGATAGTTGCGCACTCCGTCCCAGGGTTCGGTCTGGTCCGGGGCGGCGACCAGGTGGTCGATGCCGAAGACATGGGGCTCGGATTTCATCAGCCAGTAGGCCATGATTTGTTCTCTCGGTTAAACAGGGGGTTTGTGGTATTAGCGCCGTGCGCTGGATCGCTCCAGGGTGGCGCTCATGTGCAGGAAGTTCGCCAGCCGCTCCGGATTGAGCTCCCCTCCCGCCACGGCCTCCTTGAGGGCGCAGCCGGGCTCCCGGTCGTGGTTGCAGTTCGCGAAACGACAATGCCCGATGAGGGGGGCGATGTCCCGGAAGCCATGCTCCAGATCGGCCCGACCGTCCAGGGTCAGCCGGAAGCTGCGTACCCCGGGGGAGTCGATGAGGTAGCCCCCATCCGGCAGGTGGTAACAGGTGGCGGTGGAGGTAGTGTGCCGGCCCAGTCCGGTGGCCCGGGACAGGCGTCCGATCTGGATGTCGAGATCCGGCAGCAGGGCCTTGACCAGGGACGACTTGCCCACTCCTGATTGGCCCACCAGGATGTTGGTCTCCCCCGCAAGTTGGGCCGCCAGGGGCCGCAGGTCCGGATCGTCGAGCAGGCTTAGCCAGACCAGGGGGTAGCCGATCCGCTCGTAAGGCACCAGCAGGCTGGCCATGCTGGCCTGGGCCTGGGCATCCAGCAGGTCGGTTTTGTTGCAGGCGATCAGGGCCTTGACCCCCAGGCGCTCGGCGGCGGCCAGGTATTGATCGAGCAGGTAGGTGCTGGGCTCGGGCCGGGGGGCGAGGATGGCCACCAGTTGGGTCAGATTGGCCGCCAGGGCCTTGTCGCGGCCGCTGTAATCCGGACGGGCCAGGACCGTCGTCCGCGCCTGAATGGCGGTCACCACGCCGCGATCCGGGCCACTGGCCTGCCAGACCACCCGGTCGCCGCAGACGGGATGGCCCATGTTCTGACGCGCCAGGCAGTGCCAGACCCGGCCGGCTTCGTCCTCCACCGCCAGCTCGGCCCCATGACGCACCACTACCAGACCGTGGCGAGGCTGGTCGATCTCGCAGGTCGCCAGGACCTGTTCGGCGCGCTCATCCAGGCGCTGGCGCCGCTGGTCCTGAAGGTTGAGGATGCGCGCCTTCTGGCGATCCGAGAGCCGGCGGCCCGGCATCAGGGTTTGAATTTGTAGTAGTGCGTGTTCAGGTAGGCCGCCATGTCGGTGATCTCCTCGTCGAACCACTTGAGCCCCAGGGACTGCTCGCAGCGCCGGACTTGCGACTCCAGACTCGCCAGGGAAGTCACCTTGCGGTCGGTGCGCGTATAGACCTCGGCGCCATGGCATGAGGTGCAGTTGAATGTGTAGAGGTCGGTGACGTCCTTGTCCTCGCCGGCCAGGACCGGGAGGGCGGTGGCGAGGCAGAGGGACAATAAAATCAGGCGTGGGTGCATGGGTGGGTCTCCTGGAAAAGGGATGTCGTTGGGATTCTATGCCATTTTGTCGGGGTGCCGATATCGGGAATGGCTGCCGGTAGCATGGGGCCAGGGCGGGACGGCAAGGTTGAGGTTATATCCAACACGCCCGGGTTTTCGGTTGCCCGGGCCGGGTAGTGTCTGGCGGAGGACGCCGTGAATACGGCCCTGTAGGCTTGGCGACAGCATCCCTGCTGTCGACACCCCCGCCAGCCCCCACCCAGCCCTCCCGCGATATGCCGCGAGCGGCCCCGCTGGGTATACACTGAGGTCTTTCTCAATGCGATACAAGACAGCATGAAACCCGACGACAACCATCTGGTCTGGCTGGACCTGGAAATGACCGGCCTGAAGCCCGAACAGGATCGGATCCTCGAGATCGCCACCCTCGTCACCGACACTCACCTGGAGGTCCTGGCGGAGGGGCCGGTCATTGCCATCCATCAGCCCGAGGTGGTGCTGGCGGCCATGGACGATTGGAACCGGGAACATCATGGGGCCTCTGGCCTGTTGCAGCGGATCCGGGCTAGCGATCGGGACGAGGCCGGGGCGGAGCGCGAGACCCTGGCGTTTCTCGCGGCCTGGGTGCCGGCGGGCAGGTCGCCCCTCTGCGGCAACAGCATTTGCCAGGATCGACGTTTTCTCGCCCGTTCCATGCCCCAGTTGGAGGCCTGGTTCCATTACCGCAATCTGGACGTGAGCAGCCTCAAGATTCTGGCGCAGCGCTGGGCGCCGGCGGTGGCGGACGCCTTCAAAAAGGAATCGGCCCACCGCGCCATGGACGATATTCGCGAATCCATCGCCGAACTCCGGCACTATCGCGAGCATCTGCTGCGGCTCTGACGGGCCAAGGCCCAGATGACGTGCTCGCGGACCAGTTCGCTGGGGTGATCAAGCCGTGCCGCCAGGGCCGCGTGGGCGGCGGGGGAGGGCGGGGCATTGCCCAGGGCGACGGCGAGATTGCGCAGCCAGCTTTGATGCCCGATGCGGCGGATGGCGCTGCCTGCGGTGCGGTGCAGGAACTCGGGCTCGTCCCAGGCGAAGAGGTCGATGAGGGTGGCGGCCTCCAGGCCGTGGCGGGGGCGGAAATCCCCCTCCCGGGTGAGTTGGGCGAAGCGGTTCCAGGGGCAGACCAACTGGCAGTCATCGCAGCCATAAATCCGGTTGCCCATCAAGGGCCGCAGGGGTGCGGGGATGGGGCCCTTCAGTTCGATGGTGAGATAGGAGATACAGCGGC
Organism: Chromatiaceae bacterium; assembly: GCA_049654905.1. Taxonomy (GTDB): domain Bacteria; phylum Pseudomonadota; class Gammaproteobacteria; order Chromatiales; family Chromatiaceae; genus M0108. Next base: position 8,551 of record JBASIS010000085.1, read on the forward strand.
GGGCGTCGAGTTGGTAGGGCGCCAGAATGGCGCCGGTCGGGCAGACGTCCAGGCAGGCCTGGCACTGTCCGCAGTGAAGGGTCGCCGGTGAGTCCAGCGGGAGCGGTAAATCGACGAAGAGTTCGCCGAGAAAAAACCAGGAGCCGGCCTGGCGGTTGATCAGGTTGGTATGTTTGCCGATCCAGCCCAGGCCGGCCTTGTGGGCCAGGGCCTTCTCCAGCACCGGGGCGGAATCGACGAAGGCACGGTGGCCAAAGGAGCCGATTTCGGCGGTGATTCGCTCGGCCAGGCGTTGCAGGCGGGTGCGCATCAGCTTGTGATAGTCCCGACCGAGGGCGTAGCGGGAGATGAAGGCGGTGGCCGGTTCCTCCAGGCGCTCCTGAAGGCAGTCCTGGGTCTCGGGGAGATAGTCCATCCGCGCGGACATGACACGTAGGGTTCCCGGCACCAGCTCCGCGGGCCGAGCGCGCTTGACGCCGTGGCGGACCAGGTAATCCATCTCGCCCATGCGGCCTTGTTCGAGCCAGGCCACCAGCCGGGCCTCGTCCTCCGCCAGGTCGATGCCGGTAATGCCGACCTGCTGGAATCCCAATTCCCGGCCCCATTTCTTGATGCGCTCGGCAAGTAGAGCCAGATCCATGTCGCTCAGGGATCCTGGGTCCGCTGGCGGGGCGGGGTGGTAATCGTCCTCGGCTTCCCTACCATGGCGGCGGAGGGCATCGGTTTCTTTACCTGAGAGAGGGGGCTTCATGGATATCGTGTTCCTGCGCGGGCTGCGCATCGAGACTACCATCGGTATCTACGATTGGGAAAAGCAGATCAAACAGCCCGTGGTGCTGGATCTGGAGATGGGCGCGGATGTGACCAGGGGGGCGGCCACGGATCGCATCGAGGATGCCCTGGACTACAAGCGGGTATCCAAGCGGCTGAAGGAATTCGTGGCCGAGAGCCGCTTCGAACTGGTGGAGACCTTGGCGGAGCGCTGCGCGGCGCTGCTGCGCGAGGAGTTTGGCATTCCCTGGCTGCGGCTCAGTGTCAATAAGATCGGCGCCGTCAGCGGCGCGGCGGACGTGGGCGTCATCATCGAACGCGGGGAGCGGTCTGGCGGTGCCTAGGGTCTGGCTCAGTCTGGGGAGCAATCTGGACCGGGAGTCGTCCTTGCGCAACGCTATTAGTGCCCTGCGCCAGCTTTATGGCGACTTGGTCATCTCCCCGGTTTATGAAAGCAGGGCGGTGGGTTTCGCGGGCGAGCCCTTTCTGAATCTGGTGGTGGGTTGCCAGACGGCGCAGTCCGTGGCGGACCTGCGGGCCTGCCTGCGCGCCATCGAGGATGCGGCGGGACGAGTCCGGGGCCCCGATAAGTTCACGCCCCGGACCCTGGATATCGATCTGCTGACCTACGGCGATGCCTTAGGCGTCATCGATGGCTATAAGTTGCCACGCGACGAGATCCTGCGTTATGCCTTCGTGCTCAAACCCCTGGCTGATGTGGCCGGGGAGGAGTCCCATCCAGCAACCAGACGCACCTATGGCGAACTGTGGCGGGATTTTAGCGGGGAGGCGCTCGCCCTTGAGCCCCGGGTTCTGGATCTGGCCGGGGAACCGGCCAATCCGGTCTCTCCCTGGATCACTTGAAGAGATCCTGAGCACGCTGGAGCAGGTCGGTGGCGCGGGACGGGCCTTGGCCGGTGGTGGCTAAGTCGGCGGGATCGAAGAGTTCGCAGAAGTTGGCCTTTTCCTTGTTCGCCACCAGGTCGGTCATGGGTTCTAGGCAGGCATTGGGCCGCCCCGGGGCATAGTGGCGGCAATTGCGGCAGACCCGGGTGGGCTTGCCACAACCAAGACAGAGGGCCTCGCGGCCATAGTCGCAGGGGGCCAGATCGCGGCCGCAGTGCCAGCAGTGCCCGATGATGTCCGTAGCCATGCCGTGGGCTCCAGTTTAATGGGTGCTCATGCGCAGGTAATGATGGGCCGCCTCCAGCAGTTTGCCCCGCCCGAAGACGATCTTCCAGCGGCTGCCGCCGACCTGGCGCCAGAGCCAGGCGGCGCGGATGCCGGCCAGCAGCAGGGACCGGATGCGGTTCTGGTTGTCGGGGTTTTGCAGAAAGTTGGGCTCCCCCTTCACCATGATGCGGGGCTGGAGCTGGCTGACGGTTTGACTGTAGATGTCGGCCAGGTGGGCCAGGAGGTTGGGGTGCAGCATGGGGAAATGCACCAGCTTGGCACGGGCGCCCTCGATGCCCTGGGCAATCTGCTGGATCATGTCAGGGCGACCGTTAAGCACGGACTCCAGCTTGAGGAGGGCGAGCAGGTAGCGGGTGAATTCCATGTCCTTGGGGGTCTTGCCACTGAGTTGGTTGGCCAGTTCCCGAATGCCAGGGGTTAGCGCCCCCGGGGGGCCGAAGATGTCGGCGGTGGAGTCGGCATCGGTTTGAAAGAGACTGTGGATGCAGGGCTCCATGAGGTCCGTGTCCACCGTGCCCTTGGTGGCGATGCGGCGGACACAGAGACTGGCTTGGTAGATGGCCCCCAGGGCGATGAGGCGGTCTTGAAGGGTGTAGATCATGGGCTTGGCGAATGGCGAGCTATCTGAAGGCCAGCGTGGCGCTGGAATCCTAACGGGGTAAAGATCACTTGGCCAGCGGTCAGGGTTCCGTGGCCTCAATGATGCCACCCCCGAGGCATTCCGCGCCTAAATAAATGACCGCCGATTGGCCGGGGGTGACGGCCCTTTGGGGCTGGGCAAAGCTGAGTTTGGCGCGATCGCCGCTAAGTTCCTCGACCCGGCAGGGTTGGAGGGCCTGGCGATGCCGCAGGCGGGCCTGGCAGGCGAAGGGTGGGTCGCGAGGCGGCTGACCGCTGATCCAGTGTATCCGGCTGGCGATCAGGCGGCGGCTGAACAGCAGGGGGTGGTCGTGGCCCTGAACCACAATCAGGCTGTTGCGGATTGCATCCTTGGCAGCCACGAACCACGGGGCCTCCAGACCAGCCGCCTGGCCACCGATGCCGAGCCCCTGGCGCTGGCCGAGGGTGAAATAGGTCAGCCCCGGGTGCTCGCCGAGGCATTGCCCCTCCGGTGTCTCGATGGGACCCGGGTTAGGTGGGACATAGCGGGCGAGGAAGTCCTTAAAGCGGCGCTCGCCGATGAAGCAGATGCCGGTGCTGTCCTTTTTGGCCGCGGTTGCCAGACCGGCCCGCCGCGCCAGGGCACGGACCTCTTGCTTGTTCATTTCCCCGAGGGGAAAAAGGGCGTGGGCGAGCTGCTCCTGGTCCAGGAGGTGGAGAAAATAGGTTTGATCCTTGTCCGCATCCTGGCTCAAACAGAGGTGATAGCCCCGGGCGTCCTCGGTCAGGCGGGCATAGTGGCCAGTGGCGATCCGCGACAGGCCGCGGGTCAGGGCATGATCCAGGAAGGCGCGGAATTTGATTTCGCGGTTGCAGAGTACGTCCGGATTGGGGGTCCGGTTGGCCTGGTACTCCGCCAGGAAATCCGAAAAGACCCGATCCCAATACTCCGTGGCGAAGTTGACGGTACCCAGGGGAATGCCCAGCCGGGTCGCGACCGCCATCGCATCCCTCAGGTCCGCCGCCGCCGCGCAATAGCCGGCATCGTCGTCCTCCTCCCAGTTCTTCATGAAGAGTCCTTCCACGCGATACCCCTGTTCCAGCAGCAGCAGGGCCGCCACCGAGGAATCCACGCCGCCCGAGAGGCCGACCATAACGGGGCACCGGGCACGATGAAGGGCGATGGGGGGTGGAATCTCCATTGGTTTATATAATTGATTAATAATATGTTTACGGGATAAGGGGAAGGGGGTGAATGATTTCTGGCCGAAGTAGGCCTATTATTTGCCTAGCGGTACACAAGCCCCGGGTCGGGTGCTAGACTCACTTCATTTGTGCAACCCCAAAGAGACCAACGCTATGGCCTACGACAAAATTCAGGTGCCCGCCAGCGGCGAAAAGATCCAGGTCGACGACCATTATGCCCTCCGGGTCCCCAACCAGCCCATCATCCCCTATATTGAGGGCG
>JBASIS010000086.1:0-30251 GCA_049654905.1 Chromatiaceae bacterium
GGCTTATTCCCGGTTCATGAGATGCAGACGGCGGTTGAGGGACTGGCGACTGATGCCGAGCAGCATGGCGGCAAGGCCCTGGTTATGATTGGCGCGGCGCATGGCCTCCTCCACCAGGAAAATATCGGCCTCCTTGAGGGAAGGAAAGCGGCCCGGGATGGCCAGGCCTGGCCCCTCGGCAAGGCTCGGGGGCACAGGCTCGACACTGGCGCGATCCCGGCGCACTACCTGCTGGAAGCTGTCCATAGCCAGGACGCCCCCAACCCGGTGCTGAGCCATGGCATTAAAGACCAGGGCTCGCAATTCGCGGATATTGCCGGGAAAATCATAAAGAGAGAGGAGGGTGAGCAGCTCCCCGGGGATGCGTGGCGCGGGGCGTCCCAGGGCTTGGGCCGCCTCGTTGATAAAGTGCTGGAGCAGGAGCGGCAGGTCGTCCAGGCGTTCGCGCAGCGGGGGCAGTTCGATGGGATGGCTGGAGAGCCGAAAATAGAGGTCCTGACGAAACTTGCCACGATCCATGCGGCGATGCAGGGCCTGGTTGGTAGCGGCGAGGATGCGGGCATCGGTGGTTCTTGGCATGTCCGAGCCAATGGGGTAATAGTTTTGAGCCTGCAGCAGGCGCAGCAGTTTGACCTGGGAGGCGGGCTTGAGATCGCCGATCTCGTCCAGGAAGAGGGTGCCACCCGCCGCCTTGGCGATGAGGCCCTCCCGCTCCCGGTCGGCCCCCGTGAAGCCACCGCGCACATGACCAAAGAGAGTGTCGGAGAAGAGGTTGTCGTCCAGACCGGCGGCGTTCAGGCAGATCATCTCGCCGCTCCGGCCACTTAGATGATGAATGGCCTGGGCGATGAGTTCCTTACCGGTACCGGTCTCGCCTGTAATGAGGACCGGCTCGCCCGAATCGGCGATCGCCTCGGCGTAGCGAAAGAGCCGCTGCATCTGGTGGTTGCGGCTGATGATGGGGGCAAAGACCTCCGGGTGACCTATTCCCTGGCCCATGAGGCTGGTTCGCAATGAGCCGATCTCCTGGCGCAGCAGGCGGATCTCCAGTGCCCGGCGCACGCTGGAAACGAAGCGACTTTCCTCCACGGGCTTGACCAGGTAGTCGAAGGCCCCCTCCTTCATGCAGGACACGGCCGTCTCCACCTCCTGGGAGGCGGTCATGACGACCACGGGGATTTCCGGATATTCGCGTGCCAGGCGGGGCAGGAGTTCCAGTCCCGACATCTGAGGCATAAAGAGGTCGAGGACGATCACCCCCGCCGTTTGCCGCTCCAGGAGCGGTATGAGTTCGCGGCCATCGCTCAGGCTGGTGACGGTGGTGATGCCGTGGGTATTGAGCAGGTATTCGGCCCCGAAGAGGATGTCTTCCTCGTCGTCCACCAGGACGACCGGCCATTTTTGTCGGGTCTCCATGCTTGACCTCACCTGGATTTTGTTTTCAAGCCGTTGCGACCGGCAGCCAGACGCTGACCCGGGTGCCACTGCCGGGTTGGGATTCGATCTCCATCCGGCCGGAGTGATGCTGAACGATGCGGGTGCAAATGGAAAGCCCCAACCCGGTGCCGCCTGTCGTTACCCGAGTGGTGAAGAAGGGCTCCGTCACCCGTTCCAGGACCTCCTCGGTCATGCCCTGGCCTTCATCCTCGACCGTCACCCGCACGAATTCGCCTTCGGGCTCCAGGGAGGCACTGATCCGGACCCCGGCGTCGCGATGAGGGAGGGATTGGAGGGCATTGAGGATCAGGTTGATAAAGACCTGTTCCAGTTGCTGGCCATTGCCGCGCACCGGGGGCAGGGACTCGGACAGCAGGAGGCGGCAGTGTGTCGTGTGTTTATGGATCTGGCTTTGGAGCAGTGAGAGGGCGGTGGGCAGGATCTCGCCCAGATCCACGGCATGATCCAGATCTCCGGCGTCCGGGCGGGCCATGTGCTTGAGGTTGCCCACGATTTTCTCGATCCGCTGGGAGCCCTTGACGATGCCCTCCAGGAGGCGCGGCAGGCCTTCCAGGGCCTTGGCCACCGGCATGCCACCGAGGCTGAAGTCGCCGTATTCCCGGCGATGGCGGTCCAACACCTTGCGGATGTCCCCCCAACTGCGCGCCAGGATGGAGGCGTTGAAGTGGATGGCGTTGTTGGGATTGTTGATCTCATGGGCCACGCTGGCGGCCAGTACGCCGAGAGAGGCCAGACGGGCATTGCGGATGGCGTGGGCCTCCAGGACCCGTTTTTCGGTGACATCGGTGAGGATGACCAAGGCGGCCGTCACCCTGGCCCCCTCGCGCAGGGGCACCAGCCGCAGGTCCCACCAGGTCGAGTCGTCCCCCGCGTAACCAAAGCCCTCGGGCTCGCCGATGGCCAGCACGCGGGCGAGGGCCTGATGGAAGTGCTCTCGCGCCCGAACCGGAAGCAAGCCGTCCGCGCGCCGCTCCTTCCCCGCCGGCAGGGTCGGCAGGGGCCGGTTCAGAATGAGCAGGTCCCCGTCACGGTCCACCGTCATGATGATGTCGGGCGATTGATGGAACAGGATGCGCAGCTTCTGTTCCGATGCCCGCAACTCCTCCTCGATGCGCAATCGCAGGCGCAGGGCCGCGCGGAAGTGCAGGATGAAAAGGACCATGACCCCGGTCAGGGCCAGGCCACTCACCAGGACGATCCAGGGGCCTTCCAGGAAAACCTCGGTGCTGAACTGGCGGGTCGGTGAACAGGTGATGGACCAGCGCCGGTCGGCCACGGGAAAGGTCTCGATGACGCGTGGGGCAGGATCGAGGTCCCAGCCCCGCCATTGGGTGCTGGCCGGGGCGGGGTCGCGGTTGAGCCGGCTGGCGTAGAAGTCGAGCAACTCCTCCCCGGTCGGGGCGGATTCATCCTGCACCAGGAATTCGACCCCCCGGGGCTCCAGAAGCCCCATGGCGGTGTCGGCGATATCGGCGATGCGGAAGACACCGACCACGAAGCCCTGGAGAGAGGTTTGACGCTCCCGATCCGTTGCCCCGGCCGTCATGGGGTGAAAGACTGGCATGAAGGCCATGAAGCCGTATTGGGGGTTATCGCCCGTGATCAAGGGGATGCGGCCGCTGACCACCATATCGCCGCTGGCCAGGGCCCGTCCCATCAGGGCCCGTAAGACCGGATTCTCCCCCAGATCCTGGCCTACCAGGAGACCGCTGTCCCGTTCCGATTCCAGATATTGGATGGGGAAGCGGTCAGGCCGCTGGGTCTTGGACTGGGAGGGGGTGGGATCCGCGCGATCAGGCGCACTGATGCCTTTTCCTGGCGCTGGGTGGCTGAGCTCTCGCTCATGGGGACTCCCGGCCTGGGCCGGTTGTCGGGGTACCCAGGCCAGGGCCTGGATACCCTGATAGCGGTCGAAGAGCCCCCGGGCGAAGAGTCCGAAGGCCCGGCCATCGACCTCGTCGGAGACCCGGAAGAGGTCATGGAGGGAGCGCACGGCATCCAACCGCTCCTCAATGCCCTTTTTCAGAACGCGATTGCGGTTGTGGGCCAGCCACTCGAATTCCAGTTGATGGCGTGCCTCCAGGTCAGTGCGGATGACCCAAAAGGCCCCCAGTGACAGGAGGAGTCCGGCCAGGCCTATCAGGATTGCCAACCCATGGAGTTTTAGAAACCGCGACATGGAGGCTTTCCAGGGTTAGACTTCGGAGCGTAAATTTTTAATATCCCGCCGATTCATCGGCTGAATCCTGGGTGCTGGTTAATGGGTGCGATGCTGATCGAGGAATTACGGGGGGCTTTGCTGCTTTCCCAACTGTCCCAAGAACAACAGGAGCGGGTGGCACGGCGGGCCGCGCGCCTGCGGCTGGAAGATGGTCAGATGCTCTTCAGCCAGGGTGATCCCTCCGATCGATTTTATCTGGTCCTATCGGGTCAGGTCAGGTTGTTTCGCCTGTCTCCGGACGGGGCGGAGAAGGTCATTGAAATCGCGGGTGCTGGGGAGACCTTTGCGGAGGCCCTGATGTTCCTGAACGCTCCGCGTTATCCGGTCTGCGCGGCGGCTTTGGGCCCGACCGAGCTGATTGGCATGGATGCCAGGGACTTCGCCCGCATGATGCGGGAGTCCGTCGATACCTGCATGGTCGTGCTTGGCGCCCTGAGCCAGCGCTTGCGCGGCCTGGTACGGGAGATCGACAACCTCACCCTACATTCGGCCACGAGCCGCTTCGCCAGTTACCTGCTTGCCCGGCGCCCGGTCGATGGCCAGGTCATTGAGTTGGATGCACGCAAGGGGGTCATCGCCTCGCGGCTCTCCATCAAGCCCGAGACCTTCTCCCGCATTGAAAAGGACCTGAGTGAGCGCGGTATCATCGCCGTTCAGGGGATGCGTGTTCGCCTCCTGAAAGTGAAGGTTTTGGAGCAACTCGCCGGCCTGGGCGATTTTCGGGAACTGATGGCCTTGCCGTGCGAGGCGGGCGGGCAGCTCTAACCCGCGGCCATCCTGATCCTGGCCTTCCCCCAGTCATGATCCCCGGGTGCGCTTGATCCAGCTCGTCAGGCTCTTGTGGAGTTCACTCAGGCCCAGGGGTTTGCTGAGATAGTCGTCCATGCCGGCGTCCAGGCAGCGTTCCCGGTCGCCGGGCATGGCCAGGGCCGTGAGGGCGATAATGGGGGTTAGTCGGAGGGTCGGGTCGGCGCGCAGGCGTCGGGTTGCCTCCAGGCCATCGAATTCCGGCATCTGGACGTCCATGATGATGATGTCGGGCCGGCAGGCCCGCGCCAGGGTGACCGCCTCCAGTCCATCCTGGGCGGTGTGGACCTCGAAACCCCGCAGTCGCAGATAGTTGGAGACCATTTCCAGGTTGTCGGCATTGTCCTCCGCCAGCAGCACCCTTGCTGGCGCCAGGGGTTGGGTGGGCGGGCTTGCCTCCTTGGCGACCGTCTCCTCCCGTATTTCGATGCCCCTCTGGGCCTGGGGGTTCCAGGGGAGGATGAGATCGAAGTGGCTGCCCTTGCCGACCGAGCTTGCTACCTCGATGGTCCCGCCGTGGAGCTGGGCCATGCCATAGGCCAGGGCGAGGCCCAGGCCGGTGCCGCCGTGTTGTCGTGACAGCCGGCTATCGATCTGGACGAAGGGCTTGAAGAGGCGTTCGAGCTGGTCCGCGGGGATGCCGATACCCGTATCCCAGACGCGGATCCGGACCTGGCGATGGTTTGCCTCGCCCATGACGTCCAGGCCTATGGTCCCCCCCTCGGGGGTGAACTTGACGGCGTTGCCCAGCAGGTTGATGAGCATCTGCTTGAGGCGGCGGCTGTCGCCATGCACCAGTTGCACCGCCGGGTCGAGGCGTGTTTCCAGGCGCAGCCCCTTGGCCGTGGCCGGGGGACGGATGAGGCGCAGGCAGGCATCCCAGAGCTGGTTGACCGGGACCTGGTCCAGGTGCAAGGTCATGCGACCCGAGGCCACCCGGGACATGTCCAGAATGTCGTTGATGAGTTCCAGCAGGTGGGCGCCATTTTCGTGGATAGTGAAGGCGGCCTTGGCCTGCTGGGGACTCAGGGCTCCGAGGAGGCCGTCGCCCATGGTTTCCGACAGGCCGAGGATGCTGGTGAGGGGCGTACGGAGTTCGTGACTCATGGCGGCCAGAAACTCGTCCTTGGCGCGGGCGGTGCGGCCCAATTCGGCGTTGGCGCGATCCAACTCGGCGGTTCGCTCCCGGACCCGCTCCGTCAGGTGGGCACGCTCTTGGGCCAGGGCGTCGTGGGCGAGGCGCAGCGCTATCTCGGCCTGCCGCCGCTCCGAGACGTCCGAGAAGTTGACCACGGCCCCTACCAGTTGTCCGTCCCGTAGGATGGGATTGGCGTGATATTCCACCGGGAAGGAACTACCGTCCGCCCGCCAGAAGACCTCGTCGTCCACATGTACCGGGCGTCCATCCCGGAAGATATTGGAGGCCAGGCACTCCATGGCGGGGTAGTGGCTGCCTTCGGGGTGGCTGTGGTGCATCAGGTCATGCATCTTGACCCCCTTCAGGGCTACCGAGGACGCATGGCCCAAGAGTTGGGCGGCGGCCGGGTTGCAGAAGATGCAGATTCCCTGGGTATCGACGCCAAAGATGCCCTCCCCGGTGGATTCCAGTAGCAGGCGGGCATGGGCCTCGCTCTGGCGGAGACTTTCCCGCGACTCCGCCAGGTTTTCCTGCATGGTCTTGAGGGCCGCCAGCATCTGGGCATTCTCGTCTTCGCCCGTGACGCGGATCGGCGTCGAGAAGTCACCCGCGCTCACGCGCCGGGCGATAGCGGTGGCGGTGGCGATGGGCTGGCCGATGGTCCGATCCACCAGCAGGATCAGGAGCGCGATGGCGCCGGTCATGACCCCCACCATGATCAGGAAGATGTGGCGCTCCACCCCGGCGATACTGATGTCAATGTTGGCCAGAGTCTGGTCCTTGTGGGCCCGGGCCGCCTCGACAACCTTGTCCAGCAGGTCCGTGGGCTGTCGATCGATGCCCCGCACCCGCTCATCGACCCCCAAAGACGCCCCCTCGTCCCTGAGCCGATGCTGACCCAGGGCCAGGCGATACTCCTCGCCGAGGTGAGTATGGGCCTCCAGAAACTGGCCGGCGGTCTCGCGTGCCGCCAGGTTCTCCCCCAGAAGCTCGATGAGGCGCTGCATGGAGACGCGGGTGTTTTGTTCCTCATTTTCAAACTGGGCCAGGTATTGATCAAAGAGTGCGGGGTCCTGGCCGCGCAGTAGGATGTTTTTCCATTCCTGCACTTGCTTCTTGAAGCGCACCTGGGTGGAGAGAGCGGTCGCCACGATCTGGGAACTGGCCTCCCGGACCTCCGCGGCCTGGCTGTTGGCCTGTTGGTAGAGCCGAAAGGCGTAGAGGCCGGCCATGAGGTTGACGACCAGGATGCAGATCAAGCCGGTAGCGAATTTGGCGCGGATCGTCATGGCGAGTTACCCGTCCTGGCCACGGACGACGAGGTTAGAAAGGCGAGGAATGGGCTACTCGACCGTCACGGACTTGGCCAGATTGCGTGGCTGATCCACGTCCGTGCCCTTCAGGACGGCAACATGATAGGCCAGGAGCTGCAGGGGAATGGTAAAGAGGATGGGGGCGATCAGCCCATCTACGTGGGGCACGGGGATGATGGTGACCCCGGGTTGGGATGCCATGGCCAGACGCTCGTCCGCGAAGACGTAGAGCTGGCCGCCCCGGGCGCGGACCTCCTCCAGATTGGAACGGAGCTTTTCCAACAGGCCGTTGTTGGGCGCGACGGCGATGACGGGCATGGCGTCGTCGATCAGGGCGAGGGGGCCGTGCTTGAGTTCGCCGGCGGGATAGGCCTCGGCGTGGATGTAGGAGATTTCCTTGAGCTTGAGGGCGCCCTCCCGGGCGATGGGGTATTGGTCGCCGCGGCCCAGGAAGAGGGCGTGATGTTTGTCCGCGAACTGTTCGGCGATGAGGGCTACGCGGGCGTCCAGAGTTAGAAAGTCGCGGGCCCGGCTGGGCAGGGAGCGCAGGGAGGCGGTCAGTTCGGCCTCGGTGGTGTCGATGAGGCCAGAGTAACGGCCGAGTGTCGCCGTTAAGAGGAGCAGGGCGGTCAGTTGAGTGGTGAAGGCCTTGGTCGAGGCGACACCGATCTCGGGCCCTGCGTGGGTCAGCAGGATGAGGTCGGACTCCCGTACCAGGGAGCTTTCCGGGACGTTGCAGATCGTCAGGGTTGCGGTGTAGCCCAGGCGCTTGGCCAGCCGCAGCGCGGCCAGGGTATCGGCGGTCTCCCCGGATTGGGAGATGGCGACGAAGAGGGCCTGATCCGGTGCCGCGTGGCGGCGATAGCGGTATTCACTCGCCACCTCGACCTGACAGGAAAGGGGGGTGGCCGATTCGATCCAGTGTCGCGCCACCAGGCCGGCATGGTAGCTGGTACCGCAGGCGACGATCTGTACCGCGCGGATGGTCTTGAAAATGTCCGGGGCCTTCTGACCGAAGGCCTCGGGTAGGACGTGGTCCGCCGACAACCGGCCTTCCAGCATGTCCGCCAGGGCGCGGGGCTGCTCGAAGATCTCCTTCTGCATATAGTGCCGGTACTCACCACGCTTGACCGCATCGGCGGAGAGGGCGGATTCCCGGATCGGCCGGGTCACCGGCTGGCCGTCCCGGTCGAACACCCGCACCTTATCCCGGCTGATCTCGGCCAGGTCCCCTTCCTCCAGGAAGATAAAGCGTTGGGTGACCGGCAGGAGGGCGAAGACGTCCGAGGCAATGAAATTCTCGCCGAAGCCCAAGCCGATGACTAGGGGGCTGCCCTGACGGGCGGCAACCAGGTGGTCCGGGTCCTGGGAGTCGATGACCCCCAGGGCATAGGCCCCCTCCAGGGTAGCTACCGTGGCGCGGACCGCTTCCAGCAGGGACTTGCCGTTGTTCAGTTGGTCGAAGATGGCGTGAGCGATGACCTCGGAGTCCGTTTCGGAGGTGAAGACATGGCCACTGGCCTCCTGGGCCTGACGGAGGAGGCCATGGTTCTCGATGATGCCGTTGTGTACCAGGGCGCAGCGGTCACGACAGACATGGGGGTGGGCGTTGCGCTCCGCCGGCTCGCCGTGGGTGGCCCAGCGGGTGTGGGCGATGCCAAGCTTACCCGGCAGGGGCTGCTGGTCCATGGCCTCGGCCAGGCGCTCGACCTTGCCCAGGGCGCGAATACGGCCCAGTTGGCCAGGGGCGGCCAGGACCGCCATGCCGGCGGAGTCGTAGCCCCGGTATTCCAGCCGGCGCAACCCTTCCAGGAGAATGGCCGATACGTCCCGCTGAGCAATGCCGCCAACTATGCCACACATGAATAGTGTCCTCTTGTCCCAGGCTATTTGGGTTTTTTGACGGGCCGGGTCCAATGGTCGATGGTTTTTTGCGGGGCCCGGGTCAGGGTGAGTTTGTCCGCCGGGGCGTCGCGACCAATGACGGAGCCCGCGCCGATAGTGGCGCCCGCGCCTACCCTCACCGGGGCCACCAAGGCGGTATTTGAGCCGATGAAGGCCCCCTCCCCGATCTGGGTCAGGTGTTTATTGACCCCGTCGTAATTGCAGGTGATGGTCCCCGCGCCGATATTGACGTTACCGCCAATGCGGGCGTCACCGATGTAGGTGAGATGGCTGACCTTGGTGCCAGGGCCGATGGTGGCCTTTTTGATCTCCACGAAGTTGCCGATGTGGGCACCGTTCGCAATGTCCGCCTCTGGTCTCAAGCGGGCGAAGGGTCCAATCTGTGTATCTTGTCCGGTCCGTGCGTTCTCGATGACCGAATTGGCCAGGACCCGGCTATTAGCGCCGATGCTGCAATCCGTGAGGAGGCAGTTGGGGCCTATGCTGACGCCATCCCCCAGTTCTACCTCGCCCTCGAACAGACAGTTGATGTCGATGGTGACATCGTGCCCGGCCCGCAGGCGACCCCGCACGTCGAAGCGCTGGGGATCGAGGAGGGTGACCCCTTCGCGCATGAGGTCCTCGGCGATGCGGCGCTGATAGCGCCGCTCCAGGTCCGCCAGTTGCAGGCGGTCGTTGATTCCCAAGATCTCTTCTTCTCTGTCCGCCTGGCAGGTGGCGATTGTCTCGCCATCGCCCCTTGCCAGGGCGACGATATCCGTCAGGTAATACTCGCCCTGGGCATTGTGGTTATCCAGTCGCGACAGCCAATTGTCCAACTTGGCGCGATCGGCCACCAGGAAGCCGGTGTTGATTTCCTGGATGGCGAGTTCGGCTTCGCTGGCATCCCTGGCTTCGACAATGCCCATCACCTGCCCGTTAGGCCCGCGCAGGATGCGGCCGTAGCCGAAGGGATCCGCAAGGGTCGCGGTCAGAATGCCCAAGGGCGCACGGGCGGCTGCGGCGCTGAGTTTTTGTAGCGTTTCCGCCCGAATTAGCGGGATGTCCCCGTAGAGCACCAGGACGCGATCCATGTCACGCAACAGGGGCATGGCCTGAATGAGGGCGTGTCCCGTGCCGTGCCGTTCCTCTTGTGTGACCCACTCGCAATCTATCCCCGCCAGGGCTGAGCTGACCTGTCCGTCGCCAGGCCCCTGCACGACACAGATGCGGCCGGCGCCGAGTTCCTGGGCGGTAGCGAGGACGTGGCGTAACAGGGGCCGACCGGCCAGGAGGTGGAGCACCTTGGGCAGGTTAGACTTCATGCGGGTGCCTTGCCCGGCGGCGAGGATGGCGATGCCCAACTTCATTTCGGCATTTCTCTTATTAGTGCAGCGCGCCGGGGATGGCACAGGATGGGCCATCGTTTGCCATATCCTCGCGGGTCGCCTCCCGCACCTCGTGGATGCGGACATGAACCCGGAGACGCTTGCCGGCCAGGGGGTGGTTCCCGTCCACGGTCAGTCTCCCATTCTCAATGCGGGTGACATAGAAACTCTTGATCTCGCCGGCCTCGTTCTGCATTTGAACCTCGGCCCCGATTTGACGGAACTGGGGTGGTACGTTGTTGATATCATCGGTAAAGGTTAGGTCCGCGTCATGCCGGCCAAACCCCGCCTCGGGGGCCAGATCAAAATCGATCTCGTCACCCGCCGCCTTGCCTCGGATGGCAGCGTCCATGCCGCCGATCAGTTCCTGAGCCCCGCCGAGGACGAAACCCATCGGCAGGTCGCTGTGCTCCAGAACCGTGCCCTGATCATCCTGGATGCTATAGGTGAGGCTAACGTATTTTCCCTCTTGGATAAGTTCGGCTGTCATGCGAGTTAAACCTGATTATGGCGTTGCGAGGAAGTCAAAGGAATACCCTGAAATACGCAACCCCCGCTGGGCGGGGGCTGTAGTTTGTGGCGACGAGGGGGCGGTTCCTAGCTGACTTTGGTCTTGCGTAGTCTCTCAATGGCCCGTAACTGCGCCACCGCCTCCGCCAGTTCAGCCTGGGCCTTGGCATATTGAAATTCGGCGGCCTTCCCAGCCAGGGCGTCCTCGGCGCGGCGCTTGGCATCCGCGGCCGCGGCCTCATCCAGGTCCCGGGCCCGGATAGCCGTGTCGGCCAGCACGGTCACGACATGGGGCTGCACCTCCAGCATTCCGCCGGAGACAAAAAAGTGCTCCGTCTCCCCATCCATCTTTTGGACGCGCACCTCTCCCGGCCGCAGACGGGTGATGAGGGCTGTGTGGCGGGGCGCTATGCCCAGTTCACCCATTTCTCCGGGCGCGAATACCATGGTCGCCAGACCGGAATGAATAGCCCGCTCCGCGCTGACGATATCTACATGAATTGTCATTGCCATGGGAATGCCCCTGATGATTAGGCGTTGCCGCCCTTGGCTGCCGCTTCTTCGATACCGCCGACCATATAGAAGGCCTGCTCCGGCAGGTGGTCATAATCACCATTGGCGATGGCCTTGAAGCCGTTGATGGTGTCCTTGAGGGAGACGTACTTCCCTGGCGAGCCGGTGAAGACCTCGGCAACGAAGAAGGGTTGGGACAGGAACCGCTGCATTTTGCGGGCCCGGGCCACCGTCAGTTTGTCCTCCTCGGACAGTTCATCCATGCCCAGGATGGCGATGATGTCCTTGAGTTCCTTGTACCTTTGCAGGGTTCCCTGGACCATGCGCGCCACCGAGTAGTGCTCAACACCAACCACGTGGGGATCAAGGATACGGCTCGTGGAGTCCAGGGGGTCCACGGCGGGGTAGATGCCTAGTTCGGCGATCTGACGGGACAGCACCAGGGTCGCGTCCAGGTGGGCAAAGGTGGTGGCCGGCGATGGGTCGGTGAGATCGTCCGCGGGTACATACACTGCCTGGAAGGAGGTGATGGAGCCGGTACGGGTGGAGGTGATGCGCTCCTGCAGAGCACCCATTTCCGAGGCGAGGGTGGGCTGGTAACCCACCGCCGAGGGCATGCGGCCCAAGAGGGCGGACACCTCGGTCCCGGCCAGGGTATAGCGGTAGATGTTATCCACGAACAAGAGGACGTCACGGCCTTCGTCACGGAAATACTCCGCCATGGTCAGACCGGTCAAGGCCACGCGCAACCGGTTGCCCGGTGGTTCATTCATCTGACCGTAGACCAGGGAGACCTTGTCAAGCACGCCACCGTCGGTCATCTCGTGGTAGAAGTCGTTGCCCTCGCGGGTGCGTTCACCCACTCCCGCGAATACCGAAAAGCCCGAGTGCTCGACGGCGATGTTGCGAATCAGTTCCATCAGCGTCACGGTCTTGCCCACGCCGGCGCCGCCGAAGAGGCCGATCTTGCCGCCCTTGGCGATGGGCATGATGAGGTCGATAACCTTGATGCCGGTCTCAAGGATTTCGGTCGAGGTCGCCTGATCCTCGAAGGAAGGGGCATGGCGATGAATGGACCAGCGCGCCTCGGATTCCACGGGGCCTTTGTCGTCGATCGGTCGGCCCAGGACGTCCATGATACGTCCTAGGGTCGCCTTACCGACCGGCACCTGGATCGGTTCGTGGGTATTGCTGACCGCGACACCCCGCTGGAGACCATCGGTCGTACCCATGGCAATGGCACGTACCACACCGTCGCCAAGTTGTTGCTGAACCTCGAGGGTCAGTCCGACGGTATCGACCATCAGGGCGTCATAGATTTTGGGCATCTCGCCGCGTGGGAACTGCACGTCAACCACGGCGCCGATGATCTCCACCACGTTACCGGAACTCATATCTGTTTCCTCGTTCTCGCCTGTCGGCGGTTGGATGCAAGTCGATGCGGTTGGGCATCGCGGGATGCCCGAGGGCACACAGGGGCTAAACCGCCGCCGCGCCGCCCACGATTTCCGATATTTCCTGGGTAATTGCCGCCTGACGGGCCTTGTTGTAAACCAATTGAAGCTCGCTGATGAGGTTACCCGCGTTATCCGTGGCGGCCCTCATGGCCACCATTCGGGCGGATTGCTCACAGGCCCCGTTTTCAACGACGGCCTGGTAGACCAGCGACTCGATATAGCGCGTCAGCAGGGCGTCGAGCACGACCTTTGGCTCGGGCTCGTAAATGTAATCCCAGTGGGTCTGGATTTTATCGATCTTTTCCGCGTGGATAGGTACCAGTTGGGCGATCATGGGCTTTTGCGTCATGGTGTTGACGAATTCGTTGTATGCCACATAGATGGCATCGATCTCGCCGGCCTCGTAGGCATCCAGGAGTACCCGCACGGCACCGATCAAGTCCTCGACGTGAGGTTTGTCACCGATGTGGGTCACCTGGGCCATCACCTTGCCCCCAAAGCGACGGAAAAACGCCAGTGCCTTGGATCCGATGGTGGCGAAGGAAGTTTCCACTCCCGCCTTGCGCTGGTCTCGGACTTCGATGGCCAATTTGCGGAAAAGATTGGTATTGAGGCCACCACACAAGCCACGGTCCGAAGAGATGACGATGTAGCCGACCCGCTTCTGTTCCCGGTTCACGGACATATAGCTGTGCCGGTATTCCGGCGAGGCGTGGCTCAGGTGGGCGATAACCTGAAGCATTTTCAGGGCGTAGGGGCGAGAGGATGTCATCCGCTCCTGTGCCTTGCGCATCTTGGCTCCCGCGACCATTTGCATGGCCTTGGTGATCTTCTGCGTGCTTTTGATGCTGGCGATCTTGGTTCGGATTTCTTTGGCGCCGGCCATATCTTCTAAGCTCCCATCGTCCGGTCCGCCGCCGCGGCTGCCTTGTAGGGCAACCCGAGCGAATCACCGACTAAAGGTTGTTGCGTGAGGGCGCCACCTGCGCGCATCCGCCTGGAAGGCGGAGGGGAGGCGGCGGATCGCCCATGGTCTGCTACCATGTATTGCTGGCCTTGAAGTCCTTGATTGCCGTGTGCAGGCCCTGCTCGATTTCGTCGTTATAGTCGCCCTTGGTATTGATTTTTTCCAGAAGCGCCCCTTGGGCCGATTTCATATAGGACAGCAGGGCTTGTTCGAAATCGACGACCTTGTGGACGTCCACATCATCCAGATAGCCCATATTAGCGGCAAAGAGGGACACCGCCATTTGCCCCACTCCGAGCGGTGAGTACTGGGTCTGCTTCATAAGTTCGGTTACCCGGGCACCCCGCTCCAACTGCTTGCGCGTAGATTCGTCCAGGTCCGAGGCGAACTGGGAAAAGGCCGCCAATTCACGGTACTGGGCCAGGGCCAGGCGGATGCCGCCACCCAGTTTCTTGATGATCTTGGTCTGGGCCGCGCCGCCCACCCGGGACACCGAGAGGCCCGCGTTGATGGCTGGCCGGATGCCGGCGTTGAAGAGATCGGTCTCCAGGAAGATCTGGCCGTCCGTGATGGAGATGACGTTGGTCGGCACGAAGGCCGAGACGTCTCCCGCCTGGGTTTCGATGATGGGCAAGGCGGTCAAGGAACCGGTTTTACCCGTAACCGCGCCATTGGTGAGCTTGGCGACCTCGTCCGCGTTGATGCGGGAGGCGCGTTCCAGCAGGCGCGAATGGAGATAGAAGACGTCACCCGGATAGGCCTCGCGTCCTGGCGGGCGGCGCAGTAGCAGGGAGACCTGACGATAGGCCCAGGCCTGCTTGGTGAGATCGTCAAAGACAATCAGGGCGTCCTCGCCGCGGTCGCGGAAGTATTCGCCCATGGTGCAGCCCGCATAGGGGGCAATGAACTGCATGGCGGCGGAGTCGGCGGCGCCGGCATGTACCACGATGGTGTGATCCATGGCACCGAATTCCTCCAGCTTGCGGACTACGCCCGCCACCGAGGAGTTCTTCTGGCCGACGGCCACGTAGATACATTTAACGCCCGTACCCTTCTGATTGATGATGGCGTCGATAGCCACCGCTGTCTTGCCGGTCTGGCGGTCACCAATAATCAGTTCGCGCTGGCCCCGACCGATGGGCACCATGCTGTCGATGGCCTTGATGCCGGTCTGGACCGGCTGGTCAACGGATTTACGGGCGATGACGCCCGGCGCCACCTTTTCCAGCGGGGAAGTCAGGCTGGCGCCGATGGGGCCCTTGCCGTCCAGGGGATTGCCCAGGGAGTCGACCACGCGGCCCAGCAGTTCGGGGCCAATCGGGACCTCCAGGACGCGGCCGGTACAGCGTACCCAGTCGCCCTCGGTCAGGCCCGTGTAGTCACCGAGGACCACGGCACCTACGGAGTCGCGTTCCAGGTTCAGGGCCAGGCCAAAGACGTTGTCGGGGAACTCCAACATCTCGTAATACTGGGCGTCGGAGAGACCGTGGATGCGCACGACGCCATCGGACAGGCTGACGATCGTGCCTTCCGTGTGGGCCTCGGTCCTAAGGTCGAATTGCTCGATCTTCTGTTTGATCAGATCGCTGATTTCGGATGGATTCAGTTGCATGTCGGTTTTCCGTTAAATTTGCAATTCGCTGGCCAGCCTTTGGAGTTTGCCGCGCACGGAACCGTCGATGACGAGATCATCGGCGCGGATCTCGACGCCGCCGATAAGGGATGCGTCCTGTTCGACGGTGAGTTCCACGTCCGCGTTCAACTTGGTCTTGATCGCCATTGTCAAAGATTCTTGCAGATTGGCGTCAAGCGGGTAGGCGGTGCGGATGTGGACCTGGCGCACGCCTTTGTTACGCGTCTCCAGTTCCTCGAAGACCCTCGCGACCTCTGGTAGCACCGAAAGGCGCTTGTTTTCGGCCAGGACCTTGACCAGATTGCGCGCCTCAGTCGTCAGGGTCTCGCCGCCCAGATCCAGCAGCATATCTCGGGGCAAATCTCGCGGGATTTCCGGATTGGCGATTTGCGCCGCCATGTCCGGATCGCCAGCCAGGGCGCCGAGTAGGTTGAGTGCTTCCGACCAGGCCGGGATCTGCCCGGACTTCTGAGCGCAGGCAAAAGCTGCTTCCGCGTAGGGTCGCGCTATGGTGGTGATGTCTCCGGCCATGGGTCGCTTCCTAGATTTGCCTTGCGAAGGATTCCACCAGGGCCTTGTGGGCGCTGGCGTCGATTTCCTTATCCAGTATCTTGGCGGCGGCGGCTATCGCCAGATCGGCGACCTTGCCCCGCAGCGCCTCCCGCGCCCGGTTGGTTTCCTGATCGATCTCCGCCTTGGCGGCGGTAATAAGGCGTTCGCCTTCGGCGCGCGCGCCAACCTTGGCTTCCTCGACAATCTCGGCGGCGCGCTTCTGCGCCTGGGCGACAATGTCACCGGCCTGATTTTTGGCCTCGATCATCAACTCCTTGGCCCGTTGCTGACCGAGTTGCTGATCCTGATGACCGCGCTCCGCGGCGGCCAGGCCCTCGGCGATTTTACTCTTGCGTTCCGCCAAGGCGCCCACGATGGGGGGCCAGATGAACTTCATGCAAAACCAGACGAACACCGCGAAGGAGATCATCTGGAGGAACAGGGTCAAATTGATATTCATGCCTTTGCCTCGTGATGGACGAGAAATGTAGGACCGGCGTGGGGCCGGATCCCCATTTAGACGGCAAACATCAAATAGAGGCCCATGGCGACCGAGATGACCGGCAGGGCATCCGTCAGGCCCATAACAATGAAGAACTGGGTACGCAGCACTGGGATCAGCTCGGGTTGACGGGCGGAGCCCTCCAGGAAGCGGCCACCGAGGATGCCGATACCGATTGCCGCGCCGATGGCGCCCAAGCTGAGCATGAGGCCGGCGGCGATGTAAACCAGGGCTTGCGAGAGTTCCATGATTTTCCCTCTAGAGGTTGGGTGGGTCTGGGTTGAGAAGGTTTAGTGTCAGTGACTTTCTTGGTGAGCCATGTCCAGATAGACGATGGTCAGCACCATGAAGATAAAGGCCTGCAGCAGGATGATGATGATATGGAAGAGGGCCCAGACAAGCTGAAGGGCCCCTGCGCTGACACTCAATAGGATGCTGTGGCCGTACATGAGTGCGATCAGGATGAAGATCATTTCGCCTGCGTAGAGGTTGCCGAAGAGACGCAGGGCAAGCGAGATGGGTTTGGAAATGAGGGTGATGCCCTCTAGTACCAGATTGGCGGGGATACCCCACTTGCCAAAGGGCTGCAAAGCCAGTTCGCCGACAAAACCGCCGATCCCTTTGATCTTAATACTGTAATAGATAATCAGGATGAAGACTGTCAGAGACATGCCAAAGGTGGCGTTCGGGTCCGTGGTTGGCACAATCCGCAGGTAGGCATGATGGGGATCGCCGCCAAAAAGCCCTACGAGGTGGGCAAAGGCTTGTGGAACCAGGTCAACAGGCAGCAGGTCCATCAGGTTCATGAAGAGGATCCAGACAAAGATGGTCAGGGCCAGGGGCGCGATCATGGGGTTAACCCCGCTGAAAGAGCCGCGCACATTCTCTTCGATGAAGTCGATGATCCACTCGGCAAAATTCTGCATGGGTCCCGGGACGCCAGACGTGACATTGTCGGCGACCTTCTTGAAGAACCAGAGGAAGAGGATGCCCAAACCCACGGCCATAAACACGGTATCGACATGGATGGCCCAGAAACCCATGGCCGAGGCCTCCTCGGCGGTTTGGGCGAAGGTCAAGCCACGATCAGGGAGGACCCCGAGGGTAAGATTGGTCAGATGGTGGTGGATATAGCCTTGCGCGGTTAGAGCTTCGGAAGCCATCGCCTGTCTCTCTTCAAGGTTTCGAACCGGCGCCCCAATAGGGCGCAATCATCGCCGACATCACTTGCGCGGCGAAATAGGCTGCGAGCATGGCTGGTATGACCAGCCCCTGCACCTTCGCAAAGGCAAAAACAAAGATCCCGACCAGCAGGATCAGCTTACCAATCTCAGCCCCTACGATCTTTCCCAGCAGGGCTTCGGGCCGTCCCGCCCGGTAGGGTCCGAACACGGTGGCCGCGAACAGGGCCGTGGCCAGGCTGCAGGCCCCGCCACCAATCAGGATGGACAGGGCGGCTTCTGGCGAAAAGGCCAGGCCAGACAGGGCGAGGACCAAGGTCAGTGCCACCTGGATTAGCAGCATACGGAGGGGTACTTGAATCTGGCGGTTGCCAAACACCTTCATGCCGCGACCCCGCCTGGCGGTACTTAGCCGCCTGCAACCCTTAAAGCCCGTGCATTATAAGTCTCGCTTATGCCTGGATCAATGGCTGAACCAGCCTGTCCATCAAACTCTTTAAATGGTGAATCGGAATCGATCCCCCCACAAGCCTTTATCACGATTTATTTGATGTGGGCCAAGATGCCGTCCAACTCGTCCAGGCTGTGGTAAGCGATGACCAGGCGACCGCCGCCCCGGTTGCCGGGCTGGATACGGACTTGGGCCCCGAGTCGGTCGGTAAGATCGTCCAGCAGTCTGCGGACGTCAGGGTCGAGGGTCCCCGGGCGCGCGACGGGGGGTGTTCGGCCCTCTTCCTCCTGCTGCATCTGGCGCACCAGGCGCTCCGTCTCCCGCACCGAGAGGCCACGGCTGGTGACCTGGGTCGCGGCGGCACTCTGCCGCGGTCCCTTAATGCCGAGCAGGGCGCGAGCGTGCCCCATTTCCAATTGACCTCGTTCCAGGGCGCGCTTGACGTCGTCGTTGAGTTCCAGAAGGCGGAGCAGATTGGTGACGCTGGCCCGTGATCGGCCTATGGCCTCGGCGATCTGGGCATGGGTCAGCCCGAATTCGCCCAATAAACGTTGCAGGGCCGATGCCTCTTCCAGGGGGTTGAGGTCGGCGCGCTGGATGTTTTCGATGAGGGCGATGGCCATGGCCGACTGGTCGTCGGCCTCCCGGATCACCACCGGGATTTCGCTGAGGCCGGCTTGTTGCGAGGCCCGCCAGCGGCGTTCGCCGGCGAGGATCTCGTAACGCCCGCCCGCCAGGGTGCGCACGACGATGGGTTGGATCACGCCTTGGGCGGCAATGGAATCCGCCAACTCCCGCAACCCTTCGGGGTCGAAGTCGCGTCGCGGTTGGAAACGGCCGCGTTCAATCAGGTCCAGGGGGAGGCTGGTCAGGTTGCCCCTGGACTCGCTCGTATCCGGGGCGACATCGGCGGTGTCCGCTAGGTCGCTAGTGTCCGTATTTCTCTCGTTCAGGCCGCCGAGCAGGGCATCCAGGCCGCGGCCAAGCCCCTTCTTCCTAACATTCATGCCGGGTCCTCGTATGGGGTTTGCTTAACCGGTGTCATCGTCGGCATCAGGACGTGGCCGCCTGGCGTTTCTGCTGGCGGCGGAGCACTTCGCTGGCTAATGCGACATAGGCGATGGAGCCACGCGAGGCCTTGTCGTAGAGCAGGGCAGGCTGGCCATGACTCGGGGCCTCGGCCAGGCGCACATTGCGGGGAATGATGGTCCGATAGACCTCTTCATTAAAGTGGGTGACGAGCTGAGTCGAGACCTGGTTGGCCAGGTTGTTGCGCGGGTCGTGCATGGTGCGCAGGATGCCTTCGATGGCCAGCCCGGGATTTCGGGTCGCGCGGATCTGGGCGACGGTGTCGAGGAGGGCCGACAGGCCTTCCAGGGCGTAATACTCGCACTGGATCGGGATCAGTACCCCCTGGGCCGCCACGAGGGCATTGACCGTCAGCATGTTGAGGGATGGGGGGCAGTCGATGATGACGAATTCGTAGGTGTCCCCCAGATCCGCCAGGACCTGCCGCAGGCGCCGTTCCCGTTGCGAGGTTTGCATGAGTCCCACCTCGGCGGCGGTCAGGTCGCCGTTGGCGGGGATGAGGTCGAAGCCGGGCACCGGCTCGTCCACCCGGATCACGCAGTCACTGAATTCCAGGTCGCCCAGCATGAGGTCGCAGGCGGAATGTGTCAGTTCGCGTTTGTTGACGCCGCAGCCCATGGTGGCGTTACCTTGCGGGTCCAGGTCCAGCAGCAGGATCCTGCGCTTCATGGAGGCCAGGGACGCGGCCAGGTTGACGGCGGTGGTGGTTTTGCCCACTCCGCCCTTCTGGTTGGCGATAGCGATGGTTCTGGGCATAGAGGGGTTCAGTCCTGGCGGATCTCGATCAGGTGACGCTCGGCGTCGAGGAAGGGCACTTCCAACCGGTGGATGACGGCGTTGTTGGCCGTCAGGGTGACAAGCGCCTCATCGGGCCGGCGGCCCTTCATCAAGAGCAGGCGGCCAGGGCTGGCGAGCAGCGGCTTGACCGCCAGCCTCAGGGTCTCCTGGTCGGCGACGGCCCGGGTGATGATAGTAGCGAATTTTTCCCCTGGCCGATATGACTCCAGCCGTGCCTGGACCACCTCGATATTCGCCAGCCCCAGGTCCATGGTGGCCTGACGGACGAAACGGACCTTCTTGCCGTTACTGTCGAGGAGGACAAATCTTATCTCGGGTTCCAGGATGGCGAGCGGTAGGCCCGGTAATCCGGCCCCGGTCCCCAGGTCGAGCACGGGCGAGCCCAGCAGGTAGGGGCTGACGGCCAGGCTGTCGAGCAGGTGGCGGGAGACCATCTCCAGTGGATTGTCCACGGCGGTGAGGTTGTAGACGCGGTTCCACCGGGCCAGCAGGTCAATGAATTGGATCAGCCGGCCCCGTTGTTCCGGGCTTGGATCAAGGTCGAGGGCCACCAGCCCGGCGTCGAGCCGGGCGCGGGCGGGGGTATGGGGGCCCTTCATGACACTCGCCATTCCATATAGTCTTGCAACTGGATCGAGAGTCTCATGCCGTGCGTCGCCGGATATGGATGAGCAGCAGGGAGATGGCCGCCGGGGTCAGGCCGGGGATGCGCGCCGCCTGTCCCAGCGTGGTCGGGCGGACCCTGAGCAGCTTTTCCCGGACCTCGGCCGAGAGGCCGCGGACCTGGTCGAAGGGGAAATCCGGGGGGAGGGCAGTCTCCTCCTGGGCGCGATGGCGATCGATCTCTTGCTGCTGGCGTTCGATGTAGCCAGCGTACTTGGCCTGGATGTCGAGTTGCTCGGCCACCAGGGGGTCCGTCACGCCGGGGCCCATACCGGGCAGGGTCATCAAGTTCGCGTAATCGACCTTGGGTCGGGCCAGCAGATCCAAGGCACGGGCCTCGCGGCGCAGTTCGTCCCCCAGAACCGCCCGGGCCTGCTCGGGGTCGAGGGCGGCGGGCCGCAGCCAGGTCTCCCGCAGCCTCTGGCGCTCCCGGGCGATGGCCTCGCGTTTGTCCTCGAACCGGCGCCATTGCGCCTCGCCCACCAGGCCCAGTTGGCGTCCCGTCTCCGTCAGGCGCAGGTCGGCGTTGTCCTCCCGTAGCAGCAGGCGATATTCGGCGCGGCTGGTGAACATGCGGTAGGGCTCGCCGGTGCCGCGGGTGGTGAGGTCATCGACCAGGACGCCGAGATAGGCTTCATCCCGGCGTGGCCACCAGGGTGGGCGGCCCTGGACCCGCAGGGCGGCGTTAGCCCCGGCCAGCAGGCCCTGGGCGGCGGCCTCTTCGTACCCGGTGGTGCCGTTGATCTGCCCTGCGAGGAAAAGCTGGGGCAGGTGGCGTGATTCCAGGGAGGGGTCCAGATCCCGGGGGTCGAAAAAGTCGTACTCAATGGCATAGCCGGGGCGGGTGATGCGGGCCTGTTCGCAGCCGCGCAGGCTGCGGACCAGGGTCTCCTGGACGTCATAGGGGAGGCTGGTGGAAATGCCGTTGGGATAGACCTCTCTTGTCGTAAGGCCCTCCGGTTCCAGGAAAATCTGATGGCTGGCCTTGTCGGCGAAGCGGACGATCTTGTCTTCGATCGAGGGGCAATAGCGCGGACCCACCCCCTCGATGAGTCCCGTGTAGAGGGGGGAACGCGAAAGTCCGGCACGGATGATGTCGTGGGTGCGCTCGTTGGTATGGGCGATGTGGCAGCATACCTGGGGCGGGTGATCCTCGGGGCGGCCGAGGTAGGAGAAGACGGGGACCGGCACGTCGCCAGGCTGCGCTTCCAGCAGGGCGTAGTCGATGCTGCGGCCGTCGATACGCGGTGGCGTCCCGGTCTTGAGCCGTCCCACGGTGAAGGGCAGGTCCCGCAGGCATCGCGCCAGGGCGTTGGCTGGCGGATCTCCGGCGCGTCCGCCCTCGTGGCTCGTCAGGCCCACGTGGATGCGCCCGGCGAGGAAGGTTCCCACCGTCAACACCACGCAGGGGGCGCGAAAGACCAGGCCGATCTTGGTGACGACCCCGGCGACCCGGCCCTCCTCGACCAGGAGATCATCCACGGCTTGCTGGAAGATATCCAGGTAAGGGGCATTTTCCACCGCGGAACGTACCACCGCCTTATAAAGTATGCGGTCCGCCTGGGCCCGTGTCGCTCGCACCGCTGGCCCCTTGCGGGCGTTGAGGATGCGGAACTGGATACCGGCCCGGTCCGTTGCCCGGGCCATCAGGCCGCCCAGGGCGTCGATTTCCTTGACCAGATGTCCCTTGCCGATTCCGCCAATGGCGGGATTGCAACTCATCTGGCCTATGGTCTCGATGTTGTGGGTCAACAGCAGGGTGGGGACGCCCATACGCGCCGCCGCCAGGGCGGCCTCGGTCCCCGCGTGGCCGCCACCGACCACGATGACGCCGTAACCTGGCTTAGAGGACATGCAGCCCTCCCACCTCAATCCTGTTGTGTCCTGGCGCGCGAGTTTGCATCTAAATAGTTACATGGGTTAGGTGCCCGGCTGCTGGTTAGCCGTCGGCTGGCCTGGGGGCGTTGAGTCGCCTAAACCGGTATATTAACCCGGTCGGGGCTCGACCCCGCCATTTCCCGCCCCGCTAGGAATCCTATTGGAGGTCTTTGCCATGCCAACCGCGAAAAGCGGCGCCGCGTTACCGGCATCCTGCCTGGCTCTCCCGGGCGGGCAGTACCTTCTTGTCCTGCGGTTACGCCCGGATGTCTGTCCGGCGAATGGCTCTTTTCAGGCCCGGCCAGGCTGGGGTTTAGCCCATGGATAGCGCTTTGGCGGGGCAATTGGATGCGGCGCTGCGGGCTGGCGGCGAAATTATCCTGGGCAAGGAACGGGAACTGCGCCTGGCTATTGCCTGCCTGCTGGCGCGGGGCCACCTCTTGATCGAGGACCTACCCGGGGTCGGCAAGACGACCCTTGCCCATCTGCTGGCGCGGCTGTTGGGTCTGGATTATGCCCGCATCCAATTTACCAGCGATCTGCTGCCTGCCGATATCATCGGGACCTCCGTCTTTGAGCGTGCCGCCGAGCGGTTTCGTTTCCACCCTGGCCCCCTCTTCGCCGAACTGGTCCTGGCGGATGAGATTAACCGCGCCACCCCCAAGGCGCAAAGTGCCCTGCTGGAGGCCATGGAGGAGCGGCAGGTGACGGTTGAAGGTGAAACCTACCTCCTGCCGGAGCCCTTTTTCGTTATCGCCACCCAGAACCCGACCTTCCAAATCGGCACCTTCCCTCTACCGGAATCGCAGCTCGACCGCTTCCTGATGCGGCTGCGCATCGGTTATCCAGCGGCGGCCGCCGAGAAGGCCCTACTGGCGGGGGAGGACCGCCGGGAGATGCTGGCCCGGCTGCAACCGGTCCTGGGCCAGGCGGAGATCCGTGCCCTGCAGCAGGCCACCGGTCAGGTCCACGCCGCCCCGCCGATCATTGACTACTGCTACGACATCATTGCCTTCACCCGGCGCTCGCCGCGCTTTCTGCTGGGCCTGTCACCCCGGGCCGGACTGGCCCTGCTGCGCGCCGCCCGGGCCTGGGCCCTGCTGGCGGGCCGCGACGCCGTTTATCCCGAGGACGTGCAGGCCGTGCTGGGTTCCTGCGTCGGCCATCGCCTGGAAGCCGGAGGGGCGGATGGCCTAGGCGGTGGTGACGAGGCCGCTGCCCTCATCCTGGATCAGGTGCCGGTGCGGTGAGGCTGGGGGAACGGCTGCTCGCCCTCTTTGCCGCCCATGTCCGTGTCTGTCTGCTCTCGCCGGGCGGTCAGGCCCGGGTTTTGCCCCGGGCCATTTATATCTTGCCCACGGGGGCCGGCCTGGTGTTCGGCGGCATCCTGATCCTCATGCTGGTGGGCTCCCTCAACTACCAGAATAATCTGGGGCTGCTCTTTACCTTCCTGGCCACCGCCATCGTCCTCGTATCGATGCACCATGCCTGGTTCAACCTGCTGGGGTTGGCGGTGACGGCACGGGCGGGCCCCCCGGTCTTCTCCGGCGACTCCGCTCCCTTTGATCTCCTCATCAGCGCCGAGACCGGGCGCCCGCGCTGGGATCTGCGCCTGTCCACCGCAGGCCATGTGGCGGCGCCCACCGACCTGGAGTCGGGCGCTATAGCCAGTGCGCGCCTGCTATTGCCAACCCAGCGGCGCGGCATTCGGCACCTCGGCCGGCTGACCCTGGAGACCCGCTATCCTCTGGGTCTGTTCCGGTCCTGGTGTTACCTGGAGACCGCGGCGGAGGTGCTGGTCTATCCCCGTCCCGCCGATCAGGCCCCGGCACCGATGTCCACCGCCGCAGGTCAAGATGGTGTCCGGGGCGACCGGGACCCTGGGGCGGATGACTTCGCCGGTCTGCGTGGCTACCGCCTGGGCGACTCGCCCCGCCAACTGGATTGGAAGGCCTATGGTCGGGGTCGAGGTTTGCTCGTGAAGCAGTTTGGCCGTGACCGCTCGGATCGGCTCTGGCTTGACTGGGAGCGCCTGCCCCCCGCGGATATCGAAACCCGCCTGAGTTGGCTGTGCCGTCAACTCCTAGATGTCACCCAATCGGACCAGGACTTCGGCCTGCGCCTGCCAGGTCGCGAGATTGGTCTTGGGCGCGGCGAGGCCCAGATGCACCTCTGCCTGGGCGCCCTGGCGCGGTTTGGCCAGGCTCCTCTTACCTCGGAAGATCCGAGCCCAAGCCAGTCCCGGTCGCGAACCTGGCGGGACCGCAAACCCGGATGGTGGCCTATTCGTGGCGCGGCCAAGGGGCAGGGCTGATGTTGGGCCTCAGCCCTCGGTCCCGCTGGCACTCCTTCGGGCGGCCGCGCCCTGGCCAGATCGCGGCGGTCACGGGCCTCTATGCCATCGCCGGCCTGACCCTGATTCCCCACCTGGCCCCGGCCGTCCTCGGCTACTTTTATCTGCTCCTTGGCTACCGGGCGGTCGCCGCACGACTCCCCCGGCTTGAACCGGGTCGTTGGATTCTGCTGCCCCTCGCCCTGGTTGGGGTCCTCTTGGTTTACCGCCATTACGGCACCCTCGTCGGCCAGGAAGGCGGTTCCGCCCTGCTGACGCTGCTGCTGGCCCTTAAACTGCTGGAAATACGCAGTCCGAGAGATGTGCGGCTGCTGACCATGCTGTTCGCCTTCTGGCTCGTGATCCACTTCCTCTTTGAGCAGTCATTTTGGGTTGCCCTCTTTCTTGGCGCCCTGCTGATCCTGGACGTGGCGGTGTTGGCGGACAGTTCCCGGAGTCTCCCTCGGCCCCCGCCTCAAGTGCTGGGTTTGGCTTTGCGGCTTACCCTACAGGCCTTGCCGCTGACCCTGGTGCTCTTCATCCTTTTCCCCCGCCTGGACGCTCCCCTCTGGTCATTTCTCCCCGCCGAAGACCAAACCCGCACGGGCATCAATGACTGGCTGGAACCGGGCTCGGTGAGTGAACTGGTTCTGGACGGCTCCCTCGCCTTTAGGGTTCGCTTCGACGGTCCCTTTCCCCAGGCCGAGGGGCTTTACTGGCGGGGCCCCGTGGCCTGGAATACCGACGGCCGGCGCTGGCAGGCCGCTAGGCCCGACCAGTTTTCCGGCCTGGTGGCGGTGCCGGCACGGTCGGGAGATGCTGTCAGCTATGAGGTGACCCTTGAGCCGAGCCGCCAGCGCTGGCTCTTTGCTCTCGATCTGCCGACAGGCACACCTGAAAAGGATGCCTACCTTACCCATGACTTCCAGTTGCTGGCCAAGGAGCCTATCAAGGAGACCCGCGTCTATCGGGTGACCTCGGCGCCGGCCCAGGATACCGGTGACTTGCCGGAGGAGCAGCGGGCCGCTGGGCTTGCGCTCCCGGCCAATGTCACGGCGAGGATGCGGGAGTTGGTGGCGGAATGGGCTGAGGTCTCCCCGGGGCCAGCGGCAGTGGTCCAAGCGGGCCTTCGCCATTTCCATCAGCAAGCCTTTTATTACAGCCTCCGCCCCCCCCGGCTCGGGGATAACCCCGCCGATGAGTTTCTTTTCGAGACCCGTAAAGGCTTTTGCGAGCACTATGCCAGCAGCTTCGCTCTCCTGATGCGGATCGCCGGCATCCCGGCGCGGATCGTCATGGGCTTCCTGGGGGGCGAGCGTAACCCCTTGGGTGCCCACCTTATCGTACGGCAGTCAGACGCCCACGCCTGGGTCGAGGTCTGGCTGGAGGGCCAGGGTTGGACGCGGGTTGATCCCACCGCCGCCGTGGCCCCAGAACGCGTCGAGCCGAGTCCTGAGTTGACGGGCCTGGCCAGCGGCCGGCCCTTGCGTTTGCGCATCGGGGGCGTGACTACCTGGGGGCGGATGGTCCATGGCCTACGCCTCTTTGGCGATGCCTTGGACGAAAATTGGTACCGCTGGGTATTGGGCCTGGATCGTTCCCGCCAACAGGCCCTTCTGGACGGTATGGGACTGGTCTGGCTGCGTGAATATGGTCTTGCCGTCCTCATGGTCCTGGCTGCCAGCCTGGCGATGGGTCTGCTGCTGGTGGTACTGCTCTGGCAGCCTCCCAGCTCGCGACCGGACCCTCTAGAACGTCTCTATCGGAAATTCTGTTCCCGCCTGGCTCGCGCTGGCCTTCCCCGCAAAGCTAGCGAGGGGCCCTGCTCCTATGGTCAGCGGTTGGCGCTGTGGGAACCTGGGCTGGCTGTCGGTTGCCTGGCATTCACTGAGCGCTATGCCAAGCTGCGCTATGGTTTTGGACCCGTGGGCAAAGTCGATCTGGATCCATTGAGCCGGGAGTTGCAGGCGACTCTTGCCATGTTGCGCCAGGCTCGGCGAGGGAGGTATCGAGCCTGGTGAATTGATCCTCGGCCGGAGCCGTTCATAATAGTTTTTCGATGGCTCGCACGACCTTGTCACTATCCGGCGAGGTGATGCTGGCGAAATAATCGACATAGTTCCCATTACGGTCGATCAGATATTTGTAGAAGTTCCACTTGGGGTAGGGGGCGCCCGCGGCAGCCAGGCGCTCGAAGAGGGGGTTGGCTTTCCCCTTGGTGACGCTGACCTTCTCGAACATGGGGAATTCCACCGAGTAGGTGAGGCGACAGAATTTCTGGATATCCTCCTCGCTGCCGGGCTCCTGTTGCATGAAATCGTTGGAAGGGAAGCCAAGCACCACCAGGCCTCGGTCCTGGTATTTGCGATACAGGGCCTCAAGGTCCTCGTACTGAGAGGTGAAACCGCATTTGCTGGCGGTGTTGACCACCAGGATGACCTTGCCGCGATATGCCTCGCAGAGGTTGACCTGCTCTTCTCCAGCCAATCGGCGGAGGCTGATATCCAGAAGGGGTGGGCACGGTGTGTTCGTACTGGCGGTCGCGAGTTCCGCCGTGACGCCACTGCTCATGGCGGCAAGCCCGAGGGCAAAGAGTGCTGTCTTCACGTTGGGTTCTCCAGGTTGAAGGAGGATTCATGGTTACCTATAGCTGTGGGTAACCCTGCGGCATGGTGAGAAATTATGACTCGAGGGGGCGCGGGCTATAGTTGAGTGGTAATAAATTCCCGTCAGGGGGCTGTTCACTTGCCTACGCAAAAGCTGGCAAATATTTTGCCCAGTAAATCCTCGGAGGTAAATTCGCCAGTGATCTCCCCCAAAGCCTGCTGGGTGATGCGCAGTTCCTCGGCGGTGAGTTCGGCAGCGTTGTCCGCCCGCAGGGCTGTTCTGGCCAGGCAGAGGGCTTCCCGGGCGCGGGTCAAGGCATCCAGGTGACGGCGGCGGGCAAGAAATGCGCCTTCAAGCTTTTTCTGGTAGCCGGCAATGTGCTTGAGGTGGGCGCGCAGGCTATCCAAACCCCTACCCTCTCGCGCGGAGATAGCGATCTCCGCGCCCCTTGTCGTCTGAGTAAGACCGGGGGGCCGGCCACTCAGATCGATCTTGTTGCGGACCCAGGTAACGGGAATCTGGCGAGTAGGAGTAGGGAACTCAGTCGGTTCAAAGTCATGGCCTGCCGGATCCTGGCTGTCGTCGGATAGCCATAGAAGGGCATCGGCCTTGGTGATTTGATCGCGGGCGCGGCGGATACCTTCCATTTCCACCGGGTGGTCCGAATGGCGTAGGCCGGCAGTATCGATGATGTGGAGCGGTAGGCCGTCGATCTGGATGTGCTGGTGCAGTAGGTCGCGGGTGGTCCCGGGAATCGCCGTGACGATAGCGGCATTGCTTCCGGCCAGTGCATTGAGTAGACTGGATTTTCCAACATTCGGCGGGCCGGCGATGACGACCTGTATCCCTTCACGGATCAGGCAGCCCTGGCGTGCACCCGCCAGGAGCTTGTCGAGGTGGACCACTAATTTTTCCAGATCGGCGGCGATGCTGGAATTGGCCATGAAGTCGATCTCCTCTTCCGGAAAGTCGAGGGCGGCTTCAACAAAGGCACGGAGATGGATGAGCTCTTCAACCAGTTCTTGGATGCGGCGCGAAAATTCGCCTTGCAGGTTGCGTCCGGCGAGGCGGGCAGCCTCTTCGGTGCCGCTGGAGATCAGATCGGCTACGGCCTCGGCTTGAGCGAGATCGAGCTTGCCGTTGAGAAAGGCGCGTTCACTGAATTCCCCGGGGCGGGCTAGGCGCGCCCCCAGTGCCACCAACCGCTTGAGTATCAAGTCCAGGACGAGGGGGCCCCCATGGCCCTGAAGTTCGAGGACGTCCTCTCCGGTGAAGGAATGGGGGCCGGGAAAGAAGAGGGCCAGGCCCTGATCCAGGGCCGCGCCCGTCTCATCCCGGAACCATCCCAGGGTTGCCTGACGCGGCTCGGGTATGCAGCCGAGGATGGCTTCGGCGATCAGGCATACCCCCGCTCCCGAGACCCGAACCACGCCGACGCCGCCAAATCCTGGCGGCGTAGCGATGGCGGCGATGGTGTCGGCCGCCATAGGTCTGGTCTCTAGGGTGCAGGCCTCAATGTTTGGCCGCAGCTTTTTCGATTTTGTCGGTGATGTACCACTGCTGGGCGATGGACAGCAAGTTGTTGACTACCCAATAAAGTACCAGGCCCGAGGGGAAGAAGGCGAAGAAGACAGTAAAGACAAAGGGCAGGCTCATCATCACCTTAGCCTGGATGGGGTCCGGAGGCGCGGGATTAAGTTTCTGCTGAACGTACATGGACACGCCCATGATGAGGGGCAGCACGAAATAGGGGTCTGGGGCGGAAAGGTTGTTTATCCAAAGCATGAAGGGCGCTTGACGCATCTCGACGCTTTCCAGCAGCACCCAGTAAAGAGAGATGAAGACGGGGATTTGCACCACGATGGGCAGACAACCACCGAGTGGATTGATCTTCTCCTTCTTGTACATTTCCATCATGGCCTGATTCAGGCGCTCTTTATCATCGCCATAGCGGTCCTTCAGGGCCTGAATACGCGGAGTAATCTTGCGCATATTGGCCATGGATTTGTAACTGGTCTCGGACAGTTTGTAGAAGGCCAGCTTGATCAGGATGGTAAGAAAGATGATGGACCAGCCCCAGTTGCCAACTAAGGCGTGGATCTTGCTCAATAGCCAGTAGATAGGCTGGGCAATGATGGTCAGCAGGCCATAATCGACGGCCAAGTCTAGGCCTGGCGCTACAGAGGCTAGGGTGTCCTGGAGCTTCGGTCCCACGAAGATGCGTTCGTTGAATTGGTATCTGGTCCCTGGTTCGATGGTGGCCGGGTTTGTATAGGTGCCGATGAGGAATTTGCCATCGTCGCGGGCGCTGGTGAAGAAGGTCTGGGGTTCCCCGGCTGGGGGCAGGGCCGCCACGAGGAAGTAGTGCTGAATGAGTGCGACCCAGCCTCCCGTTGCCTCCAGGGATAGACGTTCAGCGCGCATATCCTCGAAGGGGACCTTTTTGTATTTGTCCTCGGGCGTGTAATAGACTCCGCCCGTGTAGGTATAAACAAAGCGGGTGGCTTCGGGGTCGTTTAGTTCGGTGCGGAGTATCTGGGTGTAGGACCGCGCCGCGAGAGGGGCTTTCGTTTGGTTGACGACCTCTTGGGTCAGGTCTATGACGTAGCTGCCTCGGGTGAAGCGATAACGCCGGTGGATTTCGACACCGGCGGGATCACTCCAAGATAGCACTACCTCCAGTTCGTCTTGTCCCGGCTTGAGGGAGAAGGATTCCTGGGTGACTTGGAAAGTCAGGGAGCGACTGTCCGCCGGCAAAGGCCCGGACTCGGGACCGCGCAAGCCGGATTCCACGATGAAAAAGTTGGGTGGTTCCGGCTTGAGCAGGCGGAATTTGGTTTCTTGATCCCTGGGGCTCTGGGGATAATCGAGTAGCCTGGCACTGATAATAGCGCCGCCGCGGAGTGCGA
>JBASIS010000087.1:0-35255 GCA_049654905.1 Chromatiaceae bacterium
GCCGGCCGCCCGCCACGGCATCGGCCATGGCCTTGAGCGGCAAGGCTACCACCTGGGCCCCGCTCGCCAGGATGGCCGGGGGCACGGCGCCGCCCGCGGGGTCGGAGAGGATCAGGCTGGAGCCGTCGAGGGGGATCTCGTCGAGGAAGCGGTTAATGTTGAGCCAGTCCAGGGCCACCAGGATGTCGAAACGGTCATCCATGCCGTTCACCGGGGTCGGTCCGAAACGCACCATGGCCGCAGATTCCCCGCCCCGGATCTGCGGACCGGCGGAGCGGGTCATGAGGCCGTAAAAGCCGGCGCGGGCCACGGCGGCGAGCAGAATCGAGCCCGTCGTGACGGCGCCGCTGCCGCCCGAGCCGGTGATGGCGATGGACAGCCGGGGGGGCTGGCCGCTACTGGATTCCTTGAGCATGGCAGGAGAGGGGATAGCTGAATGATAAATGGGTGCTGAATGATAGCCTAGCCGGGGGCGGGGGGCGTAATCGACCGAAGCGCCGAAGCGCGGGCGAGGTCGATATTTCCAGAATCATCTCCCCAGAGGGTCATTCAGGCGGGCCCCTTGGGCCGGCTGGGTCTGGCGCACGAATCCGGCCCCATCCGGGCTGCCGGGTCCCGTCGGGGGTCAAGGGCGTCTTGCTTCCCGTCGTCCTTTTTGTTTCCATCCCCGCTTATGAGCATCGCCATCCCCAGCCGCAACCCTATCCGCCAACTGCCCGCGCAACTCATCAATCAGATCGCCGCCGGGGAGGTGGTGGAACGGCCGGCCTCCGTGGCCAAGGAACTGATCGAGAACAGTCTGGACGCGGGTGCGGATCGCATCGAGATCGATCTGGAACAGGGGGGCGTCAAGCTGCTGCGGGTGCGGGACAATGGCGCCGGTATCCCCCGCGAAGACCTGGCCCTGGCCCTGAGCCGCCACGCTACCAGCAAGATTGCCAGTTTGGCGGATCTGGAGGCGGTGGCCTCCCTGGGCTTCCGGGGCGAGGCCCTGCCGAGCATTGCCTCGGTGTCGCGTCTGGAGGTGCGGTCCCGGGCCCGCGATGCCGAGGAGGCCTGGGCTATCCGCGGGGATGGTGGCGATCGCCTTGAGGAGCCAGCGCCGGCCTCCCATCCCATCGGCACCACCGTCGAGGTCCGCGATCTCTTTTATAACACTCCAGCCCGGCGTAAGTTTCTGCGGGCCGAGAAGACGGAACTGGGCCATATCGAGCAGGTGGTGCGGCGGATCGCGCTGGCCCGGCAGGGGGCGCGCTTCCGCCTCAGTCACAATGGGCGCACCCTGCTCGATCTGCCGGCGGCGGCGGGCGAGGAGGGGATGCGGCGGCGGCTGGCGCAACTGGCGGGGGAAGGCTTCCTGGAACATGCCCTGGCGGTCGCGGAGGCGGCGGTCGATCTGCGCCTCCAGGGCTGGGTGGCGGCGCCGGCCTTCTCGCGGAGCCAGGCGGACCTGCAATTCTTCTACGTCAATGGCCGCCTGTTCCGGGACAAACTGGTGACCCATGCCGTGCGCCAGGCCTTCCAGGATGTGCTGCACCACAACCGCCATCCGGCCTATGTCCTCTATCTGGAATTGCCCCCGGTGCTGGTGGATGTCAACGTTCACCCCGCCAAGCAGGAGGTGCGCTTCCGCGAGGGCCGCCAGGTTCATGACTTCATCTTCCGCGCCCTGCATCGGCGGCTGGCGGCGGGGGAGATGAGTGGGGCCCCGGAAGTCCTGGCCGAGTTGGGTTCAGGGCCGGTCGGCGCTTTAACGGTGGGACCAGCGGAGCAGGGGCACCTGCCGCGCCAGCTTCCCATGTCCCCGGGGATCTCGGAGCGGCGCGGCGACTGGAGCGCCTATCTGGATGTCCAGCGTCCGGACCTGGTGTTTCTGCCCGGGGCCACTGAAGTCGCCGCCCCGGTTGGCGTCTTGGCCGGCAGTCTCGCGGGGTTCGGGCCCGGGGCGGACGAATTGGGAAGGATTCCGCTCCTGGGTTACGCCCTGGCGCAGCTCCAGGGCATTTATATCCTGTCCCAGACGGCGGATGGCCTGGTGATTGTCGATATGCACGCCGCCCATGAGCGCATCGCCTACGAGCGCCTCAAGCAGTCCTGGGAGGCAAGCCTGGCGGCGGGCGGGCCGGGCGACGAAGGGGCCCGAGGTCTGCGCCGTCAGCCCCTGCTGGTGCCGGTGGTGGTGCGTGTCAGCGAGCGCGAAGCCGATCTGGCGGAGGCCAGTGCCGAGGTCTTGGCCCGTTTTGGCTTGGTCATCGATCGGGTTGGCGAAGCCGGCCTGGCGGTGCGGGAGATCCCGGTCCTCCTGCAGGGCGTTAACGCCGAGGCCCTGCTGCGTGACCTGCTGGCGGATCTGGTGGTGCATGGCCGGAGCGATATGCTACAGGCCCGCGTCAATGAAGTCCTGGGGACCCTGGCCTGCCATCGCTCCGTGCGCGC
Organism: Chromatiaceae bacterium; assembly: GCA_049654905.1. Classification (GTDB taxonomy): domain Bacteria; phylum Pseudomonadota; class Gammaproteobacteria; order Chromatiales; family Chromatiaceae; genus M0108. Next base: position 2,437 of record JBASIS010000087.1, read on the forward strand.
CAATCGCCGTCTGACCCTGGAGGAAATGAATGCCCTGCTGCGGGACATGGAGCGGACCGACCGGGCGGATCAGTGCAATCATGGCCGCCCGACCTGGGTCCGCCTGTCCCTGGCGGAACTCGACCGATTGTTCGCGCGCGGGCGCTGACTCCCCTCCTAGTCATGGCGCCAATCCCCGCGCCCACCCTACCCAGATTCCGGTTCTCATCCTTCAAGGCCATGCCCGATCGCCCCCTCGCCGTCCTTCTCATGGGTCCCACCGCCTCTGGCAAAACAGAATTGGCGGTGGAACTGGCGGCCCGCTTTCCGTGCGATGTCATCAGCGTTGATTCGGCCCAGGTCTATCGCGGCCTGGACATAGGCTCCGCCAAGCCAGGGCCGGAGATCCTGGCCGCCACGCCCCATCGGCTCATCGATATCTGTGAACCGACCGATGCCTACTCCGCGGCCCGTTTCCGGGACGATGCCCTGCGCGAGATGGCCGGGATCGCGGCGCGGGGGCGGGTGCCCCTCTTGGTCGGCGGCACCCTGCTCTACTTCCGCGCCCTGCAACAGGGGCTCTCGTTCCTGCCCGAGGCGGACACCGGGATCCGCTCCCGGCTGGAGAGGGAGGCGGCGGACCTGGGCTGGGCGGACCTGCACCGGCGGTTGCTGGCGGTGGACCCGGACGCCGGTGCCCGCATCCATCCCCACGATGCCCAGCGCATCCAGCGGGCCCTGGAGGTGTTCGAGATCACCGGCAGGCCCCTGAGCCAGTTGCAGCGCGAATCCGGGCCCGAGAATCCCTTGCCCTACCGCCTGCTCAAGCTGGTCAGGGCCCCGCGGGAGCGGGCGGTGCTCCGCGAACGCATCGCCGTGCGTTTTCAGGCCATGCTGGATGCGGGTTTCGAGGAAGAGGTGCGCACCCTCTGGGCGCGCGGCGATCTGACCCCGGACTTGCCTGCTATGCGCAGCGTGGGATATCGACAAATATTGAATTACTTATTGGGTGACTCCAGCTTTGGCGTTATGATCGAACGCGGGGTCATCGCCACCCGGCAACTGGCCAAGCGGCAACTGACCTGGCTACGCGCCGAGCCGGATTGCCACTGGATTTTCGATGACGAAGACCCTTATGACCAGGCTCAACGCCTCTTGCACCATGCCGGTCCTTGAACTTTGCCGGATTATCGTGGTCCCATTTACACCTTTCCGCGGGAGCGTCTTTTTAGCCCCGCCGCGACACCTACACACATGCATCAACTAGAAGAATCGGGAGATCCCCACATGTCCAAAGGGCAAAACCTTCAAGACCCCTTCCTCAATGCCCTCAGGAAGGAGCGCGTCCCCGTCTCCGTCTTCCTGGTGAACGGCATCAAGCTCCAGGGCCAGATTGAGTCCTTTGATCAGTTTGTGGTGCTCCTCAAGAACAACGTGAGCCAGATGATCTACAAGCATGCCATCTCCACGGTCGTGCCGGCGCGTAACGTGCGGATCGCCTCCCCCTTAGTCGATGAAATGCCCGAATCCGGTAACACTTGATCCCGCGCGGGCGCGTAGGGGGGCCATGAGGGTTCGCCCCGCTGCTCCAATTAGGGCTCCAAACCCCCACTTTTTTCCTTTCCCCAGAAGCTGATATCTATGTTCGAGCGCCCGCGCGCTGGAGAGAAGGCCGTCTTGGTCCATCTGGACTTGGGACGTGTTTCGGACCCCGAGGAGATCGAGGAATTTCGCCTGCTGGCCCGTTCCGCTGGCGCTGAAATCGTCGGTCAGATCGGCGGCAGCCGCGCCACGCCCGACCGGCGTCTCTTCGTCGGTTCCGGCAAGGCGGACGAATTGAAAATGCTGGTGGAGGCCGAGCAGGCGGAACTGGTCATCTTCAACCATGCCCTCTCGCCGGGTCAGGAGCGCAACCTGGAGCGGCACCTCCAGTGCCGGGTGCTGGATCGCTCGGGTCTCATTCTGGACATCTTCGCCCAGCGCGCCCGTTCCTTCGAGGGCAAGCTGCAGGTAGAACTGGCGCAGCTTACTCATCTTTCGACCCGGCTGGTGCGTGGCTGGACCCACCTGGAGCGCCAGAAGGGCGGTATCGGCCTGCGTGGGCCGGGCGAGACCCAGCTCGAATCCGACCGCCGCCTGCTCGGCAAGCGCATCGCTACCCTCAACAAGCGGCTGGAGCGCATCGTTGGTCAGCGAGCCCAGGGTCGGCGGGCCCGGGATAAGGCTGAATTGCCGACGGTGTCCCTGGTCGGCTATACCAATGCCGGCAAATCAACCCTCTTCAATAGCCTTACACAAGCCGGCGTCTTCCAGGCCGACCAGTTGTTCGCTACCCTGGACCCGACCCTGCGCCGGCTGGAGACCCCGGATGGCCCCGCGGTCATTCTGGCCGACACCGTCGGTTTCATTAATCATCTGCCCCACGAGTTGGTGGCCGCCTTCCGCTCGACCCTGGAGGAGACCCGCGGTGCCGAACTGCTGCTGCATGTCATCGACGCCGCTGGGGCGCGGCGGGAGGGCTGCATCGCCGATGTCGAGGAAGTCCTGGATGAGATCGGTGCCGGCGAGGTCCTCCAGATCCAGGTTTTCAACAAGATCGATTTGCTGCCGGACGCCGAGCCCCGCCTCGAACGCGACAGCCAGGGCCAGGCGAGGCGGATCTGGCTGAGTGCCCAGACGGGGGCTGGTAGTGAACTGCTGCTGGGGGCCATCGCCGAACACTTTGGTACCGATCGGCTCCGTCGCTCGGTCCGCCTGGGTCCTGGAGAGGGAGCCCTGCGAGCCTGGTTCTTCACCCATTCACAGGTGCTGGCGGAGGCGCACCGGGAGGAGGGGGGATGGGATCTGGAGGTCCAGGTGCCGCGTCTCGACCTGGACCGGCTGTTGAGCCGCCAGCCGGCGTTGGCGGAGTCTCTGTCCGAGCCCCTGGCGGTACCAGGGCAAGAGCAAGGCGAACTGGCGGTGCAGGCCCAGGCCTGAAGAGGGCGAGTTTGCCGAACCTCTTTGTCCTTCCTTACAATGACACAACCGAATGGCGCATCGTCGCCCCTAGGTGGCGTCCCGGTCCGATGGCCGGGATTCGTCCAACGACCCAAGGGTCAACAGCATGGCGTGGGGTAACTATGGCCTGGAATGAGCCCGGTGGCGGCAACAGGGATCCCTGGGGCGGCAAGAGCGGCGGCGATCAGCAGGGTCCGCCGGACCTTGACGAGGTGGTCCGTAAGCTCCAGGAACGTTTGGGGAGCCTGTTCGGCGGTAACAAGAAGCCGCCAAGGGGCGAGCCCGACGATCAGGGCGGCGGATCGGGTGGCGGTTTTCCTGGCCTGCCCAGCGGCGGTGTCAGCCGCAAGGCCGCGGGTCTGGTGGCGGGTATCCTCTTCCTCATCTGGCTGGGATCTGCTATCTACATTATCCAGCCGGCGGAGCGCGGGGTGATTCTGCGCTTCGGCGCCTATGCCTACATGACCGAGCCAGGCCCCCATTGGCATATCCCCTATCCATTTGAAAATGTAGTCAAAGTGAACGTGGACGAGATCTCGTCCTTCACCCACAAGGCCACCATGCTGACCCAGGACGAAAACATCGTCGAGCTCGAGTTGACGGTGCAGTCGCGCATCCAGGACGCCGCGGACTACCTCTTCCAGGATCAGGCCCCGGAAAAGACCTTGCGTGATGCCACCGAGACTGAGGTGCGCAAGACCATCGGCGCCAGCAAGCTCGATTACATCCTGACGGAAGGTCGCGGCGCGGTTGCCACCACTATCAAGGATCGGGTACAGAGCTTGATGAATCAGTACAAGACCGGGCTGGAGGTCACCTCGGTCAACATGCAACCCGCCAAGCCGCCAGAACAGGTCAAGGAGGCCTTCGACGACGCCATCAAGGCGCGCGAGGACAAGGAGCGCCTGGAGAACAAGGCCGAGGCTTATGCCAACGAGATCGTGCCCCAGGCGCGTGGCGAGGCGGCGCGCATGGAAGCGGACGGCAAAGCCTATCGTGATCGCGTCATCGCCAGCGCCGAGGGCGAATCCGCCCGTTTCCTGTCCGTGCTGGGTGAATATATCAAGGCCCCCGAGGTCACCCGCGAGCGCCTTTATTTGGAGACCATGGAAAAGGTGCTGAGCGAGACCAACAAGGTATTGTTGGACGTCAAGGAGGGTGGCAATAGCCTGGTCTATTTGCCCCTGGACCAACTCGTGAATAAGAAGCAGGCGGGTCCGGAGGCGAAAGCCACCGGCCAGGCCGCGACCCCGCCGGCCGCCAGCGAGCAGGGCCAGGCCCCCAAGAAGGATACCCGTGATACGGCTCGCGAGCGGAGGGAGCGTTGATGAATCCCCAGATCAAGATCCTGGCCCCTGTTGGGCTCGCCGCGCTGGCCCTGGTTATCTATGCCTCGGCTTTCATCGTTAACCAGTGGGAAGTGGCCATCAAGCTGCGTCTCGGTGAGATCGTCGATAGCGAATACAAGCCGGGCCTGCACTTCATGGTCCCCGTCATCAACAACGTCAAGACCTTCGACGCCCGCATCCAGACGCATGATTCCCGGCCCCAGCGTTTCCTGACGGTGGAAAAGAAGGATGTCATCGTCGATTACTACGCCAAGTGGCGCATCACCAATCCGGGGCAGTTTTACCGCTCCACGGGTGGCGATAGCACCCGCACCGCGCGCCTGCTGGCCGAGCGCATCAACACCGGGCTCCGCGACGAGTTCGGCCGCCGTACCATCCAGGAGGTGGTCTCGGAGGATCGCTATCAACTCATGGACGAGTTGACCAAGGAGGCGGATCGTCAGGCCAGCGAACTCGGTATCGAGGTGGTGGACGTGCGGGTCAAGAAGATCGACCTGCCCCCCGAGGTCAGCGAATCCGTTTATGAGCGGATGCGCGCCGAGCGGGAACGGGTGGCCCGCGACCTGCGTGCCAAGGGTGGCGAGGCCGCCGAGCGTATCCGTGCCGATGCGGACCGTCAGCGCACGGTCATCATTGCCGATGCCTACAAGGTGGCGGAAGAGGCCCGCGGCGAGGGCGATGCCCAGGCCGCCGAGACCTATGCCAAGGCCTACAATCAGGACCGGGATTTCTACAGCTTCTACCGCAGTCTCAATGCCTATCGCACCGCCTTCGGCCAAGGCGGGGATATGCTGGTGCTGCAGCCCGATTCGGATTTCTTCCGTTATTTCAATAAGACGGACCCTAATTCCGCCACCTCGATGGATGCTGGGCGCAAGGCTGCCGCACCCGCTAAATCAGCTCCGGTCAAGGCTCCGCCGCCGGCCGCGGCTCCCCTTCGGCCCCTGGCACCCGTCACGTCTCCGGTCGTGGCTCCTGACAGGGATAAGCCGGTCGTACCCAGTCCGGATAAGGTTCCGGTTCCGGCCCCGTTCGCAGCCCCTGCCCCAATTAAGAGCCCTGTCCCAGTCGAAGTGCCGGTCAAGGCTCCTTTCCCGGCCGAGGCGCCGGCTTTGGCGCCGGTTAAGGCTCCTGCCCCGGCCGATGCTCCGGCATCGATGCCGGCGCCCATCCCAGGAACAGGCCCTGCGGCGACTCCCGTCGCCCCCCCTCTGCCGGGTCCCTCTGGGGATCAGGCCCCTCAGCGTGCTCCTGCTCAGCCGATCGGTCAACAGGGCAGTGGTGAAATTGGGACCCCGCAGTCCGCGAAGGGTGACGCCTTCCCTCGGACCCAGCCCAATAATCTGGCGCTGGGCGCTTACTGATTGACGGCGCCGTGGGGCCTGATACCCGTCAGGCCCACCGAGCTGCGTGTCGGCCGGTCGGAATAATTAAAGACCCCTTGATAGTCCCAGTTGCGGAATCGGCCGAGATGGCGGTTGAACTCCGTAATCTCGGCCGAGCCTTCGCGGGAACCCAGGTGCTGGAGGGCCTGGATCTGCGTATCCCAGGGGGAGAATTCCTGGCCCTGCTGGGGGCCTCGGGCTGCGGCAAGACGACCCTGCTGCGCTTGATCGCCGGGTTGGACAGTCCGGATGGGGGCGAAATCCGGCTCGCCCGCCCTGCCCAGGCCAAGGCCTATGTCTTTCAGGACGCCTGCTTGCTGCCCTGGCGCCGGGTCCTGGACAATGTCGCCCTGCCCCTAGAGTTGAACGGGGTCCCCCGAGCCGAGCGTCAGGCCATCGCCCGCCAGCTCATCCAGACCGTGGGCCTCGGCGCCGCCCTGGACCGCTTTCCCGATGAGCTGTCCGGCGGCATGAAGATGCGCGTCTCCTTGGCCCGGGCCCTCATTACCCAGCCGCGGCTCCTGCTTCTTGATGAACCCTTCGCGGCTCTGGACGAATTTACCCGCCAATACCTGGATGATCACCTGCAGGCCCTCTTTCTCGATCGCCGCATGACGGTGGTGTTCGTGACCCACTCGATCGCCGAGGCCGTCTTTCTCGCCGATCGCGTGGTCATGCTCAGCCCCAGGGGTGGCGGGATTGTCCTGGATCAGCGGGTGGCCCTGCCCCGCCCCCGGGATGCGGGCACCCGGGTCTCGGCGGCCTATCTGGCCCAGATGCAGCGCATCGCCTCGGCGATGAACCCTGAAGCGCAAGGGGAGGGGCTATGACGATGGCGGCTCGCCGCGCGGTCTGGCTGCCGCCCCTCCTCAGTTTCGCCGGCCTTACCCTGGCCTTGGAGCTAGGCCTAGGGCTGGCGGAGATTCCCGGCTATCTGATGCCTCGTCCCTCGCAGGTCTTCAGTGCTCTCTATGTCCATGGCGCGGACCTGACCCGGGCCATCCTGCGCACCAGCCTCGCCGCCAGTGCCGGTCTGCTCGCCAGCACCCTCCTGGGGGTGGCGGCGGCTATCCTCCTGTCGAGCAATGACTGGATGCGGCGCGCCTTTTACCCCTACGCGGTCTTCTTTCAGACCGTACCCATCATCGCCATCGCCCCGCTGCTGGTGATCTGGTTTGGCTATGGCCTCAAGACCATCATTGCCGTCAGCTTTATCGTTTCGGTATTTCCGATTGTCGCCAATACCCTGAGCGGCCTCCTGTCCACCGATCCGGCCTTGCGCGACCTCTTTCGGCTGCACCGGGCCAGTAGCCTGACGACCCTGATAAAACTGCGCATCCCGGTTGCCATCCCCCAATTTCTGACCGGCCTGCGTATCGCCTCCGGGCTGGCGGTCATCGGGGCAATCGTCGGCGAGTTCGTGGCGGATGACTACCAAGATGGCGGCGGCATCGGTACCCTGGTCATGGTATCCATCAAGGAACTGAAAACCGACAAGGTCTTCGCGGCGGTGCTCATGGCCTCGCTGCTGGGTCTGGTCTTCTTTGCCCTCATCAATCTCATCAGCTATCTCACCCTGCGGTACTGGCACATCGCCGAAACTCGGGAGTAATCCATGTCCATCCAGCGCGGCAGCCTTGGTCTCTTCCTCTTGTCCCTGCTCCTGCTTGCCGCCTGTTCCGGCGAGCAGGCCCCGCCCTCGACCCTGCGGAAGACCGCGTTGCAGCTCAATTGGTTCCCGGAGCCCGAGTTTGGCGGCTATTACGCCGCCCAGGAGCGGGGTGCCTTCGGCGCCGAGGGGCTGGAGGTCGTGATTCGCCCGGGGGGCGCTCAGTCACCGGTGGAACAGATGGTGGCCGCCGGCCAGGTGGAGTTTGGTATCACCAGCGCCGACAGCCTCCTGATGGCGCGGGATCGGGGCGCCGATCTCGTGGCCATCTACGCGGCCTATCAATCTTTCCCCGAGGGCATCATGGTCCACGCCAGCCGGGGGCTGAAGACCATGGCGGAGGTCTTCCAGGGGGGCACCCTGGGGGTCATCCCGGGCACCCCCTTCCTGAAGCTGCTGGAGCGGGAGTATGGGCTGGGGAAGATGAAGGTGGTGCCCCACGACAACAATATCGCCCCCTTCCTGCACGATCCCCGCATGGCCCAGCAATGCTTCATCAGCTCCGAGCCCATCGTCGCCCGTCGCGCCGGGGCGAATCCCCAGGTCTTCATGCTCAAGGACATCGGCTTTAACCCCTACACCGGCCTCATCGTCACGCGGCGGCAAACCCTGGAGGCCCATCCCGAGCGGGTCCAGGCCCTGGTGCGTGCCGTTCGCCGGGGGTGGCAGGCCTATTTGGCCGATCCAGGGCCCGCCAACGGCATCATGCACGCCCTCAACCCCACCATGGCCGCCAACACCTTCGCCGAGGCGGCCATCATCCAGCAGCCCCTCATCCAGGGGCAACTGGATGACGACGCTTTGGGAACCATGACTTTGGAGCGGTGGCGGATGCTGGCCGAACAACTACAGGGCCTGGGTCTCATCGACCGGGTGGAGCCGGAGCGGGCCTTCGTCAATCCCTGAACCCTGGGGCCAAGGAAGGCCTGGGTGGCGGGCCTGGACCGGGGTTGCCGGGGTGTGGCTAACCGGGGCGTAAACCCTTTGACCCCCCTCAACCCTCACCCCTCTCCCCGGCCCTCCCCCGCGAGGGGGGAGGGAGCAGGAAAAACCTTTCCCAGCACATCCTGCTGAAAAGCCAAGATACAACCCCCGGGGAGGTGGGAGGGATAAATAAATCAGTAGCTCAAACCACTGATTCTCTTGCTCCCTCCCCCCTTGCGGGGGAGGGTTGGGGAGAGGGGCTGAAGGGTTACAAGGCTTATACCTGGGCTAGGGTGGCCATCATGACGTTGCGCGCGTCGTTATCGTCCGAGATTGGCAGGCTTGTGCTGGGGCTAGGGCCTGACGCGGTCGATAACCAGTTGCAGTGATGGGGTCTCCGCCGTGGTCAGCGGCCCCCTCTCGCCCTCCAGATCACCGCTTTGGGGTATGGCCTGGCCGCTGGTGGAGACGCGGGCGCCGACCATGACCTGGGGGAAGCTGGACAGGCGCATTTCGGGGGTCATGGCCAGGCTGTCGTCCAGGGTAACAGTGATGGGCAGATCCGCGACCCGCAGGCGTTTGACGGCCAGGGGCATGGGCGGGCCGGCGGCGGCCTTGGCATAAATGAAAAGGCTTTGGTTGGGGTTGGCCTTGGATTTGAGAGGTTCCGCCAGGCTGACGGCGACCTGGATGGACGGGCCTTGGGCGGCGGAGGTTGGTGCGGGCTGGGGCTTGGCGGCGGGGCTAACGCCAGCCGCAGGTTCACCGCTGGCGGTGGGGCTAGCTCCAGCCGGGCCAACCGTGGCCCCAGGGCTGGTAACTCTGGCCGGGGTCGGCGTGGGGTTGGTCGCGGTTATGGCCGGAGGCAGGCCGCCCTGCTCGCGGGCGTCGGCGATGAATTGACGCAGTTCCGACGCGTCCTCGCCAGCGGTGTCCAGGTCGAGCGTCAGGGCCTCCCAGCGCTGCACGGCCAGGGGAAAGTCACCCGCTTGATAGGCGACGAGGCCGTTGAGCCAACGCCCCGTGGCGTGCTTGGGCTCGATGGCGAGGGCGGCGGCGATCAGCTCGGCTGGCCGGCCGGCTAGCTGGCCATTGGCGGCGGTGGCCAGGGCCTGGGCTAGGTTGATCATGACCTCGGGGTTTTGCGGGGCCAGGCTCAGAGCCCGGGCGAGGGCGGCGGCGCCTTTATCGGGCTGATTCAGGGCGACATAGGTCCGCCCCAGCATCAGCCAGCCTTCGAGTTGGTTGGGATTCTCCTCCATCTTGGCGGCCAGGCGCTCGACCATGACTTCGAGGGAGGCGGCCTGTTGAGCACCACCCGCGCCGTGGTCTGGCGGCGTGCTGGCGGTCGCAACGGCGGCCGTCTCGAGACGCGGGATGATAGCGCTGTGGCCAATGGCGAGATAAAGGCCGATGGCGAAGACCGGCAGGGCCAAGGCCAGGATCAGGGCGGTGAAGGGAGCCGTGCCTGGCGCGGCGGGGGCGGAACGGGCACCCTGGCCATTGACGTCATGCAGGAGTTCTCGCTCCAGGTCCTGGCGGGCATCCTGGTATTGGCCTCTTTCCAGTTTGCCCGCTTCCATGTCGGCCTCCAGCTCAATGAGCTGCTGGCGAAAGACGTCAAGATTGAGCTGATCCTGATTCGTTTCCACCGTGGGCGCGCGCCGGGACAGGAGGGGCGGAATCACGAAGAGGAGGGCCAGGCCAGCGAGGCCGGCAATGAGAATCCAGAAGATGGTCATGACTTGTCCTTGATGGGGTTCGCGTCATCCGCATTCGCCAGGAGGGCTTGCAGTCGTTGCTTTTCCTCCAGCGATAGCGCCTCTTCCCGGGCCTCTTTTTTCTTGCGCAGGGTGAGGAGTAAAAAGAGGCCGCCAACTCCCGCCAGCAGCAGGGGCCCAAACCAGAGGGGGTAGGTGGAGGGTTTGAGCGGCGGGTCATAGAGGACAAAATCGCCGTAGCGATCGACCAGGAAGGTGATGACCTCCTGGCGTGATTTGCCAGACTGGAGCAGTCGATAGACCTCCTTGCGCAGGTCCTGGGCCAGATCGGCCTGGGAACCGGCCAGGGACTCGTTCTGGCACACCAGGCAGCGTAACTCAGCCGTCAGGCGCCGGAAATCCTCGGCCTGGGCGGGGTCCTGAAACTTGAACTCCTCCAGGGTGTAGGCCCCGAGGGAGGGGGCGACCAACAGCCCCGCCAGCAGCCAGGCCGACCATTGCATCTTGATCATGACCGGGATTCCTTGCACTTCTTGGTGGTCAGGTCGATGGTGGGGGCCATTTCCTTCTCCCAGGTACCGGGTTCGACGGGGCCGATCTTTTTGAAACAAATCCGGCCCTCGCCATCGACCAGGAAGGTCTCGGGTGCGCCATAGACGCCCCAGTTAATGCCCGCCCGATTGTCCGGGTCAAAGGCGCTGACCCGGTAGGGATTGCCGGAGGTCTTTAGCATTTGCTGGGCGTCCGCCTCCGTGTCCTTCCAGTTCAGGCCCAGGATCTGGACCTCCTTGAGTTCCCGCGCCAGGCGCATGAGCTGAGTGTGCTCCGCGCGGCAGGAGTGGCACCAGGAGGCCCAGACATTGAGGAGGGAGACCTTGCCCAGCAGGTCGGCGCGCGAGATGGTGCGCGCCGGATCTCCCAGGGCCGGGAGCGAGAACTCCGGTGCTGGCTTGCCGATCAAGGGCGAGGGGACCTTGCTGGGGTCCGTGGTCAACCCAAAAAACAGCAGGGCGACCAGGATGCCAAACAGACCCAGGGGGATCAGAAATTTCAGTGACTTACCCATGTCTCAACTCCTGATGGCGGTGGCGCCGGCGGGGAGGGTCGCGGCTTTACGCACGAGGCGATAACGCCGGTCCGTGATCGCCAGCAAGCCACCCAAGGCCATGAAGACCGCCCCCAACCAGATCCAGCGCACATAGGGCTTGTAGTAGAGGCGCAAGGCCCAGTCGCCGCCATCCAGGGGTTCGCCGAGGGAGACGTAGAGATCGCGGGTCAGACCCCAGTCGATGGAGGCCTCGGTCATGGGCTTCTGGGAGGCAAAGTAGTTGCGCTTTTCCGGCCAGAGCTCGGCGATCTGGAGATCACCCTCGAAGACCTGAAAATGGCCGCGCGCCGCGATGTAATTAGGCCCGCGCTCATTCTTGACGCCGTTGAACTGGAAGCGGTAGCCCGCGACTTCCTGGGAATCGCCTGGTGACATCCGTACATCCTTCTCCTGGCCGAAGTTAGAGACCATGGTAGCGCCAACGATGAACATGGCCACGCCCAGATGGGCCAGCACCATGCCGTAGAAACTACGGCCATTGCCCGCCAGGTCGGTGAAGAAGGCAACCGGGCTGGTCTTGTGACGCAGGCGATCGCGTACCACCAGGACATGGGAGGCCAGCAGCCAGACCGCCAGGCCGATACCGATGGGTACCAGAAACCAGCCATCGGCGATGATCGGCATGAAAACCACGGTCAGCAGGGAGGCCAGTCCCGCCACCACAAAGGGTGCCCAGAGTTCACGTATCAGGCGCCCGGCATCGTCCTGCTTCCAGCGCGTCCAGGGTCCTATGCCCATGAGCAGGGCCAGGAAGGGGGTGACGGCCACGAACATGGTGTTAAACCAAGGAAAACCCACTGAGATCTTGCCCCAGCCCATGGCCTCGTAAATGAGGGGGGCGAGGGTACCGAGCAGGATAAAGGCGGTGAGCAGGGTTAGCAGGAGGTTGTTGGAGAGGAGCAGGCTCTCCCGGGACAGCAACTCGAAACGGCCCCCGCCGGAGACGGCGGGCGCCCGCCAGGCATAGAGGGCCAGGGAACCCCCGATCACCAGGCAGAGGAAGACGAGAATGAAAGCGCCGCGCGCCGGGTCGGTGGCGAAGGCGTGGACCGAGGTCAGGACGCCGGAGCGGACCAGGAAGGTGCCTAGCAGGCTCAGGGAGAAGGCGGTGATAGCCAGTAGCACGGTCCAGCTTTTGAAGGCCCCGCGCTTTTCCGTGACCGCCAGGGAGTGAATCAGAGCAGTGCCCGCCAGCCAGGGCATGAAGGAGGCGTTTTCCACCGGGTCCCAGAACCACCAGCCGCCCCAGCCCAGTTCGTAGTAAGCCCACCAGCTCCCCAGGGCGATGCCGAGGGTCAGGAAGATCCAGGCCGTGGTTGTCCAGGGGCGTGACCAGCGGGCCCAGGAGGCGTCCAGCTTGCCCCCCAGCAGGGCGGCGATAGCGAAGGCGAAGGCGACGGAGAAGCCCACATAGCCCATGTAAAGCAAGGGGGGATGGACGGCCAGGCCAAAGTCCTGGAGCAGGGGATTGAGGTCACGTCCCTCCAGCGGTATCGGGAAGATGCGGTCGAAGGGGTTGGAGGTCAGCAACATAAAGAGCAGAAAGCCAATCCCCACCATGCCCATGACGGCCAGCACCCGGGCCACGACCTGGAGCGGCAGATTGCGGCTGAGGGTCGCGACAGCGGCGCCCCAGGCGGCCAGAAAGGTCGCCCAGAGCAGCAGGGAGCCCTCGTGGGCACCCCAAATCGCCGAGACCTTAAAGAGGGTCGGCATCAGGGTGTTGGAATTACTGGCGACATAGACGACGGAGAAGTCGTCGGTCAGGAAGGCCTGCATCAGAAGAGCAAAGGCGATGGCGGTAAAGATGAATTGGCCCCAGGCCAGGGGGCGGGCCATATTCATCCAGTTGCGGTAGCCCCTGTAGGTGCCCACCAGGGGTACCGTGGCCTGGATCAGGGCCAGGCCCAGCGCCAGGATCAGGGCAAAGTGACCGAGTTCAGGGATCATTGGCGATCTCCACCGGAGGCCCGGCCAGGCTGGCCGGGATTTGGGTCGTCCAGGGCCGTGGTGCTGGCCAGGTTGGTTTCCTGACTGGCCATCTTGACGACGCCCTCCGCATGGGCGGTCTTGAGGGTGTCCTGGACCTCCGGCGGCATGTAGGACTCATCGTGCTTGGCGAGCACCTCCTCGGCGACAAAGACCCCACCCGCGCCCATGCGGCCCTTGGTGACCACGCCCTGTCCCTCGCCGAAGAGGTCGGGCAGTATGCCTGTGTAGCTGACCTTGACCGTCTGAGCGTTGTCGGTCACGTCAAAGTGGACCGTGAGCCCGTCGGATTGGCGCGCCAGGCTGTTCTTGACGACCAGGCCGCCGAGACGATAGACGGCGTCGGCCGGTGCTTCCTTGGCCAGGACCTGGGACGGGCTGAAAAAGTAGGAGATATTGCCGCGCAGGGCGCCAATGGCGAGCCAGGCGGCGACACCCACGCCAGCGAGGCCCAGGGCGATAAACATCAGGCGTTTTTGACGGGCTTTCATGTTTGGTCTCCACGGGTGCGCAAACGGACTATTCGACTCAGGCGGGCGAGAATAGTTCTGCGCTGGCGTCGCAGTTGCCAGACCTCCGCCACCATCAGGATTAGGGTCAGGCCGTAGGCGCCCCAGACATAGGCGCCATAGCCGCCTTGGGCGAGGAACTCGCTCATGCTGCTTTCTCCAGGATTTCCTTGGCCCAGGTGGTGTCGCCCTCACGTTCCAGAATGATGGAGCGCAGCCGGGTCAGGGTGGTGGCGAAGGAATACATCCACATGCCCAAGGTCATGATGAGCATGGCAAAGAGAATGTTGCCCTCCATCTGGGACATGGAGGAACGCTGATGCAGGGCCGCGCACTGATTAGGGTCCGGACAGTTGATGGACCAGAAGATGATGGGCAGCATCACCAGGCCAACGATGGCCAGGAGGGCGCTGGCCTTATCGCCCCGGCGATGATCATCGATGGCCGAGTTCAGGGCCAGATAGCCCACGTAGAGGAAGAAGAGGATCAGTTCCGAGGTCAGGCGCGGGTCCCAGTCCCACCAGGTGCCCCAACTGGGATGGCCCCAGATGGAGCCGGTGACCAGGGCCAGGAAGGTAAAGATGGCCCCGGTGGGCGCCGTGGCCCGGGCCATCATGAAGGAGAGCCGGGTGTTGAAGACCAGCCCGATGGCGGACCAGACCGCCAGCATGAGATAGAGCCACATGGACATCCAGGCCGCCGGCACGTGGATGAAGATGATGCGGTAGTACTCCTTCTGGGGATTGGTCCCACCAAGCCGGTCGGGGGTCTCCAGCAGGCCCCAATAGAGGCCGATGCCCAGCGCCAGGCCCGCCAGCACCCAGAAAATGGGGATGAGTTTTCCGGCCAGGGGATAAAAGGCGGCCGGCGAAGAGAATCGGAATAGCTTCATGGCTCGATCAGGCAAGTTAGGCCCGTAACGGGGCGATGGACAAGGTTAGCACGGGCAGGCCTGGTGGCTGAAGGCGAGGGTTCGAACTATGGTCTGGGAGAGAAAATTTCAAGCCTGACTCAAGGCTCGAACCAGGCCTCCGCGATGGTTTTCGTGCGCGCGGGCAAATGGACCCCCGGCGGTGCGTTCAACCTAGAACCCAAGTCCGCTACTCCGTGGAAATGCGCAAGGCCGCCGCCGCCGCCAGTGGCGACAGGACCAGGGCCAACAGCAGGAAGGCCCCCAGCAGGGAGAAATAGGGGCCCGTGTCCGCGAAGTCGATGACGCTGACGGTCACCGCTCGGGAGCCGTAAACCAGTATCGGGATATAGAGAGGTAGGATCAGGAGTGCCAGCAGGATGCCGCCACCGCGCAGCCCCAGGGTCAGGGCCGCGCCAATGGCCCCGATGAGGCTCAGGACGGGGGTGCCCAGGAGCAGGGTCAGCACCATGGTCAGCAAGGCGATGTCCGGCAGGTGGTATTGCATCCCGACCAGGGGAGCGATGGCCACCAGGGGCAGGCCGGTCAGCAGCCAGTGGGCCGTCACCTTGGCCAGCACCACCAGGGACAGGGGTTGGGGCGTCATTAGCATCTGCTCCAGGGTGCCGTCCTCGTGATCGGCGGCGAAGAGGCGCTCCAGTGCCAGCATGGAGGCCAGCAGGGCCGCGACCCAGACCACGCCGGGCCCCAGGATGCGCAGGATCTGCTTCTCCGTGCCCACGCCCAGGGGGAAGAGGCTGATAACGATGACGAAAAAGAAGAGGGTGGTCAGGACATCGGTACGCCGGCGCATGGCCAGGCGCAAGTCGCGACCGAGGACGCACAGAAAGACGCGCCACATCAGGCTGATTCCTCCGTTTCCCCGACCAGGTCCCCGGGCTGGAGCGAGCTAGCGTCCTGGGGGGCGCCCAAATGGAGCCGGCGGATCTGGCCGGAGGTCAGGGGCACCTCCTGGTGGGTGGTGAGGATGGTCAGACCGTTCTCCGCCACGTGTTGGGCAATGAGCATCTGCAGCCGATCCACCGCGTCCAGGTCCAGGGCCGTGAAGGGCTCGTCCAGAATCCAGAGCGGGGCCTGGCTCAGGAGCAGACGGGCCAGGGCGACGCGCTTCTTCTGGCCTTGGGACAGCATCTTGGTCGGCAGATCCTCGAAGCCGGTCAGGCCCATCTGGTCCAGGGCCGCAAGGATGTCCGCCTCCTCGGCGCGGTCGCCATCCAGGATGGCGGAGACGCTCAGGTTCTCGCTGGCGGTCAGGTCGCTCTTGATGCCGTTGAGATGGCCGAAATAGAGGGTGTCGCGGTGAAAGTCCTCCCCCAGGCGGCGGACATTTTCGCCATGCCAGAGGATATCGCCGGCATCCGGGGTCAGGAGGCCGCAGAGGGTGCGCAGCAGGGTGGTCTTACCGCTGCCGTTGCGCCCGCGCACATGGAGCAAGGTGCCCGGTTCCAGGTTAAAGGACAGCCCCGAAAAGAGGAGGCGATCGCCCCGCCGGCATTCCAGATCGACGACTTCTAGCATGGGTTCCCAATGATTACTAAGGGTGGCTTCGGGTGCCTAAGCATATGCCATCTTGCTCCCTCCCCCCTCGCGGGGGAGGACTGGGGAGAGGGGGAAGGCAGGACGACAAAGCCGCAAACACTAACCGCTGCCGCCCCTGGGTGCAAACGTCTGACCCCCCGATTACACTGAATCAGGTTAGGCCTTGGCCAGCAAGGAGGTCTTGATGAAAGTCAAACCCAGAAATCGCTATCAAGGCGCCAGGCGCTCAACCGTCCACCCCCCCTCCACCTGCAAGCTAAACGCAAACCGATCATGTAACCGACTATCACGCCCCTGCCAAAACTCAATACGGTGGGGCACAACCCGATAGCCCCCCCAAAAATCGGGCAGCGGGATCTCCCCTTGGGCAAACTTGCGCTTCACCTCGTCCACCTTGGCCTCCAGCAGGGAGCGGGACCGGATCACCTGGCTCTGAGGCGAGGCCCAGGCCCCGAGTTGGCTGCCCCGGGGCCGGGTGAGGAAGTAGGCCAGGGACTCCCGGGTCGGGATGCGCTCCGCGCGCCCCAGGATCTTGACCTGCCGGGCCAGGCCGACCCAGGGAAAAAGGAGAGCTACACGGGGGTTGCCGTCGATCTGGCGGGACTTGCGGCTCTCGTAATTGGTGAAGAAGACGAAGCCGCGGGCGTCGTAAAGCTTGAGCAGCACGGTGCGCAGCCAGGGCTGGCCCTCCTCGTCCACCGTCGCCAGACTCATGCCGTTCGGCTCCGGGATACCGGTGGCGATGGCCGCCTCGAACCAGTCCTGAAACTGGTGGAAGGGGTCCGCCTTCAGTTCCTCGCGGGACAGGCCGTGCGCCATGGCGTGGGCGCGAAAGAGTTCCGGTGTCGTGGTCATGGGCGGGTTCCTGCTGGAAGAGGCCGCCATTATAACGAAGACCCCTGCGTTTTTTGTTTTTCAGGGTAGGGTGGCGCGGTCGCTAGGATGGTGGCGATGGCTCCGGTTGGCGCCATGGGTGGTCGAGGGCGGGTTTGATGCGAAGGATACCGTGGCGATCAGAGAAACACCACTATAAGTAACAGATGTTCTTTGGGAATACATTAATAAATCAATGGTCTATGAGGGTTTGCACCACAAGTATCGGGTGGTGGCACTACAAGGAGCAGGGTGATCGGGGAGGGTTATGGAGATCCGAGGAGCTTGGTTTGTAAATACAGGAGATAAGGGTGTTGCACGTAATGTTGGTTTGGGTGGATTTCCTTGCTTTACAAGGTTTACTGCTAGTAATAAGATTTATTACAATGAAGAGGGCTACATTCCCAGCAATAAGCTAGGTTGGGGATAAGATGATAATTTGACGGTATTAGACCTATGTCAAGCCCCGTGAGATTGTATACCTTCTTTTTAAACAACTCTGGGCACCTCTCCTGCCAATCTTGCAGGGCCTGAACGGGCGAGAGATGTCCTAATGCACGCTGGGGAATCTGATGATTATACAGGCGCACATAGCGGCTCAGGGTGTCCTCCAGGCTCTGGGCCGCATCGAAGCGGGTGGTCGCCAGCACCTCCCTGGCTAAGCATAACGGATAACTCCGTCTCGATATATAATCACACGGGGCTGGACATCTATGGAACAGCACATCGAGTATGTCCAGCAACTGATCCGCCAAGGGGGTCCCGAGGTCGCGGACTACGAGGAGTTGGATGACTGGATCGCGGAGGTGGCGGAACATGCCCGCACGGGCAAATTGACGGAGGAGGAGATTGATACCCTGCGCATGGCATTTTGCGACGCGATTTCCGTAAAGACCATGCAAGGTTTCGTTTTCAACAAGCCTCACGGCTATGCAGGTGACTACGAGATTATCGATCGCATATACCAGACCTATATCGCGCCGGATTCCCACTTGAGTCGCTGGGATAAATATATGCAAACCCATGCAGCTTCAGATGCAGTCCGCAATCGCAAGACCTATCTTCACCAAGTTTTGGACACTTGTTCCAGACAGTCTGGCAAACCGTCCATCGAGGTCCTGAATGTGGCCAGCGGTCCGGGGCGGGATATGCTGGAATACCTGGAGCGCAAAGCCCGGGGGGGGGGAATACTGTAAAGTTT
This sequence comes from Chromatiaceae bacterium, assembly GCA_049654905.1. Lineage (GTDB taxonomy): Bacteria > Pseudomonadota > Gammaproteobacteria > Chromatiales > Chromatiaceae > M0108. The sequence continues at coordinate 20,614 of JBASIS010000087.1, forward strand.
ATTTTCACTGCATCGAGCAGGATTCCCGGGCCATTCAATACGCCAGTCATCTGTGCCACGCCTATCTCGATCAAGTGAGCTTCGTCCAGCGCAATGCTCTGCGCTTTCGCCCACAACGCACCTACGACCTGGTATGGTCCGCCGGGCTGTTCGACTATTTCGAAGATGCGCTGTTTGTCACCACTTTGAGTCGCCTATTGAAGGCCACCGCCGCCGATGGCGAGCTGGTAGTAGGCAACTTCTCCACGCAAAATCCCAGCCGGGCCTTTATGGAAATTTTTGACTGGCACCTGCATCATCGCAGCCCGCAGACCCTGCGCTATTTGGCCCGCCGCGCCGGTGCCCAGAACAACCAGATCACCATCGGTCGGGAACCCTGCGGGGTCAACCTTTTCCTGCACATCCGACCGGATGCGGGGCAGCCGCAGGTTGAAGTGCGGGGATAAAGGTCGCTGGTGCCGGAGCACACCATCGGGGCAATAACGATTTCATATATATAACCGGCGGAGATTCCCCCCTGCTCCAAGGCTGCAAGCAGCAGGAACACGGTTAGGAAAGGAAATGCATCTGCGCGATCAATAGGGCTACCCTGCTGCTGGGTAGCATCGCTCTTTCCAACGTATATGTACCTGCTTAGGCGGCTACCTTCTGTGTCAACAATACGATTGCACTGCAAAATGCTTGAGCTATAAGGAGCATATGTTTTTTTAGGTTCATGTGAAGGCGATTGGCGGCCCGGCGGCACTTGCCCCCACTGCGCCGCCGGGGCAGACTGTCGCGGCTGGCCAGGCCCAGCGCCGCCAGCCTTCCCTCAACCCGACCTAGCGCCATCGAAACTTGAACCCTCTGAAACGCCTTGCCTCCCAGACGGCCGTCTATGGCGTCAGTAGCGTCCTCGGGCGATTCCTCAATTACCTGCTGGTGCCCCTCTACACCTATAGCTTCCTGCCGGCGGACTATGGGGTGGTGGCGGAGTTCTATGCCTACATGGGCTTCCTGGCGGTGCTGCTGGCCTTCGGACTGGAGACCGGCTATTTCCGTTTCCGGGAGGAGGCGGGCTGGGCGCCGCGGCTGGTTTTCGCCACCGTGCTGCGCTTTCTCATCCTGGCCAACCTGGGGTTTTTCCTGCTGGCCTGGGGTTTCCAGCAACCTATCGCCGATCTGTTGCGCCACGCGGCCCATCCGGAATACATCCTCTGGGTCGCCGCCATCCTGGCCCTGGATTCGGTGGGGGCCATCGCCTTCGCGCGCCTGCGGGCGGAGCAGCGGGCGCTGCGGTTCGCCGCGGTCAAGCTGATCGAGATCGGCCTCAACATGGCCCTCAATCTCTTTTTCATCCTGCTGTGCCGGCGGGCCTTCGCGGCCGATCCCACCTCCTGGCTCGGCGGGCTCTGGGACCCGGCCATCGGCGTCGGCTACGTCTTTCTGGCCAACCTGGTGGCGAGCGCCTTCAAGCTGCTCCTCCTGGCCCCCGAGATTCGCGGCATCACGGCGGGCTGGGACTGGGGCCTGGTGCGCCGCCTGCTGGGCTATTCCCTGCCTCTGGTGGCCATCGGCCTGGCCGGGATCGTCAACGAGATGCTGGACCGGGCGGCGCTCAAGTTCCTCTTGCCCCATGACCTGGAGACCAACATGGCCCAGCTCGGCATCTATGGGGCCGTTTACAAGCTCTCCATCCTCATGAGCCTCTTTATCCAGGCCTTCCGCTATGCCGGCGAGCCCTTCTTCTTTGCCTATGCCCGCCAGGCGGACGCCCGCCAACTCTATGCCTTGGTCCTGAAGTGGTTCCTGATCTTCTGCGTCTTCATCTTCCTGCTGGTGAGCCTCTACCTGGATATCTTCCAGTACTTCGTCGGCGCGGCCTATCGGGAGGCCCTTTGGGTGGTGCCCATTTTGCTGCTGGCCAATCTCCTGCTGGGCATCTATGTGAACCTGTCTATCTGGTACAAGTTGACGGATCGCACCGGCCTGGGGGCCTGGGTGGCGATCGCCGGGGCCCTGGTGACGGTGGCCGCCTTGCTACTCCTGGTGCCGAAATATGGCTATGCCGGCGCGGCCTGGGCCCATCTGATCTGCTACAGCTTCATGGTCATCGTCTCCTGGGCCATGGGTCGCCGTTACTACCCGGTGCCCTATGACCTCAAGCGCCTCCTGGGCTATCTCCTCCTGGGATTGGGGCTCTACGCCGCCGGGCGGGGGCTGGCCTCGCTGGGATGGCCCTCCCTGGTGGCGGGCACCCTCTGTCTCGCCGTCTATCTGGCGGTGGTTTACGTCGCCGATGGCCGGGCACTGCGGCGAGGGAAGGTGTAACTGGCAAATGCCCGCAAACACCGTCCGTGGATGGACAGGGCCGCCCTCATCTGTAATCATCCCGCACTTTGTCGAGCGGCTCGATGCCGAGCGGCGCGAGGCCCTGTTATGTGGCACGACCTGTGGGTGGCGCTGGCGCTGGTCTTCGTCATCGAGGGCATCTGGCCCTTTCTGAACCCGGCGGGAATGCGCCTCGCCCTGCGGACCCTGGTGGAGCAGGAGGACGGGGTGCTGCGGGCGGCGGGGCTGGTCAGCATGCTGGCGGGCCTCGGCCTGCTGTACCTGGTTAACTGAGACCGGACTGATCGAGGCGCGGATGCAAGACGAACGCTGGCTGTTGCCGGCCGGGATCGAGGAGGTGTTGCCGCCCCAGGCGCGGGTCATCGAGGGGCTGCGGCGGGATCTGCTCGACCTGTATCAGGGTTGGGGCTACGACCTGGTCATGCCGCCCTTCATCGACTATCTGGAGTCGCTGCTGACCGGCACGGGCCATGACCTCGACCTCCAGACCTTCAAGCTGACCGACCAGGTGAGCGGGCGGCTGCTCGGCGTCCGGGCGGATATGACGCCCCAGGTGGCGCGCATGGACGCCCACCATCTGCGCCGCTCGGGCCCGACCCGGCTCTGCTATCTGGGCACCGTGCTCCACACGCGTTCGGATGGCTTCGCCGGGACCCGCAGCCCCCTGCAGGTGGGCGCGGAGATCTTTGGTCACTCCGGGGCCGAGAGCGAACTGGAAATCCTCCGCCTGGTCCTTCTGACCCTGGAGCGGGCTGGGATTAGCAACGCCTATCTGGATCTGGGCCATGTGGGCATCTACCGTGGCCTGGCGCGCCAAGCGGGCCTGACGCCGGAGCGGGAGATGGCCCTCTTCGAGACCCTGCAGCGCAAGGCTATCCCGGAGGTGGAGGCCCTGATCCGTGACTGGGGCGTGACCGGGCCGGCGGCGGACATGCTGCTGGTCCTGGCGGAACTGAATGGCGATGACGCCCTGGAGCGGGCGCGGCGCGAGCTGGCCGCGGCGGACCCCGACGTCCGAGAGGCCCTGGATCACCTGGCGGTGTTGCGAACGGGCCTGAATACCTGGCTACCCGAGGTGCCGGTCCACTTCGACCTGGCGGAGTTGCGCGGCTATCACTACAAAACCGGGGTGGTCTTTGCCGCCTTCGTCCCGGGCTGGGGCCTCGAGATTGCCCGCGGCGGGCGTTACGACGACATTGGCCGCGTCTTCGGCCAGGCGCGGCCGGCGGTCGGTTTTAGCTCCGACCTCAAGGGATTGCTGCGGCAGGGACGGGGACTTGAGGTACGCTTTCAGGGGGGTGGGGGCATCTTCGCGCCCGCCTTGCCGGATCTGGCCCTGCGCGCCGAGGTCGAACGGCTGCGGGGCCTGGGCGAGCGGGTGGTCAACGAACTGCCCGGTCAACCCGGCGGCGCCCGGGAGGCCGGTTGCGCCGAGGTATTGATTTTCGAGGGGGAGCGCTGGCGGCGGCGACCGGTTTGACGTCGCCGCCCGGCGCGGAGCACATTCACAACGAGCGATCTAGAACCATGGGTAAGAATGTAGTGGTGATCGGCACCCAGTGGGGTGACGAGGGTAAGGGCAAGGTGGTCGATCTGCTGACGGATCGGGCCTCCGCCGTCGTGCGTTTTCAGGGTGGCCACAACGCGGGCCACACCCTGGTCATCGAGGGCGAGAAGACCGTCCTGCACCTGATCCCATCCGGCATCCTGCGCGATGGCGTCAAGTGCCTGATTGGCAACGGTGTCGTCCTGTCGCCGGAGGCCTTGCTGGAGGAGATCGACGGGCTGGAAGCTCGGGGCATCCCGGTTTGCGAGCGCCTGGCCATCAGCGCTTCCTGCGCCCTCATCCTGCCCTATCACGTCGCCCTCGACCGCGCCCGCGAGATCGCGCGGGGGAGCCAGGCCATCGGCACCACGGGGCGCGGCATTGGCCCGGCTTACGAGGACAAGGTGGCGCGGCGCGGCTTGCGGCTCGGCGACGCCCTGGACGCGGCCGGCCTGGCCGAAAAGCTGGGTCAGGTCATGGATTACCACAACTTCGCCCTGGAGCACTATTTCAAGGTCGAGCCCCTGGATTACCGGCGGGTCCTGGACGAACTCCTGGGTCAGGTCGAGCGCATGAGGCCCATGGTTACCGATGTCGTGGGCACCCTGCATGACTTACGGCGGGCCGGCGCCGATATCCTTTTCGAGGGCGCCCAGGGGGCCCTGCTGGATATCGATCATGGCACCTATCCCTTCGTGACCTCTTCCAATACCACGGCGGGGGGAGCGGCGAGTGGCAGTGGCATGGGACCGCGCCATCTGGATTACATCCTGGGCATCGTCAAGGCCTACACCACCCGGGTGGGCGCGGGTCCCTTCCCGACCGAACTCTTCGACGCTGTGGGGGATCACCTGAGCGCCAAGGGCTTTGAATTCGGCGCCACCACCGGGCGCAAGCGCCGCTGTGGCTGGCTCGACATGGTGACCCTCAAGCGCTCCTTCGACATCAACAGCATCACCGGCATCTGTATCACCAAGCTGGACGTGCTGGATGGTCTGGAGACCCTCAAGATCTGCACCGGCTTTGAATTGGATGGCCAGTTGCTGACGTCGCCACCGCTCGCGGTGGAGGACCTGAGCCGCTGCGTGCCCCGCTACCTGGAATTGCCGGGCTGGACCGAATCCACGGTGGGCGCCACCTCGGTCGCGCACCTGCCCGCCAATGCCCAGGGGTATCTGGCCAAGATCGAGGAATTATCCGGCCTGCCCATTGATATCATCTCCACGGGTCCGGACCGCGCCCAGACCATCGTGAAGCGCCATCCCTTCGACGCCTGAAGGGCCAGGGTAGCGGGACGGATGTGGACTTAGCCGCATCCGTTCTTGACGAAAGGGCGCCAAGCTGAATAAACTGCTTAGGTTATGTCTTCGCCGCTTCCCGACTTGATCGACCCCTGGCGAGCCGTTGATGCGGGCGCTGAATTTGACGGCGCCTGGCCGCTGTCGGGTCTGACGCGGCTGGGGGAGTCTTTAAGGGAGACGGCGGGCGAGGTCAGGTATCGGTTAGCCTTCGGGCGCGATCTGGAAGGTCGCGGGACCCTGAAGGGCGAGATCGAGGCCCGGCTGGTACTGACCTGTCAGCGTTGCCTGGGCGCCCTGGAATTAGCCGTTGCCACGCCCCTGGAGTTGGCGCTGATTGCCGGGCTCGACGAGGCCCGGCTACTGCCGGAAGAACTCGACCCCTTGCTGGTATCCGAGGCGTCGGTCCGGTTGCTGGACCTGATCGAGGATGAATTGTTGCTGGCCCTACCGCAGATCGCCATGCACCCGCCTGGGGATTGCGTACCGCCGGGCCCGGAGGCAGTGGCGGAGGGCGACTATCCGGCGGATACCGGCGATGTTCATCCCTTCGCCATTCTCGGCGCGCTGGGCGGGGGCGGAAAGGGCTGAACCCCTGGTGACATCGTCTTGATGTCGCGGATGTTAATAAATTTACTGGCGGCTGCTGTCCATCCTTTCGGCAATGGGGCGGCATCCCTTCTGTCACGGAGAAAAAAATGGCTGTTCCCCAAAATCGCAAGACCTCTTCCCGCCGCGACATGCGCCGTTCCCATGACGCCCTGACGGGCCCCACCCTGTCGGTGGAGCCCCAGAGCGGTGAGGTGCATCGTCGCCATCATGTCTCGGCGGATGGCTTTTACCGTGGCCGCAAGGTCATCGAGACCAAGGATTGAAGTCGTAGCCTTCCCGACCTCGCGCTGGCGGCCTAAGCCCTGATGGATCGTTTGACTATCGCCCTGGATGTCATGGGCGGAGATCATGGGCCCAAGGTCGTGGTCCCCGCGGCGCTCAACTACCTGCGCGCCACCCAAAAGGTGGCCCTCATTCTGGTGGGCAAGGAAGAGGAAATCGCCAAGCTCATCCCGGCGGGTGCGCTCGGTGACCGGCTGAGCATTCGTCATGCCTCCCAAGAGGTGGCGATGAATGAGTTACCCTCCAAGGCTCTGCGCCAGAAGAAGGACTCCTCCATGCGGGTCGCCATTGATCTGGTCAAGTCCGGCGAGGCCCATGCCTGCGTCAGCGCGGGCAATACCGGTGCCCTCATGGCCACGGCGCGCTTTGTCCTCAAGACCCTGCCAAATATTGACCGGCCGGCCATCATGACCTCGGTGCCGTCCATGACCGGCAGCACCCATCTGCTGGACTTGGGGGCTAATGTCGATTGCACGGCGCAACATCTTTTTCAGTTCGCCGTGATGGGCAGCGAGACCGTTACCGCCGTCGAGGGCTTGGCCGCGCCCAAGGTGGGCCTCCTGAACGTTGGCGCCGAGGAGATCAAGGGCAATGAGCAGGTCAAGGGGGCACATGAGCTCCTGGCCCGCAGTACCCTGAATTACATCGGCTATGTGGAGGGGGATGATATCTACCTCGGCGTGGTGGATGTGGTGGTCACCGACGGCTTCGTCGGGAACGTGGCGCTGAAGTCCAGCGAGGGCCTAGCCAAGATGGTGCGCCACTTCCTGACGGAGAACTTCAATCGCAACTGGTTGACGCGCCTCTCCGCCCTGGCGGCCATGCCGGTCCTCAAGCGCTTTCGCCGCAAGTTTGACCCGCGTCGCTACAATGGCGCCAGCCTGCTGGGGCTGCGGGGCATTGTCATCAAGAGCCACGGCAGCGCCGATGTCCTTGCCTTCGAGAACGCGATCCATATCGCGGAGAAGGAAATTCACTGCAATATTCCCGAGCGCATCGCCCACCGCGTTGGCGGTCAGCTTGATGCCGAACGCCAACAAAGGCCGATCGCGTGAAGCTTTATTCCCGAATCCTGGGCACAGGCAGCTATCTGCCCGAGAAAATCCTCACCAACAAGGATATCGAGGACATCGTCGATACCACGGATGAATGGATTTTCGACCGAACCGGTATTCGCCAGCGGCATGTGGTGGTCGAGGGTGAGACCTGCTCGGACCTGGCTGTCGCCGCCGCCCGCGCCGCCATGGAGTCCGCCGGGGTCGATCCGAGCGAGATCGATCTCATCGTCCTGGCGACCACGACGCCGGACCAGATATTTCCCAGCACGGCCTGCATCATTCAGCCCCGGCTGGGCATCAAGGGCGTGCCCGCCTTTGATGTCCAGGCGGTCTGCGCCGGCTTTGTCTATGCCTTGAGTGTCGCCGACCAGTACATCCGTACGGGCAGCGCCAAGCGCGCCCTGGTGATTGGCGCGGATACCATGTCGCGTCTCCTCGACTGGCAGGACCGTTCCACCTGTGTCCTCTTCGCCGATGGGGCCGGGGCCGTGGTCCTGGGCGCCGCCGAGGAGCCGGGTATCATCTCCACCCATATCAGCGCCGACGGGGCCTATAAGGATCTGCTGCAAGTCCCCAAGGGCATCGGCCGGGGGGGGTGCGAGGACCCTTATCTTGAGATGCGCGGCAATGAGGTATTTCGCTGGGCGGTTAGCACCCTGGGCCGGATTGTCGATGAGGCCCTGGAAGCCAATGGCATGACCAAGTCGGATATCGACTGGCTGGTGCCCCATCAAGCCAACATCCGCATCATTCAGGCCACGGCCCGCCGCCTCGACCTGCCCATGGAACAGGTGGTGGTGACCGTGGCCGACCACGGCAATACCTCCGCCGCCTCTATCCCCCTGGCGCTCGACACGGCGGTGCGCGACGGTCGTATCCAGCGTGGCCAAACCATCCTGATGGAAGGCTTTGGCGGTGGCTTCACCTGGGGTACGGTCTTGGCGCGCTTCTGAACCTCTTGTTCAAGTCACGAATCTTTCCATGAGCAAACCGATCGCCATCATTTTTCCGGGGCAGGGGTCCCAGTCCGTCGGCATGTTGGGCGAACTGGCGGCGGCCTGGCCGCTGGTGGGCGAGACCTTCGCCGAGGCCTCGGATACCTTGGGGATGGATCTCTGGCAAGTAGTCAGCCAGGGTCCCAGAGAATTGCTCGATCGCACCGATATCACCCAGCCCGCCATGCTCGCCGCGGGCGTCGCCGTCTGGCGGGTCTGGAACCAGGCGGGCGGCCCCGCGCCGGCCTGGATGGCGGGTCATAGCCTGGGTGAGTTTACCGCCCTGGTCTGCGCCGGGGCCCTGGGCTACGCCGATGCCATCGCCCTGGTCGCCCAGCGTGGCCGTTTCATGCAGGAGGCGGTGCCCGCCGGAGCGGGTGCCATGGCCGCCGTGCTGGGGCTTGCCGATGACCAGGTTGTCGCCGTGTGTGCTCAGGCCGCCCAAGGCGGGATTCTGGAGCCCGTCAATTTCAATTCCCCGGGTCAGGTGGTCATCGCCGGCGAGGCGGCGGCGGTGGAACGTGGCATTGCCGCCGCCAAGGCCGCGGGTGCCAAGCGCGCCATCCTCTTGCCCGTCAGCGTCCCCTCCCACTGCGCCCTGATGCGCCCCGCCGCCGAGCGATTGGCGGTGACCCTGGCGGCCATCACCCTTGAGGCGCCCCGGATTCCCGTGCTGCACAATGTCACCGTGGATGCCGTGGCGGACCCGGCGGCGATCCGCGAGCGCCTGGTGCGCCAGCTTTACAGCCCGGTGCGTTGGGTCGAAACGGCGCGGTGCCTGGCGGACCAGGGGGTAGGGTTGTTGCTGGAGGCCGGACCGGGTAAGGTCCTGACGGGCCTGACCAAACGCATCGATGATCGGCTGGAGGCCCTGGCGGTTCTGGACCCCAAGGGCCTGGCCCTAGCTCTGGAGGCAACGCAACATGCTTGAAGGTGACATCGCCCTGGTCACGGGCGCCTCGCGCGGCATCGGCCAGGCCATCGCCCTGGCCCTGGGTCGGGCCGGGGCCGTGGTCGCGGGCACCGCCACCACCGAGGCCGGCGCCGATCGCATCAGCGAGACGCTGACCGCGCATGGCTGTCAGGGTGCCGGCCTGGTCCTCGATGTCGCCAATCCGGCCTCCGTAGACAGTCTCATGGAGCGTCTGCGGTCGGACTTGGGCGAGCCGAGCATTCTGGTCAATAACGCCGGCATCACGCGCGACAACCTTCTGATGCGCATGAAGGAATCCGATTGGAACAGTATCCTGGACACCAATCTCGGCTCGGTTTACCGCATGTCCAAGGCCTGCCTGCGCGCCATGACCAAGGCCCGCAAGGGGCGTATCATCAATGTCGCCTCGGTGGTGGCCGTCATGGGCAATGCTGGTCAGACCAATTACGCGGCGGCTAAGGCCGGCATGATGGGCTTCAGTAAGTCACTGGCGCGCGAGGTTGGTTCCCGGGGCATCACGGTCAACTGCGTGGCGCCGGGCCTGATCGACACCGACATGACCCGTGCCCTGGACGAGGCCCATCAGCAGCAAATCCTGGCCGGCATCCCTCTGGGGCGCTGGGGCTCGGTGGAAGAGGTAGCCGCGACCGTGGTCTTCCTGGCGTCACCCGGAGCGGCTTACATCACCGGCGAGACCCTGCATGTCAATGGCGGCATGTGGATGGTCTGAGGCAAATTCGGGCGTGCCCCTGGGCGCCTTTCATCCGTCAACGAATACGCCTAGAATAGGCACCGCCCTTCTTGGGGCGCTATATTTAAATCCGTGAGGGTCAAAGAAAATGAGCAGCGTTGAAGAGCGAGTCCGCAAGATCGTGGTGGAGCAGCTGGGTGTCAAGGAGGAAGAGGTGACCCTTGAATCCTCTTTCGTCGATGACCTCGGCGCCGACTCCCTGGATACCGTTGAGTTGGTGATGGCCCTGGAAGAGGAGTTCGAAACCGAGATCCCGGACGAGGACGCCGAAAAGATCACTACGGTCAAGCAGGCCATTGATTACATCAACGCGCATCAGGCCTAATCAGGACCCTTGCGTCCTCGCGGGCGGGTGGTGGCGCCTCATAGGCGCGGCCGCCAGCCAGACTCCAGATCAGGCTCCCGATTAGGTTCGAGGGTATTTCTCTATGTCGATTAGAAGGGTTGTAGTCACCGGTGTCGGCCTTGTCGCCCCGGTGGGACTGGATACCAAGTCCGGGTGGGAGAGCATCCTGGCCGGGCGTAGCGGCATTCAGCCGATCACCCATTTCGAAATAGCGCCCTTTACGACCCGATTCGGTGGGCCTATCTACGGTTTTGACCCCGAGATCTACGTCGCCAAGAAGGACGTCAAGAAGATGGATAAGTTTATCCATTATGGCATTGGCGCCGGGACTCAGGCCATGGAGGACTCCGGCCTCGAGATTACGGAGGCCAATTGCCGCCGTATTGGCGTCGCCGTGGGCTCCGGTATTGGCGGCATCGCCGGCATCGAAAATAGCTACGCGGCCTATCTCCATGGCGGGCCCCGCAAGATTTCGCCCTTCTTCGTGCCGGCCAATATCGTCAACATGGTCGCCGGGGACCTCTCGATCAAGTATGGCCTCAAGGGACCCAATTACTCGATCGTGTCCGCTTGCAGTACTGGTACCCACAACATCGGCGAGGCGGCCCTCATGATCCGCCATGGCATGGTCGATGCCATGCTGGCCGGCGGGGCCGAGATGGCGACCACCCCCGTCGGGCTCGGCGGCTTTGCCGCCGCCAAGGCCCTCTCCACCCGTAACGACGCCCCCCAGCTTGCCAGTCGTCCTTTCGATCGTGACCGCGATGGCTTCGTTCTCAGCGATGGCGCCGGCGTCATCATGCTGGAAGAGTACGAGATGGCCAAGGCCCGTGGGGCCAATATTTACGCGGAACTGGTGGGTTTCGGCATGAATTCCGACGCCTATCATATGACCGCCCCCTCGGAGAATGGCGAGGGCGCCGCCGAGTGCATGCGCCTGGCCCTGGAGATGGCGGACCTGGGGCCCGAGCAGGTGGACTACATCAATGCCCACGGCACCTCGACCCCGGCGGGCGACATCGCCGAGACCAAGGGCATCAAACGCGCCTTCGGTGAGCATGCCTACCAGGTCGCCGTCAGCTCCACCAAATCCATGACGGGCCATATGCTGGGTGCCGCGGGCGGGGCCGAGGCCATCTTCACCCTGCTGGCCATGCGTGACCAGGTGGCCCCACCCACCATCAATTACGACACGCCCGACCCGGACTGCGACCTGGACTATGTGCCCAACGTCGCCCGCCCCATGAAGATTGATGTGGCGATCAGCAACTCCTTTGGCTTCGGCGGCACCAACGGTTCCCTCGTCTTCCGGCGAATCTGAGGCCAGTGGCGAGGCCAAGGCCGGCCTCGCTCCTGATCTCGAGACCCTGGGAGACGCCATCGAGCCCCTGAGCATGGGGTCCCAGGATGACGCGACCCGTCCGGAGCCAGCCCCAGGCCCGCCGCCTCCCACCAGCCCCCCCCGGCGCCGCCGCTTCAGGAAGCTGGGATTTCTCTTCATCCTGGTCGTCGCCGTGGGCCTGGCTGGGCTGGGGCTCCGCTTGCACTTTGATGCCTTCAAGGAGCGGCCCCTGGCCTTGCCCACCACGGCGGGGCCCGATCAACCCTTCCTGTTCGAAATCCCCCTCGGCATGTCCCTGCGCACCCTGGCCCAGGAGTTGACGGCCCTAGGGGTGCTGGACCAGCCCTATTATTTCCTCGCCTTGGCCTACCTGCGTGGCGACGCGGGGCGGGTCAAGGCCGGGGAATACGAGATCAGCCCCGGCATGACCCCGGTGGCCCTGCTCGACAGGCTGGTCAAGAATCAGGTTTACCAGCGCTCCGTCACCCTCATCGAGGGCTGGACCACGGCCCAGATCCTGGCGGCCCTGGCCAAGGATGATCGCCTGGTGGGCAAGCTGGAGGGGGCCACGCCCCTGGACCTGATGGCCGCCCTGGGCCGGGCGGGTCAGCATCCCGAAGGCCGCTTCTTTCCCGATACCTACCGCTTTACCAAGGGTACCAGCGACCTCGACATCTTGGGCCGCGCCGCCCAAGCCATGGATCGGGTCCTGGCCGAGGAGTGGCGGGACCGCGCCCCCGGTCTGCCCCTGGAGAGCCCGGATCAGGCCCTGGTCCTGGCCTCCATCATCGAGAAGGAGACGGGCCGGGCCAGTGAGCGCTCCGCCATCGCTGGCGTCTTCATCCGACGACTCCAGCTCGGCATGAGGCTCCAGACCGACCCCACGGTCATCTATGGGCTGGGCGCCGCCTTTGATGGGGATCTGCGCCGCGCCGATCTGACCCGGGATACGCCCTACAACACCTACACCCGCCATGGTCTGCCGCCCACCCCCATCGCCCTCCCGGGCCGGGCCGCTCTCCACGCGGCCCTGCACCCGGCGGCGGGTGATAGCCTCTACTTCGTCGCCAAGGGCGATGGAGGCCATTGGTTCTCCGTCACCCTGGAGGAGCACAATCAAGCCGTGCGACGTTATCAGTTGGGACAAGGGGCCGAGGGGGGCAAGCCATGAAGCCAAGGGGACGATTCATTACTCTGGAAGGCATCGAGGGCGCGGGCAAATCGACCCAGGTGGCCCTGATCCAGGCCACCCTCGCCCAACTGGGCCTGAACGTCGTCCTCACCCGCGAGCCGGGTGGCGCCCCCATTGCCGAGCGCCTGCGCCAGATCCTGCTAGACCCCGACTGTCGGGGCATGGCCGCGGACGCCGAGCTGTTGCTGGTGTTTGCCGCCCGCGCCGAACACCTGGCCAAGACCATCCGCCCGGCCCTGGAACGGGGTGACTGGGTGGTCTGTGACCGCTTTACCGATGCCAGTTACGCTTATCAGGGCGGAGGCCGTGGCCTGGAACCGGCCCGCATTGCCGTGCTGGAGCAATTCGTGCAGGGCGAACTGCGGCCGGACCTGACCCTGCTCTTCGATCTGCCCGTGGACCTGGGACTGGCGCGCGCCGGCCAGCGGTCCGCCCCGGATCGCTTCGAGGGCGAGACGGTGCGCTTCTTCGCGGGGGCCCGCGCCGCCTATCTGGCCCGGGCCCGGGCCGAGCCCGGGCGAATCCGTCTCATCGACGCCAGTGCCCCCCTTGACCAGGTGAGCCAGGCCGTTACCGCAGTCATCCGGGCCTTTGCCGCCGGTGCCAACCCATGACCAGCGCCGCGCCCCTGGAAGCCTTGCCCCCCTGGCTCAAGGAGCCTTGGGCGGCCCTGCAAGGGGCCCGTCAGGCCGATCGCTTTCCCCATGCCCTGCTCCTGACCGGCCCCGCGGGGGTAGGCAAGCGCCGCCTGCTCGAGGCCCTGGCCCATTCCCTCCTGTGCCACGGCACCCTGGCCGGGGGATGGGCCTGCGGCCAGTGCCCGGATTGCCGCCTGCTGGCCGCCGGCACCCATCCGGACCTGGCGCGCGTGGGGCCGGACGAGGAGGGTAAGTCCGGCGAGATCAAGGTTGACGCCATCCGCGCCCTGGCCGGGGCCGAGGGCCTGACCGCCCATCGGGGTGGCTGGAAGCTGATTCTCATCGACCCGGCGCATCGCCTGAATACCTCCGCCGCCAACGCCCTGCTCAAGACCCTGGAGGAGCCGGCGCCCAGCACCCTGCTGTGCCTGGTCAGCGAACAGCCCAGTCGCCTGCCAGCCACCATTCGCAGCCGGTGTCAGGTCCTGCGCCTGGCCGTCCCGCCCGAGGCGGAGGCCCTGGCCTGGCTGGCACCCAGAACCGCGGGGTTCGATCCCGCGACCCTGCTATACCTGGCCCATGGCGCCCCCTTGCGCGCCCTGGAACTGGCCAACCCGGAGCGTCTGGCCCTGCGTGATCGTCTGATCCGGGGTTTTGTCGAGGTGGCGCAGGGCAAGCGCGATCCCCTCGCCGAGGCGGCGACCTGGAACCAGGCCGAACCGGCCCTGCTCCTCGACTGGCTGGGGGGCTGGGTCAGCGACCTCCTGCGGCTCATCCCGGAACTGATCGGGTCGCGGCCGCGGCTGATCAATGCCGACTGGGCGGGTGATTTTCGGGCCCTGGCGGCCCAGGTGGACCCCGCCGCCGGTCATCGTTTCCTGCGCCAGGTCTGGCGGGTGGGCGCCAGTGACACCACGAATCTCAACCGCCTGCTGCTCTTTGAGACCTGGCTCCTAGAGTGGGCCCGTCTCTATAGCCCCGCCGCCGGCCACCACTCACGCTAAGGGAGAAGGCCATGGAAGCTTCCGCCATGGGCGCTCGCCCCCGCATCATCAACTTCGCGATCCGCGATAAGGCCGCCCTTTACGCCGCTTATATGCCCTTCATCCAAAACGGTGGCATCTTTATTACCAACAGCCGTCGGTATGAGTTGGGGGATGACATCTTCCTGGTGCTCAGGTTGCTGGACGACCCCGAGAGCCTGCCCATCGCCGGCAAGGTCGTCTGGGTGACCCCACCAGGCGCCGAGGGCAACCGGGCCATTGGCATCGGCATCCAGTTTAGCGATCAGGATAAGGGGGCCGCGCGCGCCAGGAT
>JBASIS010000088.1:0-11066 GCA_049654905.1 Chromatiaceae bacterium
CCCCGTCAGGCCGAGATCCAGCGCCTGCTCGGCGATCACCCGGAGGGACTGGGGGAGGCCGGGTTGCGGTCCCGGCTGGGGGAGGTCAAGACCCCCTTGCGCGCCCTAGCCGAGCGGGGCTGGATCGAGCCTTGCCATCTGGTGGGTGACGAGCCGGTCAAGGCGCCGGAGTCGGGGCCGGAACTCAACCCGCGCCAGACCGAGGCGATCGCGGCGGTGAGCGCCGCCCTGGATCGCTTCCAGCCCTTTCTGCTGGAGGGGGTTACCGGCAGCGGCAAGACCGAGGTCTATATCCGCCTCCTGCTCAGGGTCCTGGAGGCGGGCGGTCAGGCTCTGCTGCTGGTGCCGGAGATCGGCCTCACCCCCCAGCTCAGGCGCCGCCTGGCGCGCCGCTTTCCAGGACGCCTGGCCATCCTGCATTCGGCCCTCAACGCCACGGAGCGGGAACGGGCCTGGCAAGCGGCGGCCAGCGGCGCGGCGGATCTGGTGCTGGGCACCCGCTCGGCGGTCTTCGTGCCCCTGCCGCGCCTGCGCCTCATCCTGGTGGACGAGGAACACGACCTCTCCTTCAAGCAGCAGGACGGATTCCGCTACTCGGCCCGGGACCTGGCGGTGCGGCGCGCCAAGCGCGCCGGCTGTCCCCTAGTGCTGGGCTCGGCGACGCCTTCCCTGGAGAGTCTGCGCAATGCCGCGATTGGTCGCTACCGGCGCCTGGAGTTGCCCGAACGGGCCGGCGCCGCCGCGCCGCCGGCCATTGGCCTCTTGGACATCCGCGCCCAGCCCCTGCGCGGCGGCCTCTCGGCGGTGCTGATCCGGCTGATGCGCGAGCAGTTCGATGCCGGTAATCAGGTGCTCCTCTTCCTCAACCGGCGCGGTTTCTCGCCGGTGCTGACCTGCCACGCCTGTGGCTGGGTGGGCGACTGCCCCCACTGTGACGCCCGGCTGACCCTCCACCTGGCGGACAACCGGCTCTGGTGCCACCATTGCGGCCTGACCCGGCCCATCCCCATCGCCTGCCCCCAATGCGGGGGGCTCGATATCCGGGCCCTGGGCCAGGGTACCGAGCGTCTCGCGGGGGAATTGCAGGCCCTGTTCCCGGACATTCGCGTCGCCCGGGTGGATCGCGACAGCACCCGTCGCAAGGGCGAGTTGGACCGGCTGTTGGCGGCGGCCCTCGCGGGCGACTATCCCCTCCTGGTGGGGACCCAGATGCTGGCCAAGGGCCACCATTTTCCCCGCGTCACCCTGGTGGGCATCCTGGATGCGGACAACGGCCTCTATGGCTCAGACTTCCGCGCCGCGGAGCGCATGGCCCAACTGGTGATCCAGGTCGCCGGCCGCGCCGGCCGGGCGGAGAGGCCCGGGCGGGTGGTGCTCCAGACCCATCATCCGGATCACCCGCTCCTCCAGATCCTGCGCCGGCAAGGCTACCCGGCCTTTGCCGCCGCCGCGTTGAGGGAACGCCGGGAGGCCGGGCTGCCCCCCTTCACCCATCAGGCCCTGCTGCGGGTCGAAGCGAACGCCCGGGAGGCCTCCCTGGGCTGGCTGCGCCTGGCCCGGGAGGCCGCCTGCCAACTGGGTGGGTCGTGCATCAGCCTCTTTGGCCCCGTGCCGGCCCCCATGGAGCGGCGCGCGGGCCGTTATCGGGCCCAACTCCTCGTCCAGGCCCGGGAGCGGCCCGAGTTACAGGCCTTCCTCGCCGTCTGGGTGCCCCAAATCTACGGTATCAAGGGGCAAGGCGCCGCGCGCTGGTCCCTGGACGTGGACCCTCAGGAGATGTACTGAAGCAACATCAGTGCGATTCCTGCTATCCTTAACGCCCTGCCTTTCGCCGGTCCCCTGGGACCTGGCCCTCCCCATCCATCCACGCCCAGCCGTTCGCCATAGCCAAGCCGATGAAGCAACAGGTCAAGGAACTCCTCTCAGCCGCATGGCGGCATCTGGCCGCGACCGGTCAGGTCGCTGGCGCGGACCTCCCGGATCCTCAGGTGGACCGTACCCGCGACCCCGCGCATGGCGATTTCGCCACCAATCTGGCCCTGGTCATGGCCAAGGTGGTCGGCGGCAAGCCCCGTGACCTGGCGGCGCGACTGGTCGCGGCCCTGCCGGCATCGGCGCTGATCGCGCGGACCGAGATCGCCGGCCCCGGCTTCATCAACTTCTTCCTGGCCCCGGGCGCGCATCTGGGCCTGATCCCGACCATCCTCGCCGCCGGGCCCGACTATGGCCGGAGCAGGATCGGCGCGGGCAAGCGGGTCCAGGTCGAGTTCGTCTCCGCCAATCCCACCGGCCCCCTGCACGTCGGCCATGGCCGGGGCGCGGCCTATGGCGCCGTGGTGGCGGACCTGCTGACGGCGGTCGGCTTTGCGGTCCATCGCGAGTATTACGTCAACGACGCCGGCCGGCAGATGGACATCCTCGGCACCTCCCTCTGGCTGCGCTACCTGGAACTGGCCGGGGAGGACATCCCCTTCCCCAGCAATGGCTACAAGGGCGACTATGTCTGGGACATGGCCGCGACCCTGCACCGGGAGCATGGCGACGCCTACCGTCATGGCGCCCAGGAGGTCTTTGCCGACATCCCGGCGGACGAGCCGGCGGGGGGCGACAAGGAGCTGCATATCGATGGCCTGGTGGCGCGGGCCAAGGCTTTGTTGGGCGACAACCGCTACCGCTACGTCTTCGAGCTGGGCCTCAACACCATCCTCGACGATATCCGCGACGACCTGGCCCTCTTTGGGGTGACCTACGACGAGTGGTTCTCGGAGCGCTCCCTAACCGAGAAGGGCGCCGTCAACCGCGCCCTGGAGCGGCTGCGCGCCGCTGGCCATCTCTACGATAAGGATGGGGCCCTCTGGTTTCGCGCCACCGATTTCGGCGATGAGAAGGACCGGGTGGTGGTCCGCGACAACGGCCAGACCACCTATTTCGCCTCGGATATCGCCTACCACATGGACAAGCTGGAGCGCGGCTTTGACCGCGTCATCGACATCTGGGGGGCGGATCATCACGGCTATGTGCCGCGCATCAAGGGCGCCCTCCAGGCCTTGGGCGACGACCCGGCCAGGCTCGATGTCCTGCTGGTGCAGTTCGCCATCCTCTACCGGGGCGGCGAGCGGATGCAGATGTCCACCCGCTCCGGGGAGTTCGTGACCCTGCGCGAGTTGCGCCAGGAGGTGGGACGCGATGCCGCCCGCTTCTTCTACATCATGCGTCGCTGCGAGCAACACCTGGATTTCGATCTCGATCTGGCCAAGTCCCAGTCCAGCGATAATCCCGTCTATTACGTCCAGTACGCCCATGCCCGCGTCTGCAGCGTCCTGCGCCAGGCGGCGGACAAGGGCCTGGCGGCGGAGCCCAGCCCGGGGGTGACGCATCTGGAACACTTGACGGAGACCCACGAGCAGGATCTGCTCAAGACCCTGGCCCGCTACCCGGAGTTGGTGGAGGAGGCGGCCCTTAGCGAGGAGCCCCACCAACTCACCCATTACCTGCGCGAGCTGGCCAACGACTTTCACACCTACTACAACGCCCACCAGTTCCTGGTCGAGGACGCGGCCCTGCGCGATGCCCGACTCAAGCTCATCCTGGCGGTACGCCAGGTGCTGCGCAACGGCCTTAACCTGATCGGCGTCTCGGCGCCGGAGACCATGTGAGATGACGCGGGAAAACAGCCCCAAC
The DNA here is from genome assembly GCA_049654905.1 of Chromatiaceae bacterium. Taxonomy (GTDB): domain Bacteria; phylum Pseudomonadota; class Gammaproteobacteria; order Chromatiales; family Chromatiaceae; genus M0108. Next base: position 3,682 of record JBASIS010000088.1, read on the forward strand.
CCGCCGCCAAGGCCCCGCCATCGTCGTAATGGCTCCTGCTTTTTCTGGTTCCTCACCGGCGGCCTGCTGGGCGCCCTGGCAGTGGCCATCGCCTGGATGATGGACGAGCGCGGTGATGCCGCCGGCCCGGTCGCGGCGGGCACCCCGCGCACCGCCCAAACCCAGCCCAAGCTCCGTTACCAGTACCCGACCATCCTGCCGGAACTGGAGGTGGTGGTCCCCGACGAGGACACCTCGGATCGCCCGCCGGCCCTGCCCCCGCCGCCGCCCTCGCCGGAGGAGCTGAAGGCACTCGCCAAGGCGGAGGCCGCCAAGGAGGCCGCCAACAAGGCGGGAGGGGCCAAGGAACCCGGCAAGCCCACGGCCAAGGAGCCGCTCAAGGATCCCGCCAAGGCCACCGGCAAGGAGGCGGCCAAGACTCCAGCCAAGGAGCCCGTTAAGGATCCCGCCAAGACGGCCAAGACGCCCGAGAAACCCCCGGCGAAGCCCGCCGAACAGACCACGAAACCGCCGGAAGCCGCCCCCACGGGGGGTGATAACGAGACCTACATCCTCCAGGTCGCCTCACTGGGGTCGCCGGAAGAGGCCGAGCGTTTCAAGGCCAAGCTCGCGCAGCAGGGTATCTCCGTGAGCATCCAGCAGGCCAGCGTCGATGGCAAAACCCATTATCGGATCCGCACCGGCCCCATGAAGGGCAAGGAAGCCGCCAGCAAGGCCAAGTCACAGTTGGCGGGCAAGGGCTTTTCGCCCATGATGATCAAGCTAAAATAGCGCCGCGATCCAGCCGGATCGCGGCGCCCGGTCCGCCGAAGGAAGCCTGCCGGGGCTAGATGCCCGGGCAGGTGTCGGGCCCCCTACACCAGATCGAAGCGCTCGAATTCCATGCTGAACTGGCCGCGCCCCTGGGTCTGGCTGCGCAGGTCGGTGGTGTAGCCGAGCACCTTTTCCAGGGCGACCTCGCAGTCGATGGTGATGCGGTCGCCCTCGGCGCGGGTGGCGCGGATGAGGGCATGCCGGGACTGGAGGTCGCCGAGCACGGCGCCGAGATTCTCCTCGGGCGTCACCACTTCCAACGTCATGAGGGGCTTGAGGGCGGCGGGACTGGCCTCCTCCAGGGCCTTGTGGATGGCGCGGGCGGCGGCGGCCCGCAGGGCATCGGGGGTGGAGGCGGCACCAAAGACTTCGACCCGCAGGATGCGCGCGGCCACGTCCTCGACGGGCGTCCCCAGCAGGGGACCGGACTCCAGGGCGGCATGCAGGCCAGCGCGTACCGCCGCGGCCTGCTCCAGGTTCAAGGTCGCCCCCGCGGGCAGGACCTCGGGGATATCGTCGGAGATCTGGGTCCCGGTACCCCGATCCCGGGCCTCAACCGCTACCACCACCCGCGCCCGTCGTTCCGGAATCCGCTGCTCGATGATGGGCGGCGTGGCATGGATGAGGTCAGCGGTGCCCGAGCCCAGGATGGTCTCGCGGACCGCCACCGCCGGCCGGCCACTGCGGACGCCGACGCGGAATTCGCGGTCCAGGCGCTCGATGACGATGGCCAGGTGCAGCTCCCCCATGCCGCGCAGCAGGCGCTGGCCGGTCTCCGGGTCCTCTTCCAGGCGCAGGGTCGGGTCCTCCTCCAGGACCTTTTGCAGGGCCTCCAGAAGCTTGTCTTCGTCCGTGCCGGCGGTCGGTTCGATGGCCAGGCCAAGTACGGGCTCGCGGGCCTCGATGCGCTCCAGGCGCAGCAAGTGGCCGGGGGTGCAGAGGGTGTCGCCGGTGGTGGCGTGGCGCAGGCCGGCGAGGAGGACGATATCCCCGGCCTTGGCCAGGTCCAGGCCGGTCTTGCGCCCGGCATCCACATCAAAGATGCGCGACACCATCTCGGTGAGGATGCGCCCGTCGGCGGTCAGGAACTGGACCTTGTCGCCGGGCTTGAGCTGGCTGCGGTAGAGGCGGGCGAAGACGTGGCGGCGACCCTCCCACATCTGCACCTTGAAGGCCAGGGCGACCAGGGTGCCCTTGGCGTCCAGGGCCACGGATTCCTCGCTGCCATCCGGTCTCAGGGCCAGGGAGGGCGGGCGGTCGAGGGGGGCAGGGAGGAGCTTGATGACGCCATCCAGGAGGGGCTGGACGCCCAGATTGCGCAGGGCGCTGCCGCCAAAGCAGGGGAAGTGGGTCCCCGCCAGGGTGCCCTGGCGCAGGGCGGTCCACAGCTCCGCCGGCTCCGGGTCCTCGCCGGAGAGGACGCGGTCGGCCAGCTCATCGTCTTGCTCGGCGCAGGCCATGAGCAGGGCCTCGCGTTCGTCCGCGAATTGCTCCCAGATATCATCGGGGCAGGCTTCGTCGATCAGCTCGGTACCCTGGTCGCCGGTGAAACCGATGAGGCGCCGCTCGATCAAATGCACTACGGAGGGGCGATCCAGGGTACCTTCCGGCAGGGGAATGGTCACGGGCACCGGCTCGGCCCCCAGCCGCTGGCGCAGGCTCTCCAGGCTGTGGCGATAATCGGCACCCGGGCGGTCCATCTTGTTGACGAAGAAGAGGACGGGGAGGTTGAAACGGCAGCGCTGGCGCCAGACTGTTTCGGTCTGAGGCTCGACGCCGCGCACCCCGTCGATCACCAGGATGGCGCCGTCGAGGACGCGCATGGAGCGCTCCACCTCGACGGTAAAGTCCACATGGCCGGGGGTATCGACGATCTGGAGCAGGTGGCCTTGCCAGGGGGCCTTGGTGACGGCGGAGGTGATGGTGATGCCGTGCCGCTGCTCCTCGGCCATGTAGTCCATGTGGGCGGCGCCGTCATGGACCTCGCCAATTTTGTGGGAAGCGCCGGTATAAAACAGTATCCTTTCCGTCAAGGTCGTCTTGCCGGCGTCCACGTGAGCGGCGATACCAATGTTGCGAACGTGCGAGAGCGGCGAGGGCTTAGACATCGAAATCCATGAGGCTGTGAAATTCGTGAAAAGACAAATGCTGAGATTGTATAAGGGGCGGGCGCTGTCCCCCCTGGCGGCCGGCATGAGCCTGGCCCTGATGACGTCCGGCTGGACCCTGTCCGCCGACGCCGCCGTCTTCAAACTGACCGACCCCAATCAGGAGGTCGTAGGTCGGGCATTCTATGTAAAGAGCCGCAAGGAAGACACCCTTCTCGACATCGGCCGTCAGAACAACATGGGCTATGACGATATGCGCATGGCCAATCAGAAGGTGGATATCTGGGTGCCCAAGGCGGGGGATGACGTCCTGGTGCCGGAGAGCTTCGTGCTGCCGGATGCGCCGCATCAGGGCATCGTGCTCAATCTGGCGGAGAAGCGCCTCTATTTTTTTCCCAGCAACGGCAAGGAGGTGGCGACTTTCGCCATCAGCGTCGGCCGCGATGGCCTCAACACGCCGCTCGGGCGTTTCAAGGTGACGTCCAAGGTGAAGGACCCGACCTGGACGCCCACGGCGGCCCACCACGCTGATCGCGCCAAGGAGGGACGTGAGCCCTTGCCGGCGGTGGTGCCGGCCGGTCCCGACAACCCCCTGGGCGAGTTCGCCCTGCGCACCAGCGCGCCGAGCATCCTGATCCATGGCACCAACAAACCCTGGGGCCTCGGCATGGAGGTGAGTCGCGGTTGTATCCGCATGTATCCCGAGGGGGTGGCACAACTCTTCCCGATGGTATCGGTCAACGAACCCATCACCATTGTCGATCAGCCCTATAAATTTGGCTGGCGCGGGAACGATTTATATCTGGAGGTGCATCGTGATCCCGAGGGGACCGCAGCATCATTTCACGATGTGGTTCCGGCGCGACTGGCACAGTCCCCGGACGTAAATTTGGATTGGAATGCGGTGAAGCGGGCGGTGGAAGGGAACGCCGGCATCCCACAGCGCGTGGGAGGCCGGCAAAGCACGGCGAACCGGCTTTACTTGGACATGATCTTCTGATACATGCGGTCAACGCGCTGAGTGGTGGCGTCGCAGCAAGCCTGAGCGGCTTCGGCCTTCTTCAGGGCGTCGGCGGCGGTATCACGAGCCTGCTGATCGGTACAGCCAGACAGGAGACCCAGGCCAAGGAGGGCGGCGGCGGACAGGGAAATGATCTTAGTCATGAATTAACTCTCCAAGAGTTGTTTGAAAATAGGGGTTTCGCCCAAGGGGGCTAGTTCATTTATAGCACAATGCCAAGCGTAAGTGCGAGCACTTGTCGCGGGTTTGCCCCTGGGGGCGTCATTCTGACCCCTGTTTCGCGTCTTTGGCAAGCGAATGCACGCCTTTTGGTCTCGCGGCTCCATATCCGGGTCCTGCCCGCTCGGGGCCCCGACCTAGTATCATGAGGCCGGGCCTGGCTGGATGCGGTCTGCCCACCACCAAAGTTATGAGGATAATAAACAAGATGAACAACAACATTGAGGTTCGCGTGCCCGCGATCGGCGGACGGGTGGCGGTCGTCGAGGTGTTGGTCGCCCCCGGAGACCGGGTGCTCAAGGATCAAGCCCTGGTCACGCTGCAAGGCGATAAGGGGGCCGTTGGGGTTGCGGCACCGGCCTCGGGTACCCTGGCCCGGATCCAGGTCAAGGCGGGCGACGGGGTGGCGGAGGGCGATCTCCTCCTGGTCCTGAACGCCGAGGCGGCAGGCGAGACCGCCGTTACCGAGATCGCTACCGAGGTGGTCGTGCTGGGCGCGGGTCCCGGTGGCTATACGGCGGCCTTCCGTGCCGCCGACCTGGGGAAACAGGTGGTCCTGATCGAACGCTACCCGAGTCTGGGGGGTGTCTGCCTCAATGTCGGTTGCATCCCCTCCAAGGCCCTGCTCCATGCCGCCCAGATCATCAACGAGGCGGCGGAGATGGCGCACCTGGGCGTACGTTTCGGCGAACCGGACATTGATCTGGACAAGCTGCGGTCAGGTAAGGACAAGGTGGTGCAAAAGCTGACGGGCGGACTGGCGGGTCTGGCCAAGGCGCGTAACGTCCGGGTCATCCAGGGTACCGGGCGCTTCGAGGCGTCGAACCGGCTGGCCGTCGAGACCCGCGAGGGGCGCGTCCGGGTCAGCTTCGACCAGGCCATCATCGCCGTTGGCTCGACGCCGGTGAAGATCCCCGGCTTCCCCCACGAGGACCCGCGGGTCATGGATTCCACCGATGCCCTGACCCTGCCGGACATCCCCGCGAGGCTGCTGGTCGTCGGCGGCGGCATCATCGGCCTGGAGATGGCTACCGTCTATCAGGCCCTGGGTTCGCGTATCGACATCGTGGAACTCCAGGACCAGCTTATCCCAGGTTGCGACAAGGATCTGGTCAAGCCTCTGGAGAAGGTCATCAACAAGCGTTACGACCGCATCCTGCTTGGCACCCGGGTCACCGCCATGAGCGCCACCGCCGAGGGCATCAAGGTCGGCTTCGAGGGCCCGGACGCGCCGGCCGAGGATACCTACGACCGGGTCCTGGTGGCGGTGGGCCGCCGGCCCAATGGCAAACTCATCGCCGCCGAGGTGGCGGGCGTGACGGTGGACGAGCGGGGCTTCATCCCGGTGGATCAACACATGCGCACCAATGTCCCCAACATCTTCGCCATCGGTGACGTGGTGGGCAACCCCATGCTGGCGCATAAGGCCACCCACGAGGCCAAGGTCGTCGCCGAGGTCATCGCCGGCTTGCCAGCCCTGTTCGATCCGCTCACCATCCCTTCGGTGGCCTACACGGACCCGGAGGTGGCCTGGATGGGCCTGACGGAGAACGAGGCCAAGGCCAAGGGCATCGCCTATGAAAAGGGGGTCTTCCCTTGGGCCGCCAGCGGTCGCGCCTTGGGCATCGGCCGGGACGAGGGCCTGACCAAGCTCCTTTTCGACCCCACCACCAAGCGCATCCTGGGCGCCGGTATTGTGGGTCCCAATGCCGGTGAACTCATTGGCGAGACCGTTCTGGCCCTGGAGATGGGCGCGGACTACGAGGATATCAGCCTGACCATCCACCCCCATCCGACGCTGAACGAGACCATCGGCCTGGCGGCGGAGGTGGCCCATGGCTCCATCACCGACCTACCGCCGCCACGTCGGCGCTAGGCGGAACTGGCGGGACGGGCTCTTGAATGGGGCGCCGGGAGCCAGGGGGCGGGGCGAGCGATGCGGCCCCTGACCCTGGTGGGGAGCGCGCTGGGCCTGGCGGGCGCCGTGGCGGCGAACTCCCACCTGGCCCGTCAGTCCGAGGCCCCGGCCCTGGCCACTCCGGCGCATGGGCGGTCCCCGACCGAGAGCTTTCCGGCGGACGTGAGGGCAGACATCCTGGCGCCGCCCGCCTCCGAGTCGGCCTTGCCCTTCCCACCTGCTGGCGCGGCCAGGGGCCCGGGTGCCGATCCGGCCCTCTTTTCCCCCGAGCATCTGCTGAACCTGGGATTTTCCTTTATCGTCGGGCTGGCGGTGGGCTTCGCCTTCAAGATCGCCTTCAAGATCGCGCTGGTGGGGGGCGGTCTCCTCCTGATTGCCCTCTTTGCCCTGCAACAGGCTGGCTTCATCGGCATCAACTGGTCCGGCATGGAGGCCGGCTACGACAGTTTTGCGGCCTGGTTCGGGGCCTACGCGGGCGGGCTCCAGGAGTTCATGTCGAAAAACCTCTCCAACGCCGCCTCCTTCACCGCCGGCATCCTGCTGGGCCTCAAGATCTGACCCGGTGCTGGCGGGGCCGGCGCTCATATCCCGTCATGCCCAGGCGCCGGCCATCATGAATTTGAAGGGGCCGCCTGGTCCTCGTCGCTGGCTCTTGATCGCCCTCGGGATCGGGTGCCTGGCTGGGCTCGCCGCCCTTGCGAGTCTCCCCTTCCTGGTCAACGCCCTGGAGCCCCGCCTGGGCGCCGTGCCGACCTCGCCCCTGGTCCTGGATCGTCATGGCCGCCTGTTGCGGGCCTTTACGGTCGCCGATGGTCGCTGGCGCCTGCCGGTAACCCTGGCGGAGGTGGACCCCCTCTTCATCCGGATGCTCCTGGCCTGCGAGGACCGGCGCTTCCACGACCATGGCGGCGTCGATATCCTCGCCCTGGCCCGGGCGGCGGGGCAGTGGGCCGCCAATGGGCGCATCGTCTCCGGGGCCTCGACCCTGACCATGCAGGTGGCGCGCCTGCAGGAGGGCCAGCCGACCCGGGGCCTGGCGGGCAAGACCCGGCAAATGGTCGCGGCCCTGGCCCTGGAGCGGCGGCTGGACAAGGCCGCCATCCTCGAACGCTATCTGCTCCTCGCCCCCTATGGCGGTAATCTCGAGGGCCTTCGCGCCGCCACCCTGGCTTGGTTTGGCAAGGAGCCCGGGCGCCTGACCCCAGCCCAGGCGGCTCTGCTGGTGGCCTTGCCCCAAGCACCCGAGGCGCGTCGTCCGGACCGGGACCCGGCGGCGGCCGAACGCGCGCGCGATCGGGTCCTGGGG
>JBASIS010000089.1:0-3668 GCA_049654905.1 Chromatiaceae bacterium
GTTGTGCGGTGCGCCGTCCATGGGGAGTTAGAATATTAGAACATTCTGATATTGTCAAATGCTTTTTTCAGGCGCTGCTCTTCCGCGACCGTGAACGCAGTGAAAACAGTCGCGGTCGAACCAGATGGTTACTGTGGCCTCAAGGTTGGGTTGATGCGCGCCTGGAAGGTGGCGTTCTGCTCAACCCTGAAACCGGGTAGGAACTTGATCCGCTCTCCCGCTTCAACGGTCATATGACTACCCGCCGCCACGGTCAGTGCCGGCCCCAGTACGACCAGACGCGGGGCGGCGTAGTCGCCATCGCCCGTCAGTTGATCCTGCTGGAGTAGGAGGATATGGCTGGGGTAGGTCGCGCCAAAGGCGGCCATCACGCCGTTATCATTCGCCATCGGGACCTGGCAGGTGCCGGTGCCGGTACAAGCCCCACGCCAGCCGTTAAAGGTCAGGCCCGCATTGGGGCTGGGGGTCAAGGTCACCACCGTTGCCGCGTCGAAGGCGGCATCGCAGCTCACGCCACACTGGATACCGGCGGGATTGGATGTCACGGTACCGCCTCCCGTCGAGGTGACGTACAGGCTATTGGTTAAGTCAGGAATCAGCGCGGTGAAATTGGCGGTAACGCCGGTCAGGTCCCTTAGGGTGACCTGGCAGGAAAACGCAATGCCAGTGCATCCCCCGGCCCAGCCGTTGAAGGTGGAACCTGGATGGGCCGTTGCCGTCAGGGTGACCAGGGTACCGGCCGGATAGTCTTCCCGGCAATCGGTGCCGCAGCTGATACCGGCCGGGTTAGAGGTCACGGTGCCCGTACCGGTGCCGGGAAAAAGGATGAGCAGGGTGTACCAGCCCTTTTAAGGTGTCATTAGGTGTTCGACCCGGAACCCGCGAGCAACTTTGCGGTCGAGACATGCGGTTTACCCTGGAACGGGGTGCGTGGTGTCGGCGGCGGCTTCGGCCCGCGCGTGGTCTTCCGCAGTTTACGCAGATCCACGTCTTTCGCCAGTATGAGCCAGTACCCCGCCAACGGCTCCGTGCTGGCGTGCGTGAAGGGCGCCCACTCGGCTTGGGACACGGCGATATTCAGACCGGTCATCGTCGTGGCGATTTCCCCCGCGAGAGAGTACGCCGATACCGTGCTATCCATGTCAAGCAGGGGATGTGCCGCGCGGAGCGCGGCCATCACCACGGCATAGAGATTGAACGCCACCAGCGCCAAGCAAAAGCCAAACAGCGCCGCCTGCGGATCACCCAAGGTCTCGATTGCGGAGTTGAGCGATTTTTCCAGTTTTTGAAAGGCCGTTTCGATACCCCATCGTGTCCGATCCCAGCTGGCAATGGTGAGGGCATCGGCCGCCGCTGACGGCAAATTTGTTAAGCGCACGAGTGCCGTATCGCCGTTACGGGTCTTGACCTTGAGTTTGACCGTGACCCGGCGCAGGGTCCAGGTCTCACCGCTAGCGGCTGTCAATTGGACGGCTTGCTCATCCACCTCGCCGGTCGCTGATGACCCCGTTAACTTGAATTTTTCCAAGGGTTTAGTGATTAAATTACCCTGCTGCCGGATGATAAAAGACGCCGGCTGGCGGTGGATTTCGAACAGCAATGGTGAGACGCAAAAATGGCGGTCGGCGATCCACACCTCGCCGGCCGCCACGGTCGGGATGACCGCGCCCAATAAGGCGCGTTCCTGGGCATGGCCATCCGCGCAGGGAAAGACATCACTGGCGATATTCAGTTGCGGATCGAACACCACCAGCGACTTGCCGGGCAAGGGTCCAGCGGCCGTCGCGCGCAGTGGCTTCAGGCGCTGCGCGCTGGCCGCGAGGCCATGGCCATCCCCATACTTGAGCCGATACCCAGGCAACAACGGGGCGCGCGCCCCGTTCATGGTCTCGATCAAGACCTGGGCCTCGCGGGCGATGTAGCGCACCCGTGCCTGGGAGGTCGTCAACTCGACCCCTTGCCATTTCCCATAGACGGCGATGCTGGAAGCCGCGATGTTGGCATGACGGTACGCAGCGTGAACGCTGGCTTGCGTCTTACAGACACTGTGCAGCATCAGTCCGACCAGCGACGAGAACAGGATGTCACGCGTATCTTGGCTCTGGCGCGTGACCGCGAACCACTGGTCCAGTTTCTCGGGATTGAGCAACTGCTCCAGCAAAGCGCGTACCATGACGGTGGCGGGGCTGTTCTCGGCAAATTTCTGAAGGATCTGACCAAACATGGCGACTGGGGTTCTCGTGTCCTGTGAAATATCTCCTTATTTTACAAAATCTTGCTGCCACCTTAAAAGGGCTGCCCCCCCATCCCAACTCAATTGCCAATTACGACCATCGACACCGATTACGAAGGCATGAGTCGTACCTCGGCAAGCGCTATCGGCGCCATTGGCTCCAGTGAGGGCCGGCGTTACCCCCTGATCATTACCCGCGCGGGATCTGGGTCTGGCGTCGTTCTCGGTAATCCCGCAGGTATCGATTGCGGTAGCGTCTGTAGCGCCAATTTCTTGAGCGGCACCCGGGTAGTCCTAACCGTCACCCCGAATATTTATAGCATTTTCACGGGTTGGAGCAACACCTGCGGGGCCATGAATCCCTGCTCGGTCACAATGGACGCGGCCAAGGCGATGACAGCCTCCATTATGGATGTCAGTGACCCCATTCCCGACAGCGATTGCGATGGACTCCTGGATGATGTCGATGCCGATGACGACAACGATGGGGTACCGGATGAGCAGGATGCCTTCCCCCTCGATCCCACCGAATCGGCGGACACGGATGGCGACGACATTGGCAATAACGCCGACCTGGACGATGACAACGACGGGCTTACCGATGTTGGCGATAATTGCCCGCTGGTCGCCAATCCGGGCCAGGCCGACGCCAATGGCGATGACCTGGGCGATGCCTGTGACAGCCTGCACAGGGGTTGCAAGCGGGCGAGGTGGTCCTCTCCGACATCCTGTTCAGTGCCGGCCCCCATAGCCTAAAGTCCGAGCACGGCATTACTACCCAAGGCCAGGTCCAACTGCTGTCCAATGCCGTGGTCACCCTTAGCGCCCCCGACCACCGCTTTGGCCAGGGCTTCAGTGTCGCGACTGGCGCCCGCCTCCGGGTCGTGGCCGGGGCGGTGTCCTGCGCCACCGCCCCACTTCCGTACCCCTGAAGGTCAAAGGCAGCCTAACCCCGTCAGTCAAAAGGTCAAGGGCACCCTAACACCGTCAGTCAAGCAGTATGACGATCCCGCCGCGCCATCTCCGTGACCGGGCCGGGATTCGATCAGCCTGGCGCAGGACGAGGCGGGGGTGGCCCTGGACGACCATCATCCGGCAATTCTCCATCGCGCTCTTTACGAGCGCCGAACGCCAAGCAAGCTCGCTCAGGCCTTGGCCTGCAAAAAGGCCAAATTACGAAACGAACCCATTTTCCCGACCGCGCCGGGATTCACCCGAGCCGCTAGGTTTGGCTCTTGTCCTGGCTAAACCCCAGGCTGGGCAGATTGGCGCGGCCGATGACGTGCAGGACGATGCCAACCCCGACGAAGAAGACCAGGCTGGCCCCCAGGCTGGCGATGACGGGATGTTCGCTCCCCAACTCGCCGAGCCAGATAAAGACGCCGACCAGGCAGAGGACGGCGCACAAATAGGACCCCAGAGCCACACCATAGGC
>JBASIS010000090.1:0-13300 GCA_049654905.1 Chromatiaceae bacterium
AGCGAGGCACAGGTTTATTGCGCCTCTGGCCGATTACTGCTGCGGCAAATTTGCAATAATCAAACGCCCTATAAATTAGCAGTCAGTTAAATTTATGGGATAAATTAGTTCCTAGACAGTCTCTAAGATTTTTCTGTTGTCACCCAGGATGGAGCCTGCTATCCAATCCGTATCCTGAGGGATTTTTTTAGCGATGCTCATCCAGTTCCAGCCAAACTCATAATGAACCTTGCCATTTTTAATGCAGATGGTGTATTGATTCATGCCCATGCCCGGCGAGCCCGAATTCGTAACTTCCGCGAGTCCATTTATATGTCTGTAAAATCGGTCCTTTTCGAGTTTATTTAATGTTAATTTGTAAGTGATGTAGCCTATGACTACCGGGATAATGATGATTGCCGATAACCAGATCATGAGGTTCTCCCGGGTTTTACCCTGAGTGCTGATTGGGAGGCTAGTTACCTATCTCTCCCGAGGATGGTTCGTCGAAGGGAGTGGAAATACTCATTGCCCCCCTGTCGAAAATGTTGGTGTGAGTGCTATGGTCGCTTGAGACCTGGGTCCAGGGGCTCGCCTCGATAAGCGCTATTTAAGAGTATTCTAATTATTACCGAATGATGTTGACATTTTCGCGTGGAAATGGAATGTTAGTATAGGGGAGCTGTCGTTATATCGCTCTTTGGCTTGCCAGGAAGGCTCGGGTCAACGAACGCCCCCGGCATCGATAATTACTATGAGAACGAGGAGGAAGACTCATGTATGACATAGAGCATTTCCGCAAAAGCCAAGAAGACTTGCTGAAAATGATCGAGGATTTACAGTCCTTGATGGCTACCGATATGTTCGAGATGAGCCAGAACGCCATGACCGCTTATCAGGTTCTCTGCGATCTGGGCTTCAAGATTCATGCCCACCTTGGGGAGGCGGATCGCTATGTTTATCCCTATCTACTCATCCATGATGACCCCAAGGTGCAGTCCCTCGCCTGGGGTTTCATCAACGGCGAGAATCCACTCCGCCAGAGCTTTGCCGACTACTACATCAAGTGGTTGAATAATTTCCACTTCATCTTCCCGCGCGACTTCATTGCCGATAGCCAGGAAATATTCAACATGATCATAGAGCGTATTGATCGTGAAAACAAGGAGTTGCTTCCCTGGCTGGCCGAGATCGGCATCAACCACCATTCCCGCGTCCAGGATCCTCCGGCGGGGCTTTAGCGCGCGCCTCCCCTCGGGATTGTCAGCCCCAATGAGTCGGCGGGTCATTGCCGATCACCCCCATCGGCGCTTCGTAAACCCTGTCCACATCCTGAAGGGTCGGCCTGGCCATGAGTAACAACCCCCAGCACGCCTATAACGCCCGGGTCGTCGGGCGGGAGGAAATCAACCCACAACTCCTGATCCTCCGCGTCCAGTCCGAGGCCACCCTTTTTGATTTTAAGCCTGGCCAGTTCGCCGTGCTTGGGCTGCTGGGCAGCGCACCACGGGTGGCGGAGGCCGCCCCGGAAGAGGTCACTCCCCCCCGGGATAAAATCATCCGTCGCGCCTACAGCGTGGCGTCATCGAGCCGGGAGCGGCAGTACGCGGAGTTCATTATCACCCTCGTCACCAGCGGTGATCTGACGCCCCGGCTCTTTGCCTTGCGGGATGGGGACCGCCTCTTCCTGGGACCCAAGGCCAGCGGGGTCTTCACCCTGGACCGGGTTCCGCCGGGCAAGGCGGTCATTCTCATCGCCACGGGGACCGGGCTGGCGCCCTACATCTCCATGCTCAGGACCCTGCTGTTGCGGGAAACCCAGCGACGGTTTGTCGTCCTCCATGGCGCTCGCTTTGGCTGGGATCTGGGCTACCGCGGCGAACTCGAAAGCCTGATGCGGTTATGTCCCCACTTCACCTACATCCCGACTATCACCCGGCCGGATCAGGACCCGCATTTTCAGGGTCATACCGGCAGGATCCAGACCTTGCTGGAGCAGGGCCTGGTGGAACGGGAGTCCGGCATCCCGCTTGATCCGAACCAAGCCGATGTCTTTCTGTGCGGCAACCCGGACATGGTGTCCTCCGTGAACATTATCCTCGAAGCCAGGGGTTTCCAGGCCGGGCGGGGCAGGGAACCGGGCACGATTCATGTCGAGAAATACTGGTAAAGCTAGCCTTTAGGATGGGTGGCTAATGGGGCGTGGGTGCCATCACAGAGGGGGGGGGTGGCGGTCCGCTTACATTGGCACAGGTAGTAGGTTCCGTCCGCCGGGGGCGTAAAGGGCATGGGGTTGAAGCACGCCGTATGGGAGCCGTCGCAATAAGGCTGGTTGGCGGAGAGGCCGCAGGCGCACCAATAGATAGTCTGGCCGCCCTTCAGTTCGACGGCGGCGGGTTGGGTGGCGGCGATCTTGGGTTCGTTCATGGCATTTGCCTCATGGTTGGTCAGTCGTACAGAAGGAAGGGGACGCGTTCCTCGCGCCAGGCGGCCTCGTCGGCAACGAGGCGGCTCTCCAGGTCGGCGGGAACGGCTTGGGGGTCGTCAACCCAGTCGCGCAGCAGGGTGCCGCCCGCCAGGAGGTCGATGGCCAGGCGTTCGGTCTCGTATTCGTAAGGGAAGTCGCGCCACAGGGGGTAATCCGGGTAGGTGAGGCGCACGGCCTTGAGGAAGAGGGCCGCTAGCCGGTAAGGCCGGAATCGGGCGTGATCATAGCTCGCCAGGTCGGTATGGATCTGGAGGCCAGAGCAGAGTCGACCGGCGTGTTTGTGAAAAGTGGGCTCGAAGTAACAGGGACGCAACAGGGCGCCATCCAGCCAGTCCGGGCGCAGGGCCGCCATGCGCGCCAGCAGCAGGTGGCTGTCGATGTCCGGCGCCCCCACCAGTTCCAGCGCGACCGTGGTCCCCCGGCCCTCGGACAGGCTGGTACCCTCGAAGAGCACGGTGCCGGGGAAGCAGCGCGCCATATTGAGGCTGGAGGCATTGGGGCTGGGGTTGATCCAGGGTCTCTGGTGGAGGGGCCAGCCGAATCCCGGCCCTTCACCCATCTGGTAGCCGGTCATGGCCACGATTTCCAGTTCGACATCCAGGACCAACCGCGCCACCAGCCAGCGTGCCAGTTCGCCGAAGGTGAGTCCATGGCGCATGATGAGCGGCGCGGCGCCGACGAAGCTCTCCCACCCGGGCTCCAGAATCGTTCCCTCGATGGGCCGACCGGCGGGATTGGGCCGGTCCAGTACCCAGACCGCCTTGCCGGCCCTGGCGCAGGCCTCCAGCAGGTAGGTCAGGGTGGTGACGAAGGTGTAAATGCGGGTGCCGATGTCCTGAAGGTCCACCAGCAGGACATCGAAGGTTTCCAGCATGGCGGCGGTCGGCCGGCGCACCTCGCCATAGAGGCTGAAGACCGGGATGCCGTGGACCGGGTCACGATAGTCCTGGGTCTCGACCATGTTGTCCTGCTTATCGCCGCGCATGCCATGCTGGGGGCCGAAGGCGGCGGTGATGGCCAGTCCGGGCGTCGCCATCAGGGCATCCAGACTGGGCTGGCCCGCGGTCGTCACGGACGCCGGATGCCCAAGCAGGGCCAAACGCCGGCCACGCAGGGCCTTCAGGCGGGGGCTGGCGAGGAGAACCGAGATGCCGGGTTGCACGGGGGCGAGGTTCCTTATCGTTGGTGACGTCAATCGGAAACAACTGCGCGGGAAATTTCCCAAAGGGCTGACGGCTTGATGCGCCGCAACAGGGGCACCACTTAGGGGTGGGACAAGAGGTTCCAGTATGCCGCCGCCTACGTCAAGCCCTTGGGCTCAAGTCGTGGCCCCTAACAATAATCAACATCCTGTCAGAGCGTCATCTTGTATCATGTTTGCCAAGCTACGCATCCGTCGCGGTGTTCAGGGGCCTGCTGTTTCCCTGCCTACACTTGCGTATCCAAGGGCCTGGCGCTGGCCTGCCTGCCGTCAATCCCGTCTTTTTCGATGAAACATCTTAGAACGCCATGACTGAATACGCCCTGATTCTGGTTGGCACCGTGCTGGTCAACAATTTTGTGCTGGTCAAATTTCTTGGCCTCTGCCCCTTCATGGGGGTATCCAAAAAGACCGAGACGGCCATCGGCATGGGCATGGCGACGACCTTCGTCCTGACTCTGTCCGCCATCTGCACCTGGTTGGTGAACGAGTACCTGCTGGCGCCCCTGGGCATCGAGTACCTCAGGACGATTGCCTTTATCCTGGTGATCGCCTCGGTGGTCCAGTTCACCGAGACGGTGATGCGCAAGACCAGCCCGGTTCTTTACCAGGTCCTGGGCATCTTCCTGCCCCTCATTACCGTCAACTGCGCGGTGCTCGCCGTGACCCTGCTCAACCTCCAGGCCGGACTGGGCCTGATGGCATCGGCTATTTACGGCTTTGGCGCGGCATTGGGCTTTTCCCTGGTCCTGGTTCTTTTTGCCGCCCTGCGCGAGCGCATCGCCGTGGCCGACGTGCCCGAGCCCTTCCAGGGTAGCGCCATCGCCCTGGTGACGGCGGGCATCATGTCCCTCGCCTTCATGGGCTTTGCCGGACTCGTGTCCGCCTAAGGCCCCTGATTCAGCCCTAACTGGAGCCGTCTCGGCATCGCCATGCTGACCGCTATCCTGGCCATCGCCTTTCTCGCCGTCCTCTTTGGGCTGCTGCTGGGCTATTCGGCGATCCGCTTCAAGGTCGAGGGCGACCCCCTCGCCGAGCGGATCGATGCCTTGCTGCCCCAGACCCAATGCGGCCAATGCGGCTATCCCGGCTGCAAGCCCTATGCCGAGGCCATCGCCAAGGGCGAGGAGGCCATCAACAAGTGCGTGCCCGGCGGCACGACAACGGTCATCGCCCTGGCGGATCTTCTCGGCCGCGATCCGGAGCCTCTGTCCGACGCCGGTCCCGAAAAGCCCAAGGCCGTCGCGGTGATCGATGAACAGGAGTGTATCGGCTGCACCCTCTGCATTCAGGCCTGTCCAGTCGATGCCATCATGGGCGCCGCCAAGCAGTTGCACGTCATCATCGCCAGCGAGTGCACCGGCTGCGAGCTCTGTCTCAAGCCCTGTCCCGTGGAGTGCATCCATATGATCCCCATCCCGGCCGAAACCAGTACCTGGAGGTGGCCCTATCCGGAGCGTCCGCCTCAGCGGGCTGCTGCCTGAACCGACAAGAGGCCCCTAGTTTGGACTCAGTCCCGCCCCCCTACCGGCTCGGCGCCGGCCAACGCCAACTCTGGACCTTCCCCGGCGGCTTACACCTGCCGGATGAGAAGGCGTTGTCGAATCATGCCCCCCTGGCGAGCGCCCCCCTGCCCCGGCGGCTCATCATCCCCTTGCGTCAGCATATTGGCGCCCCGGCCAAGCCGGTGATCGCGGTCGGCGACCGGGTCCTCAAGGGGCAGTTGATCGGCGAGGCGCAGGGCACGGTGAGCGCCTCGATCCATGCCTCCAGTTCCGGGACCGTTATCGCCATTGAGGAACGCCCGGTCCCTCATGCCTCGGGCATGAGCGCCCCCTGCATCCTGATCGAGACCGATGACGAGGACGCCTGGGCCGAGCTGCCGCCGCCGCTCTCCGCCAGACCCGACCCGGAGGCCCTGCGCGAGCGTATCCGCTGGGCGGGCATCGTCGGCCTGGGCGGCGCCGCCTTTCCCAGCAGCGTCAAGCTGACCCCGGCGCCCGGTATCCGCGTCCGGACCCTGATCCTGAACGGCGCCGAGTGCGAGCCCTACATCAGTTGTGACGATCGCCTGATGCGGGACAGGCCCGAACGCATCCTCCAGGGCGCCCGTCTGCTACGGGACTTGTTGGGGGTCGAGGAGTGCCTGATCGCGGTCGAGGACAATAAACCCGAGGCCATCATGGCCCTGCGCCAGTCCCTGTTGTCGGGTGGCGACGCGGCGGGCATCGAAATCATCGCCATCCCCACCCTCTATCCCTCGGGGGGAGAAAAGCAGCTCATCCGCATCCTCACCGGCCAGGAGGTGCCCAGCCGGGGTATCCCCGCCCAGATCGGCATCGTCTGCCAGAACATTGCCACCGTCGCGGCCATCGCCGACGCCGCCTTCGACGGCAAACCCCTCATCTCGCGCATCGTCACCCTGACCGGGCGTGGTCTGGGCCAGCCCCGTAATCTGGAGGTGCCCATCGGCGTCCCCGTCCGGCACATCATCGAACAGGCCGGCGGCCTGAGCCCTGAGTCGCGGCGTCTGCTCATCGGCGGCCCCATGATGGGTTTCGCCTGTGATGACCTGGACATCCCCGTGACCAAGGCCGTCAACTGTCTCCTGGCCCTGACTCCCGACGAGGCCCCCGACCCCGGGCCGGCCCTGGCCTGTATCCGCTGTGGTGCCTGCGCCGAGGCCTGCCCCGTCAGCCTGCTTCCGCAGCAGTTGTACTGGCATGCCCGGGCCCGGGATCTGGACAAGGTGCGCAACTACAATCTCTTCGATTGTATCGAGTGCGGCTGTTGCGCCGTGGTCTGTCCCTCCCATATCCCGCTTGTTCAATACTATCGCTTTGCCAAGAACGAATGCCTGGCGCGGGACCAGGAGAAACGCCAGGCCGAGCATGCCCGCCAGCGCCATGAGGCCAAGGAGGCGCGGCTGGAGCGATTGGAACAGGAGCGCAAGGCCAATCTCCGCAAGAAGAAGGAGGGCCTGGCGGAAAAACCGGCGATAACCCCGCCGCCGGGCTCCGCCGAGGCGGGGGCCAGTCCTCCCGATGCCGCCCCCGAGGACCCGAAGAAGGCCGCCATCGCCGCCGCCATCCAGCGCGCGGCGGAAAAGAAGGCGGCCTTGGCGAGTCAGGGTCTGGCGCCCAAAAACACCGAGAACCTGGCGCCGGCCCAGCAGCGTCAGGTGGAAGCCGCCGAGGTTCGCCGCCGCGAGCTGCAAGCGGCGGAAGATGCGGCGCGGCCGCGGGAATAACGCATGATGCCGACCGCTATCGTCTCCTCGCCCTTTGCCGGGCGCCTCAACCGTACCGACCAGGTCATGCTCCAGGTCATTCTGGCCCTGATCCCGGGTACGGTGGCCATGGTCTGGTACTTTGGCTGGGGCGTTCTCATCAACATGGCCTTGGCCAGCCTCTTTGCCCTGGCGAGCGAGTCCCTGGTCATGTGGCTGCGGGGCCGGCCCGTACTACCGGCCATCGGCGACCTTAGCGCCCTGGTCACGGCCCTGCTCTTCGCCGTTGCCGTACCCCCGACACTGCCCTGGTGGATGACCCTGATCGGCATCGTCTTCGCCATCATCATCGTTAAGCAGTTGTATGGGGGGCTGGGCTACAACCCCTTTAACCCCGCCATGGCGGGCTATGTCTTTCTGCTGGTGTCCTATCCCCTGGCGATGACGACCTGGCTGGCCCCCAACATTCCGGAAATCCTGGATGCCCATCATCTGGTGACGCTGTCCTTCCTGGATTCAGCCCGGCTCATTCTTACGGGGGCCCTGCCGCCCCATGTGGCCTGGGATGCCATGAGCGCGGCCACGCCCCTGGACGAGATGTTTTCCAAGCTCGATCAAAACGCCACCATCCCCGAGATCCTCGCCAGCCCCCTGTGGGGGGATTATGGCGGGCGTGGCTGGGAATGGATTGGTAACTGGTTCCTGCTGGGTGGGCTCTACATGATCTGGCGCGGCGTCATCACCTGGCGTATCCCGGTGGCCGTGCTGGCGGGCCTGCTGATTCCGGCGGGGATCTTCTGGCTGATCGACCCTCAGGCCTTCCCCTTCCCGGCCTTCCACATTTTCGCCGGCGGTACCATCCTGGGGGCCTTTTTCATCGCCACCGACCCGGTCACCGCCTGCACCACCCCCCGGGGGCAACTCCTCTATGGCGCCGCCATCGGCCTCATCATCCTGGCCATCCGCCACTGGGGCGGCTATCCGGATGCCGTAGCCTTCGCGGTCTTGCTCATGAACATCGCCGCCCCCACCATCGATTACTACACTCAGCCCCGCGTCTTCGGCCATGTCCGGAGGGAAAAGACATGAATACCAAGCCCATTCTCGGCGCTGGGGCCATCCTCGGCGCCTTCGCGATCGCTGGCGTCGGCCTGGTGGTCGTCACCAATTCCCTCACCGAAGAGCGTATTGCCACCAATCTGCGCGAAGCCATGCTGGCCAAATTCAGCGCCATCCTGCCGACGGCGCCGGGAACCGAGGAGCCCCTCATGGACAATGATCCCCTGGCCGATCGTATCCAGGTCAGCGCCCCGGACCTGCTCGGGGGACTCGCCACGGATGTTTTTCGGGTGCGTCAGGGCGGTGAGCCGGTGGCGGTCATCCTCAATCCCACGGTTCCGGATGGCTATGCCGGTCCTATTCGGCTGCTGGTGGCGGTCAAGACCGATGGCACCCTCGGTGGAGTCCGGGTTCTCAGCCACCACGAGACGCCCGGGTTGGGTGACAAGATCGAAGAACGCAAAAGCGACTGGATCAAGGTGCAGTTCGACGGCAAGGGCCTGGGTCACCCGATGGAGGATCGCTGGCTGGTGAAGCGCGACGGCGGCGATTTCGACCAGTTCACGGGCGCCACCATCACCCCCAGGTCCATTGTCAAGACGGTCAAGAATACCCTGAAATACGTGGCTCGGGAGGGTGATGCCCTCTTCGCCAAACCCGCCGAGATAGCTCCGGCCCCCGGGTCGAAGGAGGCTTCCTGATGGCCAGCCCCGCGTACTCCGCCATCATCGGCGATGGCTTGTGGCGTCAGAACCAGGCCCTGGTGGCCCTCCTCGGCCTCTGCCCCTTGCTGGCCACGACTACCTCCGCCACCAATGGCTTGGGCATGGGCATGGCCACCACCACCGTGCTGGTGCTTTCCAACCTGGTCATCTCCCTGATCCGTAATCTGATGCGCCCGGAGATCCGGCTGCCGGTCTTCGTTCTGGTGATCGCCTCCTTCGTCACCGCCGTCGAACTGGTTATGCAGGCCAATTTTTACGAGCTTTCCCGCACCCTGGGGATCTTCATCCCCCTGATCGTCACCAACTGCATGATTGTCGGCCGCGCCGAGTCTTTCGCCTCCCGCAATCCTGTTTTTCCCGCCGTGGTGGATGGTCTTGCCATGGGCCTGGGCTACAGCCTGGTCCTGACGGTGCTGGGCGGTATTCGTGAATTTCTGGCCCAAGGCACCCTCTTCTATCAGGCGGACATCCTCTTCGGCGAAGGCGCCCGAGTTCTCTCCTTTTCCCTGGGCGAGGGCTTTCATGGCGCCCTCCTCGCCATTCTGCCCCCGGGGGCCTTTATCACCCTCGGCTTCCTGATTGCGCTCAAGAATATCCTCGACAAGGCGCTGGCCCGGCGCCGAGCGTCCGCCAGGGTGTCTGGCGCCACGACTCCCGAGGATCGGCATCCCGCCGGTAAGGTCACGGATCATCCTGCCCCCGCGACCCCCTAGCGGCAATGAACTACGACCTCATCCTCGCGGAACTGGGCCAAGCCAGTCCGTTCGAGCTTTATCGCCTGAACTCCGCCATCGGCAACCAGCTCGATGATCCGACGCGCATCGCGGCGGTGAAGCGGGCCCTGACGGTCGGTCAGACCCTGCGTTGGTTCGACAGAGACGAGAACCGGCTGGTGGAGGCGAAGCTCCTGCGGATCAACCGGACACGAGCAGAGGTCCAAAACATCGCCGACGGCAAGCCCTGGACTATCCCCTTTTATCTGATCGACCTGGAAGGCCAGGACGTGGCCATCGCCGCGCGCAAGCGCCAGGCGCTGGACCGTAACAGCCTCAGGGCTGGCGATCGCGTGGCCTTCAAGGACCGCCATGGCCAAGAGCGGTTTGGCCAGGTCGTCAAGCTCAACGTCAAATCCGCGTCCGTGCAGGTCGGGGCGGGGCGCTGGCGGGTGGGTTACAGCCTGCTGGCGCCGGTGATCGACGGCGTCTTGGGTTCCGCGATGGATGCCCTGCCGGGGCAGTGGCGTGAGATTCCCGAGTTGGACCTTGATGAGCCTGATAACCGCTTCAGCGATTAGCTATCAACCCCTAAGCCCCTTTAACCCGAGACCCACCCATGATGCCACCTAATGCCTTTGCTCGCGGCACGTCCCTCTTTAGCCTCATGTTGGCGGGTGGCCTGGCTACCGCCGGCCCACCGGCCTCGACCAATTTCAGTTATTCCGTTGCCCCGCTGTATCACTTCGATAGC
The DNA here is from genome assembly GCA_049654905.1 of Chromatiaceae bacterium. Classification (GTDB taxonomy): domain Bacteria; phylum Pseudomonadota; class Gammaproteobacteria; order Chromatiales; family Chromatiaceae; genus M0108. The sequence continues at coordinate 10,149 of JBASIS010000090.1, forward strand.
GGCCTGGAGGACGGTGGCAAGGCCGGGTTTGCGGGGGTATTCACCTCCCTCGGTGGGTCCTGGAAGCTGGGGGGTGGGTCTTCTCTCGGTATGCGCCTGTCCTTCGACTACGAGGATTGGCGTTTTGATGAACCCCAGGGTTTTGGCGGCCTGACGCCCTGGACCAATCTCTATCGCCTGGGGGTATCCCTGCCCTATAGCTATGCCACCGAGGATGGCTGGCTCCTGAGTCTGACGCCTACCCTCATGTATTCCGGCGAGTCCGACGCCGATTTTTCCAAGGCCCTGGAATATGGGGCCACGGCCACCCTGGCGCGCAAGTTTGGGCCAGATCTCACCCTCGGCCTGGGCGTGGCGGCCTTCGCGCGTATCGAGGAAACCAAGGTGTTCCCCTTCCTGATCGTGAACTGGAACATTACGGATCGTCTGCGCCTCACCAATCCTTTTGCCGCTGGTCCGGCGGGCCCGGCTGGTCTGGAACTGGCGTATCGGCTGGATGGTGATTGGGAGGCGGGTCTGGGGGCCACCTATCGATCCTACCGTCAGCGTCTGGCCGAGGACGGGCCCTTTCCCGATGGGGTCGGCGAAAACCAATACATCCCGGTCTATGTCCATGTGGGCCGTAACCTGACCGATACCATCAAGTTGCGCCTCTATGCCGGGGCGGCACTGGGTGGCCAACTGCGGGTGGAGAATGAATCGGGTGACCGCCTCTATGAGGAAGATCAGGACCCCGCGGCCATGCTAGGACTGGCGCTGATCGGCCGGTTCTGACCCCCCTGGCAAGGACTGGGATGAGATCCTGATGGCCGTTGCCATCAAGCTGGATGGCAAGGGTCATGAGCAAGGGGGGTATAGGCAGGGCTTTTTCTAGGGTAAAGCAGCGGGTGCTTGGGCGGGAGAGGCGTAATCCGAATGCCAGGGTGCCCGGGGGGTGTATTGGGCTTCAGTCGACCGGGCAAGAGTCTCCGCGCCTACCCGGACCTGCCTCAAGCCCTTGCGGTTCAGAACGGCCGTCATGGTGGTGATCGAAGGCAGGGTGGCCCCGGTGAATCCTCGGTCACGTAACGCCTCGATCGCCTCTACCGCGGTGATCCTTCGGTATTTGGCCCTGCGTGCGCTCACGGCCGGATCTTGTTGAGCGTACGACCGAGCTATAGCCCAGAGGGTATCGGCCGCCTCCGGGTGTTTCTCTTCCCATAATTTGTTGCCCGAAAAGGCTGCGCGCGCACTGTAACAAACGATGTTCGTGCGTAACTCGTTGAGTCCTAGCGCGACCGCCTGGCGACCCCAACCGAACACCTTTTCCGCCTGTGCAGGGCTGCCCCGGCAGTATTTCAAGGTTATGGACGCTTGAAATGCCCGCCGCTCGTGGCCCTTCAACTTTGAAGCGGATCGTTTGAGATTCTCCCGATGCTGCTCGTCGAGATGATGCGCGTTGGGAGTTCGTGCGATGGTGGCCATCAACCTTGTGTGCTCATCCTGCGAGCAGGTGCTAGCATCCTCATGTCGCAGGCTAGGAACCAAGTGCTCGTAACCCGATGATCCTTCGGAAGCGGATGCCACCATTGGCTGGCATCCGCTTCCCCTTCTCCTTCCCGGGTTCAATTAAACCTGCGGCAGGGGCGTGACCAGGCGCATCCTGGTAGAAAGGAGGGGGCGTTCCTGATGTTCCTGGCGGCTGGGCCGGACATTTCCTGGCACCGATGAATGCAGTGCCAGCAGGATGAAGCCCAGGCAAACGGCCAATCCGGCCAGTAACACCAAGGCTCCGGCCCCGTGCAACTGGGGGCTCAGAAACAGCAAACCATAGCCCAGGATCGCGATTTGCAAGCGGCGCTGAGTGGTCAGGGTTTTGGTATTCATGCGGTTACTCCTAAATCAGAATTCATATCGCCAGTCCCTTACTGGGCCATCGGCGGTTTATATGGCTGAGTCAAAAGAACAACCCTTGAGTCGCCTGGAGGTACTAGGCGAGGTCGGATCCTCCGTGAAGGGGGTTCGTTCGGTTCAGTCCTTGAGGGGAGTTATTGCATCAAGCCTGCCAATCGGCGCTCTTTGAAGTAAAAGTCTATTTATCAATTTGTTGGTGGGGATTCCCGAAGAAGGCGGAGCCTGCCGGCCATGCAACTCGGTTTTAGGGCCGGTTGCGAAATTGGAAGATAAGTAGATTAGAATCATGTGGATGAGAGGTATCCAGTCTGGCTGGATGTGCAGCAAGTGCTGCACCCCCTCATTCGAAAACCTCTGGCCCATTTGTCCAGCGTCCCGGCCGCCGGATGCCGATGTTTACCCTCTAGTCCGGCTCGCCTTCTTTAACCTGTTGCGCTTTGTGCTCCAGAGCCCCTGCCCGGCAGCTCCAAGCGGGAGGTCTGTCGCGGAGCGGCCCTTCCTAGAGGGTATTTACCGCTATTTGTGTGCAATCTCGAAAAAAATGCTGCTATGTTACGGAAAAATTACTACACTGCGGCGCTCAGACAACAATGACAGCTTAGGGGGACCCCCCACCAATGGAAGTACTCTCCATCCTTGTCTATGTTGCCGTTGCGGTGGTCCTCATCTTCGACTACACCAACGGCTTCCACGACGCCTCCAACATCATCGCCACACCCATCGCCTCCCGTGCCCTGACGCCGGTTCAAGCGGTGATCATCGTGGCCTTTTTCGAGTTTCTCGGGCCTCTACTTGGCGGAACTGCGGTGGCAAACACCATTGGCAAGTTCGTCAATCTGGATGGGTAGCCGAACTGTTCTCGGTTTCCATCATCCTCTGTGGTCTTTCGGGCGCCATCTTCTGGAACCTGATTACCTGGTGGTTCGGCATCCCCTCCTCCTCATCCCATGCCCTGGTGGGCGGCCTTGCTGGGGCCGTCATGGTGGGCGTGGGCGTGGATCATGTGGTTTGGGGCTTTTCGGAACTTTTCCTGCATGGCAAATTCACGGGTGTCACCAAGGTACTGCTCGCCCTGGTCATCTCGCCCGTGATTGGTTTCGTGATGGGCTACCTGATCCACCGCCTCGTCTTCCGTCTTACCACGCAGGCCAAGCCGGGTATCAATAGGTTTTTCAAGCGGATTCAGTTTCTTTCCTGCGCCGGCCTGGCCTTCTCCCATGGAGCCAATGACGCCCAGAAGAGCATGGGCATCATTACTC
>JBASIS010000091.1:0-10795 GCA_049654905.1 Chromatiaceae bacterium
GCAGACAACCCACCCAGAAGGGCCAGGCCGCCAGAATTTTCCGGGTCAGATTGCGGGTTATCTCCCCCGGCTCCACCGCCGCCCAGACGGCGCCGCTCTCCGCCACTAGGGGCACCCGCACCAGAGCGAAGGGTTCGATATCCAGCCGGGCCAGGCCCTCTTCGGCCCAGCCATCCGCCAGTAACTCCGGCGTCACCCGGGCCACCAGGTCGTCCACCTGACTGGCGCCGATGCCGGAATGATAGAGCCTCCGGCCATCGGACCCGGTGACCACGAACAACCGCAGCTCGGAGAGACTCCCCAACCGCGTTTCCAGATAAGGCTCCACCCCGGGCAATTCGGTCAGGGGCACGCCATAACCGATGGCGCGGTCGAGGTCGGCGGCGATGGAGCGCGCGGCGGCGGTGGCTCCCGCGACACTCACCCGGGTCAGGGTCTCGCGGGTTTCACCAAAGCCCAGGAGCGAAACCACGGCCAGGGCCACCAGGGCCAGCAACACCGCCAGGAAGGGCAAGAGATAGGCCCCGCCCGGCTTGATACGGGGGACCAGGGGCTGTACCTGGGGCTTCACGATGACCACCCGCCCGCTTCACGCCATTTCATCAAGTCGCACCAGTTCTTCCTCAACCTCCGCCATCCGGTGATGGCGATCCGCCGTGGCGGTGGCAAAATCGGCCAGGGGCAAACCCAGGCCGCCGCACACCCCGATGGCCGCCACTCCCTCCTCCGGGCTCCGTCCCAGCCCCGCCAGGGCCGCCGCCGTCAAAGCCAGCCGTCGATTCAGGCGGTGGGCCAGCCCATAACCCAGCGCCACCGCCAGGAGGCACAGGATTCCCAGCGTGGGGGCCGCCCGCACAATCAGGGACAGGGCAAAATCCACCCCTCCCTCGCGGGAAGAGCCAGCGGACAGACGGACCAGCGAGATACCCGCGACGGTGCCGTAATCATTGTTCACCGGCACCCAGAAAATTTCGTCGTCGCCATCGACCCGCCGGCCACCGCCCGCCCCCAGCCCCGTCTTATCCAGGAGCCGTTCGCCAATTTCCACCGGATTGGTGGAAAACAGCACCCACCCCTGGTCATCCAGCACCGCTACCGCGCGCAAACCGGTAATTTTCCGGCGCGCGGCCTCCAGGAGCGGGTCCACCTCCGGCAGTTGGGCCAGGGGCAGACCCAGGCTCAACCGCATCTCCAGGGCGGAGGTCAGATCCTGCAGTACCAGGTGCGCGTGTGCCTCGAGGGCGGCATCGCGTCGCTCCGTGTGATCGTGGGTCCAGAAACCAATGGCCGCCAGCCAGGCGAACAGGACGGTGCCGACCAAGGCGATGATGAAGCGGGCGGTAATCCCCAGGGATGGCATCAGGACTCACCTTCCTCGCGCAACGGCCGGGCCAACTCGGCCTGGATACCCCCCGGCTGGCGGAGCCGGCGCCACAACCAGTAACCCCCGTCGAAGAGCGCCATCTGGTCCGCCAGCAGGGCCAGCGGAATTACCTGGAAAGTCCGGGGGTCCGGCAGGTACGCGGGGGTCGCCAGGTCGCGATGGAGCACCAGGCGCAGCAGCCCCTGCTCCACCCGCGCCAGTTTTTTGCCACGCAGGCCATGGGCCACCAGATGCCCCCAGCTTTGATGGTTGCCCGGCCAAACGGAGGACACCGCATGGCGCCGCCCCAGCGCGCTGGCCAGGTCCAGCCGCCACTCCACCAGGGCATGATGCAGGCCATGATTTTGCCAATCGGCCCGCACCATGGCCGAGGCGAGATAGGCGACGAGATGCCTCTGGTCTGCCGGCAGGTCCAGCAGGTCGGCGCGGCTGGACTCCCCCGGTCGTGGCAGGGTCAGGGCGGCATAGCCGATCAGCACCCTGGCGGGGTCGAACAGGCCGGCGATGACACCCTTCTCCCCCGGCCCCGCCTCCCCCAGATGGCTCGCCGGGAAATCGGGACTTTCCGCCTCCAGCCGATAGCAGTTGGGATCGGCAAGCTGCCGAGTGACCACTTCCAGCCGCAGCCCGGCCAGGACCTCGGCGTCGGCGCTAGAGAGCAGGCGCCCGCTCACCCCCGCCGGCAGAAAGGCCGCCAGGCGGAAGAGCGCGTCCTGATGCAGTTGCCAGCTCATACCCCTACCACCTCGGCGAAATTCAATAGACTCAAAGGCGGATAGAAGGACAGGGCCTTGGCCGTGGCCATATTGATCACCACCGAAAACCGCCGGAGCGTCTCCACCGGGAGATCGCCGGGGGACCGACCCTCCAGCAGAATCTGCACCGCCTTGACCCCGGTCAGCCGGCCGATGCCATAAGCGGAACTGGAGAGGGCAAAGAGCGCCTGGTCCGAACGCACGATCAGTTCGGTGACGGAAAAGCTGGGCAGACGCAGGGCCAGGGCCGTTTCGGCTACGAGCTTGCGATGGGTCGTGGCGATAAAGGTGTCGGGGCCGATGTAGAGCATTTCCGCCCCCTGGTCACGACAGCGGGCGATCATGGCGGGGATATCCGCCGGATCGGGTTTACCCTCGGTCAGTGGCAGCGGCTGCTCGATCAGCGTCAGGCCGCGCTTACCCCACTCCTGGCGCAGCCCCTCGACCGCCAGGAAGGAATTGCGCTCCGCGGGATTAAAGACCACCCCCAGGCGCTTGATGGAGCGATAAGCCAGAATCGTGTTCACCTGGGCGACGATCGGGGCGATGTGGATGGTACCGCTGACATTACTCCCCGGCCGATCCAGATTAGGCACTATCCGGGCGTCGAGGGGGGCGGCGACATAGGTGAAGAGGACGGGTATATCGCGGATATAACGCTCTGGCTCGGGATCGTCCCAGGCCCCGACCACGCCCCGGGTCTGGGGGGTACCCCAGGTGTAAATAAGATCGGGGCGGGTGGCCCGCAGCTCCTCGACGATGGCGGCGATCCGCGCCGGGTCACCGCCCGCGTCATGGATGGTGTATTCGGCCCGCAGCCCGCGCCGGGCGAGGTAGTCCTTGAAACCCGCCTCGTTGGCCCCTTCCCCGCGGCCCAGCACCATGTGAATGCGGAAGGTACGCTCGGGGGTGGCGGCCAGGACCGGCAAACCGCCCGTCAGCAGCGTCACGCCGGCCGCGCCGCCCCATCGCAGCCACTGGCGGCGGGAAAGAAACATCATGAACGCATCTCCGAACGGGCGGTCGCGGGCGGGGCCCCACGATAAAGCAACCCGAATAATAAGGCGCTAACGCCACAGAGCAAACCCATCCCCAGAACCGCCGCATGGTAAGACCAGGCCGCTGCCAGCGCCACCGCCAAGAGGGGCCCCAGGGCACCACCCAGCCGCTCCAACATCCGAAACCAGCCAATGGCCGTGATCTCCGCCACCCGCACCCGGGAGGAAATTTGGGTCACCAGGGTCAGTTGGGGGGCGCTGATCAGGGCCTGGGCGACACCGAAGAGGGCCAGGGCCAGAGCGGCACTCCACCCCTGGTCCAACAGGGCCATGGGGGCCAGTCCGGCCAGGGTCGCCAGGCCACCCACGATAATAAACCCCCGTCGGACCTGCCAACGGTCGGAGAGGGTAGCGGCCAGGGGCGAGATGATAATGAAGGCCAGAAAATACAGCATCTGGACCCGGCCTATTTCCGCCTTGTCCGCCCCGCTGTCCGCCAGCAGGAGCGGGGTCAGGAAGAATAGCACGCTCGTGGCCGCAATCTTGGTCGGAATGGCGGACAGGGTCATGAGGGCGGCGAAGGGCCCATCCCCCGCCAGTTTGGCAATCGCGGGGCGGTTGGCATGACTCCCGACGTGGGGAGCGGAAAACCCTTCCGCCGCGAGTCGCGGATCGCGCCCGAAGAGCAGGACCAGCGCGACGGCGGCGGCCAGCGCCGCGCAGGCCCCCACCAGGAGGGTGGCGGAGGCCCCCACCTGATCGGCGATGATGCCACCGGCGACCGGGCCGCATACCCCGGCGGCCAGGAGGGCGCCGATAAAGAGTGCCAGGCCGCTCGCGCGATTTTTCCCCGTCGTATGGTCGACGACTACCCCCTGGGCGGTAATCAAGGCCAGGCCATAACCCAAGGCCGTCACGCAGCGCCAGAGCAGAAAGGCCAGCAGATGGTCGGTCAGGGCGGTCATGGTCAGCCCCAGCGCCGAGAGCCCCGCCGCGACGATAAAGGCGGACCGGCGCCCCACCCGTCCGGAAAATCGCGCCCCCGTGGGCTGGGACAGCGCCCAGACCAGCATGAAGAGGGTAATGGGCAGGCTGACCGCCAGATCGACGGGCAGCCAGGGGGCGGTGGGGGCCAGGTGTTGGGCATAGGCCGGCATGAAAGGCCGCGACAGTTCTTCCGACAGGCAAAACAGGAAAACCGGCAGCCGCAGGAAGACCAGGTTGACCGGCGGCCGGGGCGAGGCCCCGCCTGGTTTCCCGAGATTCCGGCGCTTGACCCTGGCCATGGACAGATTGACGACCAGCAACAGCACTTCGAAGGTCACCAGCACCGAGACCAGGATCACGGATGCCACCTCCAGCATCAGATCGAAGGAGGCCCGGGTCAGCCAATTAGGATCCAGCGAGAACCGCAGGTACGCCTGGGTCAGGCCATGACCGATCAGGGGTTCGACGATTTCGTAATCCCCGGTGGCCGTCCCGCCCCCCGGCCCGGCCAAGCGGCTGGGCGGGGTGCCATAGGCCGCCAGGACCTGGCCCTGAAGATCCTCCACCCGGACGTAGGCAATATCGGCATGGACCCGTACCTCGCGCTCCAGGGCCTCGGCCAACTCGGGCAATTCCGGGAGCGGTATGTCGTAATCCAGCGCCCGATTGATTTGCCGGGACAGGATCTCGGCCACCCCCGCCGCCTTCAGCCGCAGTTCGGGATACAGCACCCGCTCGAAACGGTGCAAGGCCAGCCAGGACGCCAGCAGGGACAGGACGAGGAGCACCGCCACCGCGATCGCCGTCAGGCGAAAGACCAGCGTCCGGATCGGGTCGCGATTTCTGGCCGGATGTTCGGTTGTCACGGCCATTTCAGGTTTGGTTTCCCGTCTTTTCGCGCGCCAGGCGCAACCTCAGCCGCCCCTCGCCCGGCTTAAGGGGCGCGCCATGATATTGATGTCTGTGGTCAGGACCGCCGTCAGCCCCTCCAGACAGCCGCACGGTCAGGAACACCGCCAGCAGGGTCAGTAGCAGGGCGACGACCATCACCGGCCCCGCGAATGACAGGAGTTCGCGCCGCACCTGTTCAAGAGCCTGGTGCTGCGCGGTCAGATCCGCGTACACCGCCACGTCGCCCACCACCTGACCAAAGCCGTTGCCCAGCCGAGCGGTGAGCAGCAATTCGTGGTCCTGGATCCGGTGACCAAGCCGACCACCGGCTTCGGCGGTCAACCCCGCCAGATCGGCCCGGGTACCGAGGCGATCGACGGTGGAGGAAAACAGCACCACGCCCCGGTTATCCAGAATGTCGATATGCAACACATGACTCGTGCTGGCGGCCCGCGGCAAAACCCCGCTCAGATCCTCCAGTTCCGCCAGCTCCAGACCCAAGGCCAGCCCCGTCTCGACCTGACGCCGCACCTCCTCGGCCACCAGCCCCAGCCGGGCCACCGTGACGTCCAGCAGGCGCTGATCAAATTTCAGAAAGGCCAGCAGCAAGGCCAGAGCGATCGCCAGCGCCACGGTGGCCGCTATGACCCCTCCAACCCGTACGACCAGGGCACGGCCGTCGATCATGAGGAGGCTAACAACCCACCCCTGATTACCCCGTGACCCGAGAGCCTCATACGCCCTGACCCCTTTGAAAAGATAACAAAACCACCGGCATTTGAATTTCCCGGGCCGGGTGGCGGCGGGTGGGCCTATCACGAGCGGTTACCAGCCCGTAAAATCACCCGCGCGGGAGTTGCATAAAGAGCCAGGGGACCACTAGCATAGCCAACCTTATCATAACAATCCCAACAAGAAGGGGCGACCACCCGGGTCCGCCCACCACCCCCAAGAGGACGACCACATGATCCGTTACGCCACGCTCACCCTACCCTTACTGGCCATGGGCATCTCGGCCCAAGCCCAAGCCGCCACCTTCATGGATGCCGACTGGGCCACTGCGGCCTGCGAGGCCTGGAACAAGGCCCCCGAACTCACCAAGGGGCTGGCGGGCTCCGCCTGGGCCGCCAATAACGCTGGTCGCGGCTACAAGGTCATTCAGCTCTATCGCACCAAGTGCGGCGAGGCCAGCCGGGTGGAATTGCAGATCAGCGACAAGGATGGCAAGGCCCTCTGCACCTATGGCGGCAAGGTGAAATCCACGGCCCTCAAACCCGACGTGGATTACGTCATGAACGCCACGGACGAGGACTGGGTCTGCATGGGCGAGGGCAGCTTCGGCTGCGGGGCCATGGGCGCCATGATGACGGGCAAACTCCAGTTCAAGGGACCCAAGGGCGAGGCCATGGGCGTCATGGGGCCCTTCGATACCTTCCTGCAGTTGACCGGCAAGGTCCCTGGCGACAAGAAGGCCTGTCCCTGAGTCAGGGTTCAAAACTAATCGCCGCCCCACCCCCCGGGGCGGCTACCCCTCTCCGGCTGGGAGACTCTCCGGGACCAACTCCAGAGCCCGATTCGGGAGCCAGCGCACCAGGGCCTCCTCCAGGCTGGCCAGTTGAACCGGTTTCGAAACAAAGTCGTCCATGCCCGAGGCGAGACAGGCCGACCGGTCATGGGCGGCGACGCCCGCCGTCATGGCGATGACCGGAATATGCTCGCCATTGCCCCGCGCCAACTCCTCGGCACGCAGTAGCCGCGTGGCCTCGTGACCACTGAGCACGGGCATCTGGACATCCATCAGGATGAGGTCGTAAGACCCCTTGGCAAATTCCAGCAGCGCCGCCTGTCCATCCGGCGCCAGGGTGGGCTCGATCCCGAAGCGGCGCAGCATTAGGGTCACCACCTTCTGGTTCACCGCACTGTCCTCGGCGACCAGGACCTGGGCGTTAAAGCGGCGAGGCTCGACCTTGGCCGGAATGGCGGGGGTCTTGGCCTCCGATTTCACCATGCCCAGGACCTGGGCGGCGGCGTCATGCAGCCAGCGTTCGCGCACCGGCTTAAGCAGCGTCACCTCAATGCCCGAACGGCGCGCCGCGGCTCCCGGATAGCCCAGCGAACTCAGCATGATGAGTCGGATGGCACCCAGCCCGGCATCGCCCTTGATGCGTTGCGCCAGCTCGATCCCATCCATCTCCGGCATCTGCATATCGAGGATCGCCAGGTCGAAGGCCCGCCCCGCGGCGAGGGCCTCCTGGAGAACCCGCAAGGCCTGCTGCCCGCCCTCGACGCTCTCGGCGACCGCCCCCCAGCGCCCTAACTGATGTTCCAGGATGCGGCGGTTGGTGGCGTTATCGTCAACGATCAGGGCACGGACGCCCTTCAGGTCCTTGACCTCGCGCTCGCTTTCCTGGACCGCCGCCAGCAGGTTCAGGGTAAACCAGAAGGTAGAGCCCTCTGCCGGCCTGCTCTCGACGCCAATCTCCCCGCCCATCAGCACCGCGAGGCGTTTGGCGATCACCAGCCCCAGGCCCGTGCCGCCAAAACGGCGGGTCGTGGAGGCATCGGCCTGGGTAAAGGGACGAAAGAGGGTGGCCAGGGTGGCCGGATCGATACCGATGCCGGTATCGGAAACGCGGAAGCGAATCATCCAACCCGCGTCGGTTGACCGATCCAGGGTGACCCGCACCACGACCTCGCCGCTAGCGGTGAACTTGACGGCATTCGCCATCAGGTTCATGAGAATCTGACGGATACGGTAGGGATCGCCCCGCACCAGAGGCGGGACAGCGGGGTCCACGAAGCTGAGGACCTCGACCAGCTTCTCGCGCGCCCCGGAGGCCACCATGCCGGTAACCTCTTCCACCATGGCGCGCATGTCGATCTCGATATCCTGGAGTTCGATCTTGCCGGCCTCGATCTTGGAGAAGTCCAGGATGTCGTTAATGACATTCAGCAGCAGCTCACCGGATTTCTCGGCGGTTTCGATGAGATCAAGCTGGTGGCTGGTCAGGGAACTGTCCCGCAGCAACTCCAGCATGCCCAGAACACCATTCATCGGGGTGCGGATCTCGTGGCTCATCATGGCCAAAAACTCGCTCTTGGCCCGATCCGCCGCCATGGCCTCGTCACGGGCCCGCTGCAGAACCTGCATCTGGCGTTGCGTCTCGGTGAGATCCCGCACCACGGCCGTGGACACTTGACTGCCGCCCACATCGACACAGCTCATGGCGAGATAGAAGGGAAAGCGCGAACCGTCCCTGCGTTCACCCTCGAGATCGGCAATCTCGATCCGGGTTTCCCCCTCCTCCAGGTTCCAGGCGCGGCCCAAGCGTAAATTGGCTTCCATCCGGCAGGGCTTGGCAAAGAGCATGGAGAGGCTCTGGCCACGGATCTCGGCCGGGGTGTAGCCGAAGATCCGTTGCGCGGCGCGGTTCATGGCCACCAGACAACCCTCGGCATCGATGTGGGTCGCGCCATCGGCCATATTGTCAACGATGGCCCGATTGCGTTCGCGGCTCTCGGCGAGGAAGGCAATCTCGCGGCGATAGAGCCGTAGGATGGGAATCAAACAGACGATCGAAACCAGATAAAGTAAAGATCAGGAGCCCGAGGACGGAGCGCAGAGTTTCCGGAAGGGTCGTCGTGACGAAGGCCTACCAGCGGTCCGGATCAGGTCCGACCTGGAGCCCCAGGTCGGTCAGGTGCGCCGCCGACCAGGCCACCACCCCCAGGGTTGCCAGTCCCAGGATACCCACGCCCGCCAGGAGGACCGCGGGGAGATGGCGCGAGAGGCTTGGGCGCATTAGCTTCCAAACCTTCGAAAACGAGCGATTAGGATGGCGCACTAGTTCGTGGCACCAACTCCCTCCTGGCGGATTTGCCCCAAGGCCTGCCGCGACGCCTGGACCAGCCCATGAAAGTCGGCCATGGCTAACCCGGCGGCGGCATCCCTGGCGCGCGCCGCGGCTTCGATCGACTCGGCCAGGTGCCCAAGCCGGTTGGCGCCAAGGGTTGCCGCGCTCCCTTTAATCTGGTGGGCGGCCCTGCCCATGGCCTCAAGGTCGGCTCCAGCCGCCGCCTCCAGGGCCTGGGCCTGCCCCGCCAGTTCCTCGATAAAGACATCCAGCAACATATCGGCATTTTCCAGGCCAACATCATCCAAAACTCGGGCCAGTACCGAGCGATCGATCAGATCTCCCGGATTAAGTCTCTGGCTGGCGGCGGTGCTATGGCTGGTCACGGGTGCAATCTTCCTATGGTTCACAAGTGACGCGACCTCAGGCCACCGCCCTGGGCGTTGCGGGTGGGGGTCGCGAATAGGCCCGAATCGAGCGTTTACTTTAGATCACAAGGCGACCCGCGATTCAAGTTATCCCGAACCAGGACGGCCCAAAAAACCCGGGGCTAACTTAGCACGCCGCAACCTCAAGTCAAGCTGGGGCCCCGGGAGATTTCGCCCAGGGTCAAGAGATCCGACGCCAGCACCGCCGTCATGGGCCAACCCCGAGTGCCTCCCATTCCGCCCGCGCGGCAAAAAACCAGACCCTCGGCGATGACGAACACCCCGTGGCGGGCGGGAGGTTGGTATGCTTACACTTGCGTGTCCGCCGGGGGCCGGGCCGAGCAGCCATTCGGCCCTCGGGCCACCCGTTCGCAGCCATTGGGCGCCCTCTCGGCCCCAACTCCGCCACCATCCCACGCCAAGGAGTCCACCATAATGATAACGACCCACCAAGCCAACCCAACCCGTATCCTGGAACCGGCCACCCTGACCCTGGACGGCCAGAGCTACCGCTTCCCCGTCCTGGAGGGCAGCGAGGGCGAGCGCGCCATCGATATCTCCAATCTCCGCGCCCAGACCGGCCACATCACCCTTGATCCCGGCTATGGCAACACCGGCAGTTGCGAGAGCGCCATCACCTTTATCGACGGCGATCAGGGCATCCTGCGCTATCGGGGCATCCCCATCGAGGAGTTCGCCGCCAGTCCCACCTTTATCGAGGTGGCGCTGCTGCTGATCTTTGGCCAACTGCCTGACCAAAAGCAGTATGACGCCTTTTCCGCCGACCTGACGCGCTTCGCCTACCTCGACGAGGGCATGAAGAATCAGTTCGAGGGCTTCCCGCACAATGCCCCACCCATGGCCATCCTCTCGGCCATGATCAACTCCCTGGCCTGTTACCACCCGGAACTGCACGAACTGGAGGACGAGCACCAATTCCGCATCGCCGCCGCCCGTCTGATCAGCAAGATCCGCACCATCGCCGCCTACGCCTATCGTCATTCCCGTGGCGTCCCCTACATCTACCCGGACCCGGCGCTGCGCTATGTGCCGAACTTCCTGCACATGATGTTTTCGCAGCCTTATCGCCAGTATATCTGCCCGGACATGGTCACCAAGGCCATGAACCTCATCCTGACCCTGCACGCCGACCACGAGCAGAACTGCTCGACCTCCACGGTGCGGGTAGTCGGTTCCAGCGGCGCCAACCTCTTTGCCTCCTGCGCCGCCGGGGTCTGCGCCCTCTGGGGACCCCTCCATGGCGGGGCCAACGTCGAGGTGCTCGACATGCTGGAGCAGATCCACAAGGGCAACATGACCCCGGAGGAGTACGTCCGGCTCGCCAAGGACAAAAACAGCAAGGTGCGGCTAATGGGCTTCGGCCATCGGGTGTACAAGAATTTCGACCCCCGGGCCCAGATGCTGCAGAAGGTGGCGGAGGAATTGGTGCCGCGGTTGTGTGGCAATGATCCGCTCCTGGACATCGCCCGCCGGTTGG
>JBASIS010000092.1:0-32212 GCA_049654905.1 Chromatiaceae bacterium
CTCTACGGCTTTACCGCGCCGCGCCCGGCGGCCCAGTCCCTGGCCGGGAGCCTGGGGGAGATGCTGACCCTGACGGCACGCATGCTGGAGCGACTCCGGCGGGGCGACACCATCGCCGCCGAGATTACCGCCGTCGAGCGCCTCACCGAGGAGACCGACAGCCTGCTGCTAGTGGCCTTGGGCGAGCTTTATGAAGAAGAGGCCGAGGCCGCCCATCCCCTGCCCCTGCTGCGCTGGTCCCACCTGCTGGACCGTCTGGAGACAGCCCTCGACGGGGCGGGGCGCATCGCCACCATCCTGGACTCCCTGGTCATCAAGCACGCCTGAGCGGCGGGAGTAGCCATGAGGCCTCGATCGCGCGGGCGGGCCATCACCCGCTGGGTGCTGGGCCTGACCCTGCTGCTCGGTCTGGCCGCCGCCCTAGGCGGGGCCTGGGCCTGGCGGGCCTCGGGTCTGGAGCTGCTGGATTGGGGTTACCCGCGTCTGGCCCTCGGGGAGTTGCACCTCGACCGCCTGTCCCTGGCCAGGACCCTGCCCGCGGGCGACCAGATACGTTTCGATGCCCGGGATCTGCGCCTGACCTGGGCGGGACTCGGGAACGGCAAGCCCCGCCTGGAGTTGCTGGACATCGCCCAACTGAAGGTGGACTGGCGACCGGCTCCGGCGGACCCCCTCTCACCCCCGGTGGCGCCGACGGACTTCCAGCCCCTCCTCGCCAACCTGGTGTGGCTGACGCACGTCACGCGTATTCAAGGGGTGCAACTGGATCTACCCTGCCCCACCGGCGCCTGCCGCTGGGAGGCCGGCCCCCTGCGGCTGGAAAGCGAGCTGGTACCGGCCGAAAAGGGCAACACCTGGAAGGGGCGACTGCTGGCCCAGTTGCCCCGGATGGTGGTGGCCGGGGTGGAGTTCAGCGACCTGAGCGCGGATGTGCTGTTCCTGGGGAGCCTGGACGCCGCAGACCGGGGGACCCTGGGCCCGGTGCTGGCGATGCGCGGGCTAGTGGAGCTAAGCGCCGGGTCCGTCGGCCACCCGGCCTTGCACCCCCAGGCCTGGACCCTCGGTGGGGACCTGGACGCCAACCTGGACCAGCTCGCCTTCCAGGGCGAGTTAAGCGCCGCCAGCGGGTTCGCCGCCCCGCTAACGCTGAGTTGGAATGCCCAGGCAGGCCTGGTAGCCCAGGTGCCGGGGGCGGACCTGGCCTTTGCCACCGGCAATCCCCTGACGGCGGTCCTCATCGACTGGCCGACGCTGCTGAGCCTGGACGGTGGGGCGGCCCGGATGACCCTGAACCTGACAGCCCCGATGGCCAAGCCCTGGCGTGGGGACCTGACCCTGGACCTGGACGGCCTGTCGGGCATCCAGGACCGCATCGCCTTCACGGGCCTAACCGGGCATCTGACCGGGGTAGTGACGGCGCGGGAGCTACGGCTGGACCTGCCCCGCCTGAGCCTGTCGGAGGCCAACGTCGGTCTGACCCTGGGCCCCCTGACCCTGGCCGGCCAGTACCAGGCAACCCTGGAGGCGCCCGGCGCGGGCACCCTGTCCTGGCGCCAGGCCGAAGTGGGGCTCTTTGGTGGCCGCGTCTGGCTGGAGACGGGCTCACTGACGGTGGGTAAGGGCCGCCCGACCTTGCCGGTGCGCTTCGAGGGGGTGGAACTGGCCTCGCTGCTGGCGGCCTATCCGACGGAGGGCCTGAGCGGCGCCGGGACCCTGGAGGGGCGGCTGCCAGTGCGCCTCGGTGCCGAGGGCATCACCATCCAGGAGGGTACGATCTTCGCCCGCGCCCCCGGCGGTCAGCTCCAGTTCCGCTCCGAGGGCCTGCGCGCCTACGGCGCCGCCAATCCCGCCCTGCAACTGGTGGTGCAGGCCCTTGACGACTTCCAGTTCGACCAACTCGACAGCGATCTGAGCTACGACGAAGACGGCAAGCTCTTGCTCGCCCTGCACCTGAGCGGACGCAACCCGGCCATCGAGGGCGGGCGGCTTATCAATTTCAATATCAGGCTGGAGGAGAACATCCCCGCCCTGCTGACCAGCCTGCAACTCTCGGACCGAGTGAGCGAGACGATTCGCGAACGGGTCCGGGAGCGGGTGGAGGGGAAAGCGGGTAAGCAGGGGAAGGGGAAGACCGGGGCCTTCCCAAGCCGAATCAATAGCAGCCCAATGCTGACACTCCCCTGATGCTCACACTGGCCGACCATAATTGCCGGCTCTTCGTATGGTTTCGGGTGCTGTTCAACGCCCGCTTCTACTACCCGGTGCTGGCCATCCTGTTTCTGGATCTGGGTCTCAGCGCCACGCAATACACCCTGCTCAACTTCGCCTGGGCACTGACCATCGTCTTTGCCGAAGTGCCCTTCGGCGTGCTTGCCGACCGCCTCGGCCGGCGTCCCCTGCTGGTTGCCGCAGGGGTCTGCATGCTCGCCGAAATGGCGGTGCTGGCGGTGGCCCCGCGCGATGGCGGGCTGCTGTTGTTCCTGTTCTGTCTGCTCAATCGCGTGCTGAGCGGCATGGCCGAGGCCCTGGCCAGCGGCGCCGATGAATCACTGGCCTTCGAATCACTGGCCAACGCAGACCGCCGCGACGATTGGCCCAAGGTGCTTGCCCAAGTCATGCACTGGCAATCGCTGGCCATGGTCCTCGCCATGCTGCTGGGCAGCGCCGTCTACGACCCGCAGCTGCTCAACCGCCTGGCCGCGTGGTTGGGTCTGGCCTGGCGGTTCGACCTGGGTACCACCCTGCGCTTCCCCATCTACCTCAACCTGCTCACCGCCGTCGGCGTGCTGATCGTCAGCCTGCGCATGCGCGAACCCCATCATGCCCCCGGCTATGTCCTGCCCACTACCCAACAGGCCTGGCAAGCCGTGCTGGAAGCCAGTGCCTGGATCGCCCGCACTCCGCTGGCCCTGTTCGTGATCCCCGGCGGTTTACTCATTGACAGCGTCATTAGGTTATTCCTGACCTTCGGCAGTGCCTACTTCCGCCTGATCGACCTGCCGGAAGCCAGCTATGGCCTGATCGGCGCCGGCCTGGCTGGCATCGGCGTGGTGGTCTCGCCCCTGGCCCGCCGACTGGTGACGGGCGGCTCGGTGCTACGCAGCTATCTGCTGCTGGCCGCCGTCGCCGGCCTGGGGCTGCTGGGCGTGGCTCTGAACGTCCCGCTGTGGGGCGTGCTGTTCGCCCTGCCGCTGGCCGCCGCCATCGCCGGCGTAGGCTTCGCGGTATCGCACTACCTCAACAGCGCCGTCGATAACCACCACCGGGCCACGGTGATTTCCTTCAAAGGCCTGGCCTTCAACCTGGGTTACGGCTTCGTCAGCCTGCTGTTCGCCCTAGCCCTGCGAGCATCCCATGAGACAAGCAATCCCGAAGCCGGCCTGGCGGGTGCCCTGGCGGTGCTGCCGTTATGGTTTGTGGGCACGGTGCTGGTATTGGCGCTGATGTTCTGGCGGCAGCGTGGGGTATTGATGCGGCGGCTGTAGAGCGGGTGGGCTGGGCGGTGCGCTCCAGCGCCGAGGGCAGCGCCGAGCGGGGCTAACTGCTCACCACTTAGACTGTTACGGGTCTGGCTCACCGCGCGGGCTGGGGGATCTGGCCAAAATCGCGGCCCCGCCCACTACAGAGGGAATAGGGATGCAAAAGCAACCCTTCGACTAGATCGCCGCCGTCACCGGGGAGGTGCCCTAAGATGTCAAGACCCGTGAGATTATATACCTTACTGTTAAACGCTTTGAGCATTTCTCTTGCCAATCTTGCAGGGCCTGTATGGGCGAGATGTGTCCTAACGCTCGCTGAGTTTAATGACTGCCGGCCTGGGCCGTGCCTTTGGCGTTGACCTAATGCACCGTCACCGGCCGGGCGCTCTTAATGGCCATGAAGCTGGTACCGATTTAAGTCCCTTCGGCGAGAAGCACCATCCTGGCCAATTGCCCGGCGCTGTCGCGCCTACCCCGTAGCATCCCTCATGGGAGCTATGCTGTTCGTAGTCAACCTTGAGATCGGCGACCCGGACCCTAAGGGGGGATGCACGGCTCGCGAGGAACAAGGCGCGGACCAGCCGGCGCCCGAGGGTACCCCCTGCCCGGGATCGCTTTGACAAAGGATCTGTACATGGGATCTTTCCCCAGGGCCGATTGGATCTGGATTGCCGATCGTTGGTAAAGGTCGAGGGCCAGGGTATCCCAAGGGGACCGGGTTATTCTTGTCAGGATCACGACAAGCGGCTAATCTTGAGCGGAATTCTAGGAGAACCTCGATGCCTTTACCCAGGCCGGCCTTTTTGATCCTGCTAGCGCCCCTGTTGCTTGGCTGCACGCCCACCGTGCAACTGGCCATGCCCTCGGAGCCGATTAACATCAATCTTAACGTCAAGATTGAACACGAGATTTACATCAAGGTGGATAAGGACCTGGATCAGGTCCTCAACAAATCCAGCGGTCTATTTTAGGCGCCCCGCCGAGGCTCCCAGGGAGAAAAGTCGTCAATGTCCTCACCCATCCGTATCGCCGCTGTCCTCCTGGCCCTTGGCCTGAGCATGAGTCTGCCCGTCCTCGCGCTCGACCTGAATCAGGCCATGGCCGCCCTCGGCCAGGCCAAGGCCTCGGGTCAAGTTGGCGAAAAACCTAATGGCTACCTGGGAGCTATCGCCCCGGGTGGCCAGGCCGCCGAGATTGCTCGCCTGATCAACGAGGCGCGCCGCGCCGAATATCAGCAAGTCGCCAAGAAAAACGCCATCCCCTTGGGGGACGTGGAGGCCTTGGCCGGCAAAAAAGCCATGGATAAGACCCCCGCGGGTCAATTCATTCAATCCGGAGGGCAGTGGGTGAAGAAGTAAGGGCCGGTGCGCGCGCGTCTCACGGGGCCGTCAGGGCCCTGGCGGTTGGTTCCACCCCTGTCACTGATCATTCCCCATCAAGCCGACTATGAAAACCCCCAGAAGTCTCGAACCGCTCGTTAACGACGGCCTTATCGATGAAGTGATCCGCCCGCTGAAGAGCGGCAAGGAGGCCTCGGTCTATGTGGTGCGCTGTGACGACGCCATTCGCTGTGCCAAGGTCTATAAGGAAACTAATCAGCGAGGATTCCACAAACAGGTGCTGTATCGGGAAGGGCGCAAGGTCCGCAACAGTCGCCAGGCCCGGGCCATGGAAAAGGGCTCCCGTTATGGCCGTCAGCAGCAGGAAGATGTCTGGCAGAATGTGGAGGTCGATGCCTTATACCGGCTGGCCGCGGCCGGCGTGCGTGTTCCCCAACCTTATCATTACGCCGAAGGCGTGCTCCTGATGGAGTTGGTGGTCGACGAAGAGGGTGAAGCCGCGCCCCGACTCAACGACATTGAATTGACCGGAGAACAGGCGCTGGATTACCACGGCCAACTCATCGGCAATGTCGTCAAAATGCTCTGCGGCGGCCTGATCCACGGCGACCTGTCCGAGTTCAATATCCTGGTGGACGCCCAGGGCCCCGTCATTATCGATCTGCCCCAGGCGGTTGATGCGGCGGCGAATAATAATGCGGCCAGGATGCTGGAGCGGGATGTGAACAACCTGGCCGCCTATTTCGGTCGTTATGCGCCCGAACTGCTGGCCACCAGCTATGGCAAGGAAATCTGGTACATCTACGAGAGCGGCAATCTGCGGCCGGACACCAAACTGACGGGCCATTTCAAGGGCAGCAATAAGCAGGCTGATCTGGACAGCATCATGCGGGAAATCGATGATGCCCGCGAGGAGGCGATCAGGCACAAACTCGAGCGGGCGGAAGCCGGCCTGCACTGACCAGGGCTCGTCCTCGCGCTAGGTAACCATCTTCTCGAAGAAGCTCTTAACGCCGTCCAGCCAGGAATGGGATTGAGGGCTGTGCTTGTCGCCGCCGGCGATGACGGACTCGTCGAATTCCCGCAGCAGCTCCTTCTGGCGCTCGGTGAGATTCACCGGGGTTTCCACCAGGACCCGGCAGATGAGATCGCCAATAACGCCACCACGCACGGGTTTAACGCCCTTGCCACGGACCCGGAACATCTTGCCGGTCTGGGTCCCGGGTGGAATCTTGAGCATCACCTTGCCGTCGAGGGTTGGCACCTGCATCTCGCCGCCGAGGGCAGCGGTGACGAAGCCGATGGGGACCTCGCAGAACAGATGATTGTCCTCGCGAGTAAAGATGGGGTGGCGCTCGACCTCGATCTGAACGTAGAGATCCCCCGGCGCCCCCCCCTTATCACCCGCCTCCCCCTCCCCCGCCAGGCGAATGCGATCGCCGGTATCGACCCCGGCGGGCACCTTGACCGAGAGGGTCTTCTGCTCCTGGACCCGGCCCTGGCCGTGGCAATGGACACAAGGATCATCGATGCGACTGCCGGTGCCACGACACTGGGGACAGGCCTGCTGAATGGAGAAGAAGCCTTGCTGCATCCGCACCTGGCCCATGCCGTTGCAGGTGGTGCAGGTGCGAGGCTTGGAGCCGGGACGAGCGCCGCTACCGCCGCAGTGGTGACACTCCACCAGGGTGGGGATGCGGATCTTGACCTCCTTGCCCGCCACCGCGTCTTCGAGACTGAGGCTGAGGTCATAACGCAGATCGGCGCCCCGATGAACGCGCCGGCCACCGCCCCGGCCGCCAAAGATGTCGCCAAAAACATCGCCGAAGATGTCTCCAAACCCCCCGGCCTGGCCCATGCCCGCGTCCGCCTCGACCCCGGCGTGGCCGAACTGGTCGTAGGCGGAGCGTTTCTTGGGGTCCGTCAGAATCTCGTAGGCTAGTTTGGCCTCCTTGAACTTCTGCTCCGCCTCCTCGCCGGGATTGCGGTCCGGGTGGTACTTCATGGCCAACCGCCGGTAGGCCTTCTTGATGTCGGCCTCGCTGGCGTTGCGGGGAACACCCAGAACTTCGTAGTAATCGCGTTTGGACATGGCGGGGGGCTTCAGAATGCTCTAACGGAAATCAATCGTGATATCGGTCTGACTGGATGCAGGACGGCCACCGCGAAGGATTTCGGGTGGCCGCCAGGCGCCCGCCGAGGGGCGCTCCCATCCAGCATCGGCGGGTCGGACTCCCGCGCTGGCTACTTTTTGTCGTCCTTGACTTCCTCGAACTCGGCATCGACGACGTCGTCGCCGCCGGCCTTCTTTTCGCCACCGCCAGGACCCTGGCCCGCATGACCGGCATGGCCCGCGTCGCCGCCGGTATCGCCCGGCTGAGCATAGAGGCGTTCGGCCATCTTGGCGGAGGCCTCGCCCAAGGCCTTGGTCTGGGCCTCGATACGGTCCTTGTCCTCGCCCTTCATGGTCGCTTCGAGATCCTTGATGGCGGATTCGATGCGCTGCTTCTCGCCCGACTCCATCTTGTCGCCCAATTGCTCCATGGATTTGCGGGTGGCGTGGATCAGGGTATCGGCCTGGTTGCGCGCGGTGACCAGTTCATGGAAGCGGCGATCATCCTCGGCATGCGCCTCGGCGTCCTTGACCATCCGTTTGATCTCATCATCCGAAAGACCCGAGGAGGCCTTGATGATGATGGACTGCTCCTTGCCGGTCGCCTTGTCGCGGGCCGAGACGTTGAGGATGCCGTTGGCGTCGATGTCGAACTTGACCTCGACCTGGGGCATACCACGCGGGGCCGGCGGGATGTCGCTGAGATCGAAGCGGCCCAGGGACTTGTTGGCCGAGGCCTGCTCGCGCTCGCCCTGGAGGACATGAACGGTGACCGCAGTCTGGTTGTCGTCGGCGGTGGAGAACACCTGCTGGGCCGAGGTCGGGATGGTGGTGTTCTTTTCGATCAGCTTGGTCATGACCCCGCCCAGGGTCTCGATGCCCAGGGACAGGGGGGTGACATCCAGGAGCAGCACATCCTTGACCTGACCCCCGAGAACGCCGCCCTGAATGGCGGCACCAACGGCCACCGCCTCGTCCGGGTTGACGTCCTTGCGCGGGGCCTTGCCAAAGAACTCCTGGACCTTGGCCTGGACCATGGGCATGCGGGTCTGACCACCGACCAGAATCACCTCGTTGATCTCGCCCGCGCCCAGCCCGGCGTCCTTGAGGGCCGTGCGGCAGGGGGCAATGGTGCGCTCCACCAGGTCCTCCACCAGGGATTCGAGCTTGGACCGCGTCAGCTTGACGTTGAGGTGTTTGGGCCCGTTCTGGTCCGCCGTGATGTAGGGCAGATTGAGGTCCGTCTGCTGGCTGGTGCTGAGCTCGATCTTGGCCTTCTCGGCGGACTCTTTGAGGCGCTGCAGGGCCAGCGGGTCCTTGCGCAGGTCCATGCCCTGCTCCTTCTGGAAGATCTCCACCAGGTGATCGATGATGCGCTTGTCGAAGTCCTCGCCACCCAGGAAGGTGTCGCCATTGGTGGACAGCACCTCGAACTGATGCTCGCCCTCGATCTCGGCGATCTCAATGATGGAGATGTCAAAGGTGCCACCCCCCAGGTCATAGACGGCGATCTTCTGGTCGCCTCGCTGCTTGTCCATGCCGTAGGCGAGGGAGGCGGCGGTGGGCTCGTTGATGATGCGTTTGACGTCGAGGCCCGCGATACGACCGGCATCCTTGGTGGCCTGACGCTGGGAATCGTTGAAGTAGGCGGGCACGGTGATGACGGCCTCGCGAACTTCCTCGCCCAGGTAGTCCTCCGCCGTCTTCTTCATCTTCTGCAGAATCTTGGCCGAGATTTCGGGCGGGGCCATCTTCTTGCCATGCACCTCGATCCAGGCGTCGCCATTGTCGGCGCGGGCGATCTTGTAGGGCACCATGCCCATGTCCTTCTTGACCACGGCGTCTTCAAAACGGCGGCCGATCAGGCGCTTGATGGCGAAGAGGGTGTTCTGGGGATTGGTGACCGCCTGGCGCTTGGCGGACTGGCCGACCAGCACCTCGCCGTCGCCGGTGAAGGCGACGACGGAAGGCGTGGTGCGATCGCCTTCCGAGTTCTCGATGACCTTGACCTTATCACCCTCCATGATGGCGACACAGGAATTCGTGGTGCCCAGGTCGATGCCGATGATTTTTCCCATGATTGTTTTTCTCCGGAATATGAGGCTGGCGCGCCGCGCGCGCCTATTGCCGCGTCAGGTGGGGTCGAGACCCCGAAAGTTTCAAGATAGAAAGCTGTTTTAGCGAACCCCGGTTACCAGGTGGCCCAAGACCTCGCTCATGCCGCGCTCGACACAATGACCATGGCGGGACGCACCAGGCGGCCATTGAGCACATAGCCCTTCTGGATCACGGTCGCCACGCTGTTGGGCGCCAGGTCGGGCCGGGGCTGGATGGTGATGGCCTGGTGATACTCCGGATTGAAGGGCTCGCCCGTGGGGTCAAGACGCTCGACGCCAAAGCGGGTCATGACATCCGCAAGCTGCTTGAGAGTGAGGTCCGTGCCCTCCCGCAATTTAGCCAGGTCCGCCGTCTCCAAACGCGCGGCCTCCAAGGCCAGCTCCAGACTGTCGCGCACCCCGACCAGATCCTTGACGAAGCTGTCGAGGGCATACTTGTGAGCCTTTTCCAGCTCGCTGGCATGGCGCCGTCGCAAATTCTCCATCTCGGCGCGGGAACGCAGGAGTTGATCCCAGTGATCGTCCGCCCTGGAACGGGCATCCTCCAGCAGGCTGGTCAGGTCTCCGCCCGTTCCCGTCGCTGGGGCGGGTGCCGAACTGGCGGTCTGGGTGGCCCCCTCGAAAGGATTTGGCTCCCCCTGCGCCTCGGCATCGGCCTCGGCTATGGGCTCGTCAGCCAGGGTCTCGGCCGCCGCGCCGGGTTGAACCTTTTCCTCTTCCACTGCCATTCTCACCTCCCGATTGGGTTTATGGGGTGCTTAGCCCCGGGAATCCGTGAATTCAAGCTTAGCCATGTTTGAGGGCCGCGCCCAGCAGGCGCGCCGTGACATCCACTATGGGGATGACGCGGGAGTAATTCATGCGCGCCGGGCCAATTACGCCAAGCACCCCGATCACCTTGCCGTCGATCTGGTAGGGCGCGCTCACCAGGCTGCAGCCCCCCAGCAACTCGTAGCCGGACTCCTCGCCGACGAAAATCTGGACGCCTTCGGCCGCGAGACAGCGATCGAGCAGGTGCAGGATCTGACGCTTCTCGGCGAAGGCCTCGAACAGCTGTTTGAGCCGGTCCATGCTGGCGAGCTCGGAAAAGTCCATTAAATTGGTTTGTCCCGCCACGCAAAGGTCGTCTTTGTCCTTATCCTCCGCCACCTCCACCACCTGCCGCGCCAGTTCCACCGCCTGGCGCATCAGGCGGTCCATGTGGTCATGGGTGTGGCGCATCTCGTCCAGCAACCGATGACGCACCTCCCGCAAGTCACGGCCCGTGAACAGGCTGTTGAGGTAGTTCGCCGCCTGTTCCAACTGAGAGGGCGAATAGCGTTCATCGGTGTGAATGACGCGGTTATGCACCTCGCCCTCTTCCGTGATCAGGATGGCCAGCACCCGGTCACCGGACAGGGGCAAGAACTCGATCTGGCGGAAGGCGTTGCGCTCGCGACGGGGCAGCATCACCACCCCGGCGAGGCGGGTCACGCCCGAAAGGACCTGGGAGGCCATCGCGATCAGGGCCGGGGAGTCATCCAGGGCGGCAAAGCGCCGGCGCATCTCGTCCACCTCGGTCTCCGCCGGAGGCCGCACCGTCAGCAGGGTGTCGAGGAAGAGGCGGTAGCCCGAGACCGTCGGCACCCGGCCCGAGGAGGTGTGGAGGGAAGACACCAGGCCCATATCCTCCAGGTCGGACATGACATTGCGCACCGTGGCCGGACTCAGCTCCAGCCCGGTGTCTTTCGCCAGGGTACGGGAACCCACGGGCTGTCCATCCCGGATATAGCGCTCCACCAGGACCTTGAGAAAATGCAAGGCCCGATCGCTGACCGGATTGTCACTCTTTGCCGTCAACTTGCGCCCCTCGGAAACCCGACTACGCGCGACTGCGCAACCTCCGACCCTATTAGCACTCCCTGCGGGCGAGTGCTAAGGATAGCAATTTAGGGATTGCCAATCGGGCTGTCAAGGTTTACGCCAAGGTCCCTTTCGGCGATGATCGCGCGCATCATGTCCTCCCAGCCCCCGTTCCCCACCATCGGCGTCATTGCCAAGCAGGGCGAGACCCCCGAAACCCGGCTCGTGGTCGCGCGCCTGGCCCGCTACCTGCGCCAGCGCGGGCCGCAAGTCTGCTTCGACCCCTTGGCCTCCGCCCTCGCCAATGTGGGGGAACCTCGGGTACTGTCAGCCACGGAGATGGGCCAGCATTGCGACCTGGTCATCACGGTGGGCGGGGACGGTACCCTCCTGGGTGCCGCTCGCGCCCTGGCCAGTTCGGGGGTGCCCCTGCTGGGTATCAACCTGGGCCGGCTGGGCTTTCTTGCGGATGTCCCCTCGGACGCCATCGAAACCTGCCTGGACGCCATCCTCGCTGGGGATTTCGATGCGGAGGAACGCTCCCTGCTTTCGGCACGGGTGAACGAGAAGCCGCCCGTCCTGGCGCTCAACGACGTAGTGATCCACAAGTGGAACACGGCGCGCATGATTGAACTAGAGACCCGCATCGACGGCGTCTTCGTCAATCTGCAGCGCGGGGATGGCATCATCGTCTCGACCCCCACAGGCTCCACCGCCTATGCCCTGTCCGGTGGCGGCCCCCTAATCCACCCGGCCCTGGACGCCATCGCCCTGGTGCCCATCTGCCCCCACACCCTGAGCAACCGGCCACTGGTGGTGGCGGGGTCCAGCCGGATCGCCATCCGTGCCCCCAGTCGCGCCGATCAGGGCCACATTATCGTGACCTGCGATGGTCAGACCGACGTCTTCCTGACCGCCGAGTCCCGCGTCCTCATCGAGCGCGGGCCGCACCCGATCCGCCTGCTACACCCCAAGGGTCACGACCACTTCGGAATCCTCCGCGCCAAACTCGGCTGGGGCGGTCATCCAGCCGGACCTTCCTTGGAGTAAGCCCAATGTTGAGCCATCTCCTCATCCAGGATCTGGCCGTCGTCAGTCAACTGGAACTCGAACTGGAGGCCGGCATGACAGCCCTGACCGGCGAGACCGGGGCTGGCAAGTCCATCCTGATCGACGCCCTGGGGCTGGCCCTCGGCGACAAGGCCGACGCCGGCTTGATCCGTAACGGCGGCGAACGCGCCGAGGTGGCTGCCGGCTTCGACCTGGACGACGTCGCGCGCGCGCGCGCCTGGCTGGAGGAGCAGGACCTGGCCGATGGGGGCGACTGCGCCATCCGTCGCGTCCTGCCCCCCTCCGGGCGTTCCCGGGCCTACATCAACGGCCGACTCGCCAGCAGTGGTCAGCTGCAGGCCCTGGGCGAGCGCCTGGTCGATATTCATGGCCAGCACGCTCACCAATCCTTGCTGCGCCCGGCGGCCCAACGGGAGCTGCTGGACGGCTATGCCGGTCATCTGGGTCTGGCGCGGGAGGTGGCGGGGCTCTTCCGCGACTTCCGCGCCCTCGACGAGCGGTTGCGCAACATCGAGACCCAGGGGGCGGAGCGGGCTGCGCGCCTCGACCTGCTGCGTTTCCAGGTGGGGGAACTCGAGGTCCTGGGACTGAGTGCCGAGGACATCGACGATCTGGACCGGGAACAACGGCGCCTGGCCAATCTGGGTCTGCTCCAGGGCACCGCGGGGCGCCTGCTGGACAGCCTGTATGACGGCGAGACCGCCCTTTGCGACCAGCTCGGCCGGGCCGAAAGCGATCTCGGGGGGCTGCTGAGTTGCGACGAACGCCTGGGCGAGATCCGCGACCTGGTCGCCGGGGCCGCCATCCAGGTCGAGGAGGCCGCCTCGGGCCTGCGGCAATACCTGGATGGGCTGGAACTGGACCCGGCCCTGCTGGAGCAGGTCGAGACCCAGCTCGCCCTGATCCATGACCTGGCGCGCAAATTCCGCATCCAGCCCCGCCAGATCCCGGAGACCCTGGAGCGTCTGCGCGCTGAACTGGCGGCCCTGGAGGGTGATGAGGTATCGGTCGATGCCCTGGCCCAGGAGCGGGATGCCGCCTGGGACCGCTTCCTGGACCAGGCCATGACCCTCAGCGCGCGGCGGACCCAGGCCGCGGCCCGGCTCTCGACGACCGTCACCGCCTCCATGGCGGAGTTGGGCATGAAGGGCGGCCGCTTCGAGGCCAGCGCCCTGCGCGGCGAGGCGGCTGCCGCCGGCGTCCAGGGCCTGGATCGGATCGAGTTCCTGGTCAGCGCCAATCCTGGCCAGCCTCTGCAGCCCCTGGCCAAGGTCGCCTCTGGCGGCGAACTGTCGCGCATCAGCCTGTGCATCCAGGTCGCCACCGCCGAGTGTGCCGCCATCCCCACCCTGGTCTTCGACGAGGTGGATGTGGGCATCGGCGGGGCCGTGGCCGAAATCGTCGGCCGTCTCCTGCGCGCCCTGGGCACCAAACGGCAGGTGCTGTGCGTGACCCACCTACCTCAGGTCGCGGCTCAGGCCCATCATCATCTGTTGGTGCGTAAGGAGAATCGGGACGGCCAGACCTACACCCACATCGCCCACCTGGGGCCCGAGGCGCGGGTGGACGAGATAGCGCGCATGCTCGGGGGTGCCACCATCACGGAGAAGACCCTGGCTCACGCCCGGGAGATGATCGAGCGGGCGGCGGCCTGAATAGCTACCGACCGCGGGCCCTGCCGGCTTGATCCGAAGGTTTTCCCAGCTCGGGCACCGGTGATACGCGGATTACTTCCCATCGGCTCCATAGGCTGGGTTATCATTTCCCCTTAAATCGGCGTCCGCCTGGGTAAAGACCATTTAGATGCAAAAGCTTCCCATTTTATTGACCTTGGGCGCGGGCCTGGTGCTGGGCGGTTGCGCCAAAAATCCGGACGGCGCGCCCCAATACCGCGAATCGCCGCTTAATCGGCTGCCCTTCGTCTATCAGATGACCATCCAGCAGGGCAATATCATCACCGACGATATGGTCGATCGGCTCGAACCCGGCATGACCCGCAACCAGGTGCGCTATCTGCTGGGCACACCCATGCTCGTGGACATCTTCCACGGTGACCGCTGGTACTACACCTATACCATCCGCCAGGCCCACCAGGAGATGGTAAAAAAGCCGCTGGTCGTCCACTTCGAGGGCGACGTCATGACGCGGGTTGATGGCTTCCTCACGCCCAATCCCGCGCGGGCGGCGGGGCGCGAGCCCGAGGAGGTGATCGTGGAGGTGCCGGACTGGCAAGGGGATGCGGGCATAGTCCAAAAGACGCTGAAGGCCTTGGGCGTCGAGGATCATCAGTAGAGCTGGCCGCCAGCGAAGCCATAGGCGCTGGAACAGAACTTGAAAAGGGCGCCAAAGCGCCCTTTAACATGTCGCAGGGACTGACTAGCGCTTAGGCGTCGAGTGCGTCCAGGGCCTTCTGGAAGCGGTTGGCGTGGGAACGCTCCGCCTTGGCCAGGGTCTCGAACCAGTCGCCAATCTCGTCAAAGCCTTCCTCGCGCGCGGTCTTGGCCATGCCGGGGTACATATCGGTATACTCATGGGTCTCGCCGGCGATGGAGGCCTTGAGGTTATTGCTGGTGCCACCGATCGGCAGGCCAGTGGCAGGATCGCCGGAGGCCTCCAGGTATTCCAGGTGACCATGGGCGTGACCCGTCTCGCCCTCGGCGGTGGAGCGGAAAACGGCCGCGACGTCGTTGTAGCCCTCGACATCCGCCTTGGCGGCGAAGTAGAGGTAACGGCGGTTAGCCTGGGATTCGCCCGCGAAGGCCTCTTTCAAGCAACCTTCGGTCTTGCTGCCCTTGAGTTCCATACTTGTCTCCAGTGGTGGGGATGATGGGCGAGTGATTCGCCCGGATGAAGGCAAGATAGCCCCGACAGGCGTTGGTAGCAATAGTTTCTATCAATAGTCAAAATAGCCTGAGCCAATCACTGCCGGAGTCCGGCCGGTCCATCAAGCTCGGCCCCGGTTTCAGGCGGCCCTTAGCGGTCTCGCCCAGAACCCGGGCTGCGCTCAGAATAGCGGTTGATCACTAACCCACCCCCCGTTTCGAAGGAGCGCCCATGTCTCGCCACGTCACTCAGCGCCTGCTACAAATCTCGGACCCGCACCTCTTCGCGGACCCGGAGGGGGATCTGCTCGGCCAGAGAACCCGCCTCACCCTGGAAGGGGTGCTAAATTTAGCGGGTGCCAAATTTGGCGCCGCCGATCGGGTGCTGCTGACCGGGGACCTGACCCAGGATGCCAGCCCGGCCGCCTACCGTTATCTGGCGGACCGCTGCGGGCGGCTGGGATTGCCCTGCCACGCCCTGCCCGGCAATCACGATGACCCCAGGGAGATGGCGCGGAGCCTGGGCGCCAGCCCGATCGATATGCCCCACGCGGTTGATTGCGACCCCTGGCGCCTGGTTCTGCTGGACTCGACCCTGGCGGGCCAAGAGGGTGGGCATCTGGCCGCGGACTCGCTGCGCCGCCTGGCCGCGACCCTGGCCGCCAGGCCCCAGGCGCCGACCCTGCTGGCCCTGCACCATCAGCCAGTGCCAGTGGGTAGTCCCTGGCTGGATGAGATCCGCCTGAACAATGCCGAAGACCTCTTCGCCATTCTCGACCATCAGCCCCAGGTCCGGGGCCTGGTGTTTGGCCATATCCACCAGGCCTTCAGCGCCGAACGTAAGGGGGTGGCCCTGCTCGGGGCCCCTTCCACCTGCATCCAGTTCCTGCCCGGGAGCCAGAACTTTGCCCTGGATGCGGCCACGCCGGGCTTCCGCTGGCTTGAGCTCCACCCGGATGGCGGTATCGACACGGGTATCGAACGCATCGCGGACTATCCGGATCCCCTCGATCTCAGCGGCGCGGGCTATTGAGGCCCATCAATCGAAATCCACCGGCAGGCTCTCACCCACCTCGATACCCTCCGCCGTGTGGCGCAGCCGGATAGCCAGGGGCTCGACACCCGCCGCCACGACCTGGCGCAACTGATCGGCATAGCGCGGATCCACGGACCTGGCGGGGGCAAAGCGGTGGCCCTCGGGCCGGTTAATGGCGAAGAGGATGACGGCCCGGTAGCCCTCGCCCACGGCGGTCTGGAGCAAGGACAGGTGCTTGAGCCCGCGTTCGCTAACGGCGTCCGGAAAGAGCACCCGCTCTCCGGCGAGCAGGGTCACGTTCTTAATCTCCACCAGTACGGCGAGGGCGGGGCCCGCGAAGAGGCCGATATCCAGTCGACCCGGCTCCCGCCCGGCGGGGGCATAGGTCAGTTCCCGGCGTATCCGCGAGTAACCGGCCAGGGCCGGGACGAGGCCGGCGGCAATGCCCTCGGCGAGGACGGCGTTGGGGCGCCCGGTATGGACGCCGATCCACCCCTGGCCCATATCGACCCGCTCCAGAGTCCAGACCAGACGCCGCCGCGGATCATCGCTGTGACTGAGTTGCACCGGGGCACCCGGCGCCCAACAGCCGGTCATGCGACCCGTGTTGGGGACATGGGCAGTGACCAGGGTGCCGTCCGCCAACGCCACGTCGGCAAGGAACCGCTGGTAACGGCGCAGGATGCACCCATCAACCAGGGGTGGCAATTGCACAGGGGTCGGGATCGCCGGGGAGGCCAGGGCTCAGCGGGTCGAGAAACCGCTCAGGGGCTGACAGGGCACGAATTCGCTGGCGACGGCGGTGACCTGGGCCTGGGGCGGGCCCACCCGCAGCCAGTCACGGAGTTGGTCCAGGGCCGGAGCCGGACCGCAGGCCAGAACCTCGACGCGGCCATCGGGAAGATTGCGGGCGTAGCCGGTGAGTCCCAGGCGCAGGGCCTGCTCGCGCGTCGATGCGCGAAAAAAGACTCCCTGCACCCGACCCGCCACCAGGCAGCGCAGCCCGATTGGATCTGTCTTCCCCTCTTGCTGGATCATGGTCCACTCCCCCAAATGTTGAACAGGATGCTCGCGCACCGCGCCTGGACGGGGTGGATTGTCCTGGCAAGCAGCCAGAAGGGCAAGGGGGTCCACCTCAGCCCTCTCATCCCGCCGCCAGGATCGCATTGAACAGGCCAGGACGTTTGGGCCACGGGGCCTGCGCCCCTTAGAATGCCCGCAACCGTCACCGGAAGGCCTCGCCGACCTCGTCAACACCCTAATCCGAGAAGTCCCCCATGCCCTACATCCTGATTCTCTACTACAGTCGTCACGGCGCCACGGCGGCGATGGCGCGCCTCATCGCCCGAGGGGTCGAGGAGATATCGGGCATCGAAGCCAGATTGCGCACGGTCCCGGCAGTCTCCGCGGTCTGCGAGGCCACCGAGGACAGTGTCCCTCCCACCGGGGCGCCCTACGCCACATCGGACGACCTGCGGCATTGTCTCGGCCTTGCCCTGGGCAGCCCGACCCGCTTCGGCAACATGGCGGCGCCAGTGAAATATTTTCTCGACGGCACCAGCTCGCTGTGGATGACCGGCGCCCTCATCGGCAAGCCCGCCGCGGTCTTCACCTCCACCTCCAGCCTGCATGGTGGCCAGGAGACCACCCTCCTGACCATGATGCTCCCGCTGCTGCACCACGGCATGCTGATCCTGGGTCTGCCCTACAGCGAGACAGACTTGCTGCGCACCACCAGCGGCGGCACCCCCTACGGGCCCAGCCACCTGGCCGGTGGCGAGAGCAACCAACCCCTGACCGAGGAGGAAAAACGCCTCTGCCAGGCCCTGGGCCGGCGCCTGGCCGGCGTGGCCCTTGCCCTGGAAAGGGGGCGCGCCAGTCACTGAGCGGAGGAAGCAGATGGGATCCGAAGGGGCGCCGCGGGAGGGGCCAAGGAGTGCGGGGCTGGGCGCACAGTTGCCCCTGGCCCTTGACAAGCGACCCGAGCTGGATTTCTCCGAGTATCTGCCCGGGCCTAACGCCGAGGGGGTAGCGGCTATCCTTACCTGGGCTCAGGCCACCCCGGAGGCGGAGGGCGACCGCTTCCTCTACCTCTTTGGTCCTCCTGGCACCGGCAAAACCCACCTGCTCCAGGCCGCCTGCCAAGCCGCGCGGGAGGCCGGACTAGCCTCGGCCTACCTGCCCCTGGACCATCCGGGGCTAGACCCCGCCATCCTGGACGAACTGGAAAGCCTGGACCGCGTCGCCCTCGACGCCCTGGATGCCATAGCAGGTATTCCTGCCTGGGAACAGGCCCTATTCCACCTCTACAATCGGCTCCGCCAAGCCAAGCGAGGCCTGCTGGTCGCCGCCAGGAGGCCGACCGCTGAAGCGGGGGTCCAGCTCCCGGACCTGGTCTCGCGCCTGGCCTGGGGCCCCGCCTACCGGCTCAAGCCCCTTGACGAGATGGGCTGCGCGGAGCTGCTGCGCCAAGGGGCCCAAGGGCGTGGGCTGCCCCTCGGCGAGGAGGCCATCGCCTACCTCCTCAAGCACTGCCCCCGTGAACCCGGCTACCTGCTCGCCCTGCTTGGCGAACTCGATCAGGCCAGTCTTGCCCATAAGCGCCGCCCGACCCTACCCCTGATCCGCGACCTGCTCGGCAACCGCGAACCCTGAAAACCAGCAGCAAAGGAGGAATTGCCCACAGGGCCTATCTCTCCGCGTCACGGGATGTCAAGAGCCTTGCAACTCTTTTTTAGGACTATTTAACTTATTGTTTATAAAAATGTAATGTTAATTGGTCAGAAAGTTGCCAAGACCGCCCCAGCCCTTAAGCGACGGGCCTTCCCGGAGATTCACCAACCCTTGTCTACAGACTTATCCACAGTCGATGGGGATAAGCCTCCCCTCCCCTCCGAACCGAGGTTCCGTTCAAAGGGCCTTGCGTCAGCCTAAAACTCTCGTTATTGTCACAATATAGAAATAATTCCCCCGACCTAGTATCGCGGGGAGACGCCCACCCACCCCCCTCTCGCCCCTTCCCAAGCGTTTTCGCCCTCCCAGGGCCTAAGCAATCAGGGGAGAGCCAGGGGACCACCGATGACACGGCCGGCGGCACCCACCCAGGAGGAATACCCATGAATCCCTGTCTTGTCCTTACGCTTACCCTCGCCCTTGGCCTGACGGCCAGCTCCCCCCTCCTGGCGGATGACCCGGAAACCGCCGCCAAGGAGGTGAATGAAGCGCTGCATCTCAACCCCAATCTGGAAAACGGCCGGAAGGTCTATCTCATCTGCTCCGTTTGCCATCAACCGGAGGGCTGGGGCAGCGTGGACGGCGCCTATCCCCAGATCGCCGGCCAGTATGCCTCGGTGACCATCAAGCAACTCGCCGACATCCGGGCGCGCAATCGGGATAACCCGACCATGCTGCCCTTTACCATGTCAAAAACCCTCTCGGTCCAGGATATTGCCGATGTCAGCGCCTACATCGAGCATTTCCCCATGGACCCGCACAACGGCATGGGCCCCGGCACGGACCTGAAGCTCGGCAAGCGTCTCTATGCTGAAAACTGCGCGGAATGCCACGGTGACCGTGGCCAGGGGATCCCCGAGAAGCACATGCCCATGCTCCAGGGGCAACACTATCGCTACTTGCTACGCCAGTTCGAATGGATCCGTGACGGCAAGCGCCGCAATGCGGACCAGGAGATGGTCAAGCAAATCCAGGGCTTCAGCAGCCGCGACATAGCCGCCATCATGGATTACACCTCCCGCCTGGCACCGCCGCTGGAGATGGTCGCACTGCCGGGCTACGTCAATCCTGACTTTCCCAGCTTCTGGCGCCCCCGGGTTTCCATGGTTCCTAAACCCGTGGAGAGAGTGGCGGAACGTTAGCTTTTTCCCACCCCATAATGGGGGTAGTCGTCACGGCGACGGCGGGGCCGGAAAGCCCCGCCTGAGCCCAGGGGATGGGAATTACTGTAAGGATTGATAATAATCCATGAGGATCTTGGCCACCTCGGGACGCGAAAACTCCTTGGGCGGGGCAACGCCACTGCCGAGCAATTCGCGCACCTTGGTGCCGGACAGAAGTACGAAGTCCTCCTTGGTGTGATCCGGGGCTTCGCGCATCATCACCACCCGACCCAGCTTCTTTGACCAGGCGGTGTGGTCGGCCTTGAAGATCTCGATATCGAGGGCGCCCTCCGGTACCTCCTCATCGAAGATAGTCTGGGCATCAAAGGCGCCGTAATAATCACCCACCCCCGCATGGTCGCGACCAATGATGAAGTGGGACGCGCCCATGTTCTGGCGGAAGTAGGCGTGCAACACAGCCTCGCGAGGGCCCGCATAGAGCATGTCGAAGCCGTAGCCAGTGACCATGGCGCTGTTCGGCTTGAAGTAGAGTTCGACCATCTTGCGGATGGAGGCATCGCGCACGGGCGCCGGGATATCGCCCGGCTTGAGCTTGCCCAGCAGCATGTGGATGACCAGGCCGTCGCAATTTAGGCGGTCCATGGCCATGTGGCATAGCTCTTCGTGAGCGAGATGCATGGGGTTGCGGGTCTGGAAGGCGACGACGCGCTGCCAGCCGCGCTCGGCGATCTCGTGGCGAATCTCCACCGCGGTCCGGAAGGTATCCGGAAAGTCATCCTGGAAATAAGAGAAGTGCAGGACCTGGATGGAGCCGGAGACAGCGAAGCGGCCCTGGCTGTTGAAGGTGGCCACCCCCGGGTGCTCGCTGTCGCTGGTCCGATAAACCTTCTCGGTCATGAAGGCCATCTGCTCGTCGCTGACCTCCTCGATAGCTTCCACTTCCATGATCGCCAGGATCGGATGGCCATCCATGTTAGGGTCGCGCAGGGCGATGCGGCTGGCGCCACGGATGGCCGCGACCTCTTCCAGCAGGCACATCACCGGCACGGGGAAGAAGGAGCCATCGGTCAGACGCATCTTCTCGCAGGTACCCATGGCGTCGGCGACGTTCATGAAGCCCTTGAGAGGGGTGAAATAGCCTCCGCCCATCATGACCGCGTTGCCCGCCGCCTGGGAGCTGATAACCACCGAGGGCAAGGACTCGGCCTCGCGCATCAGGCGATGGTGCTGGTCTGGGTCATATACGAACAGGGGTTTGAGCTCGTCGGAACCGACTGGTCTGATCATCTTCTGCCTCTCCTGATCGCCCCCGCGCCGCATTCCGGACCCCTGTCCGATCAGCCGGTGAGCTTGTTGTTGGAAAACCTCAATGGCGCTGTTCGCCGGATTCTTGGCCGCTCCGCCAGATACCGGCTCCGGTCTGGGCGCGACACTGGGAAAGTTACCACAGCGACCAGGCTTCCCCAAGCCTCGTATACGGCATTAGGGCACCCTGCCTCCCCCCGCCGCCGCGGCGGGCCAGCGGTCGCGGCCTCCATGGGCTAAAATCCTACCCCCTAACCTCCCATTGAGAGCGCCTTGTCATGCCCTACTTCATTTACCAGAAAACCGAGAAACCGCTGACCCTGTCCCATATCGCCACCCAGCAGGCCTACCAGGAGGCCAAGGAAATGGTACGCGCCCTGCGCCAGGATCACCCCCTCTCCGGGGACGCCGCCTATCGCATGATCTTCGCCAAGAGCATGGGGGAGGCGGAGAGGCTGCTCTCCACCCCAAGGGACGAGCGGGTGATCGGCGAGGATTAAAGACGAAGGGCCGGCTGGCGCCCCGGTGCCAGTCGTGCGGCGCTGGTCTCGTTCAGCCCTTGCTGGCCGAGGTACGTTCGGCCCACAGAAACTGGAGGACCTTGCGCACATAGCGTTGGGTCTCGGGATAGGGCGGTATGCGATTGCCATACTGCGCCACGGCGTTCTCGCCGGCATTGTAGGCCGCCAGGGCCAGTTGCAGATCGTTTCCGAACAAGTTGAGCAATTCGCGTAAATACCGGGCGCCGCCTCGCAGATTCTCGGTGGGGTCCTCAATGTTCTGTACCTGGTAGCGGGCGGCGGTGGCCGGCATCAGCTGCATGAGACCGGTGGCGCCAGCGGGAGAGACGGCGCCAGCGTTGTAGGCCGACTCGGCGCGAACCACGGCATGCAGGAGCTCCGAATTTACCTTTTCCTGACCCGCGATCAGTTCGATGGTGCGCTCGTAGCGGGCGCGGCGGGCGGAAAGCTTGGCCGGGGACGGCTCGACCAAAGTGCGGCTCTGGCCCATGGCCACCACCCTGGCATTCTTCTCCGTGGCGATTTTGTTCGCATCCCGCTTCCACTCGAGCTTCAGGTCCTTACCCTGAAGGGGGGAGTCGGTGAAATAGATCTTGCCGGCCGAATCGACGTATTTATAGACGTCCGCCCCACCAGGCAAGGGCAAAAGCAGCAGGAGCAGGATGAGTCCGCGCATGGCGCCTCGTGACTTCCCAAAATTAAACAAGGGATTGCGATCCAGTCGAGGATCGGCGACTCATTTATCCTACACCCTACCCTAGCGCAAAAGCTACCCCCAAACCCCCAAACCCAGCCGGCAACCCCGGACAGCCCTTTGGGGCAGTCCCTTGCGTCGTGCGGGGCGGTAGTAATTAGGAGACAGAGGGTGGTAATCAGGGAGCGCATTAAGTACTTTTCCCCGAAAAGTTGCGTAAATGCGACTGATGGTAATAATAGGACACCCACGGGATTTATCCCCTGGGCATTTTGTCATCCTACTCTCTTGGTTGAATATTTCTGATTGCATGGCGCGGGGTCATTATTGGGGAATCGGATTTTCAATCATCCGTTCGTCGCAAGCAGGCGACAAATCGAATGAATGACACGAATGCCATGCCTCGGAAATTAATCATAATTTTGTTGCATGATGGGGTTTTGTTCTTATAATCGCGTCCATCATCACATTCACCTGACGACGATGGGGGTCACTGCATGAACCGGAGATATTTTCTCGGCCTAGCCCTTTCCGCCGCAACGGCACCCGCCTTCGCCAAGTTTAACGCCCGAGAAGATACTCGCGTCCTCAACCTGCGCCACGTCCATACCGACGAAAAATTACGCATAGCCTACCGCGTTGGCGACAGCTACCGGCGAGATGCCCTGGCCAAACTCAATCACTTCCTGCGGGATCATCGCACCGATGAAACCACCTTCATGGACCCCAAGCTTTTCGACTTGATCTATGATTTGCAGACCCGGGTTAATAGCCAGGAATGCGAGATCGATGTTTATAGCGCCTATCGCTCCCCCCGCAGCAACGCCATGCTTCGCCAGGCCTCCAAGCGGGTTGCGCGCAACAGCCTCCATATCACGGGTCAGGCCCTGGATGTCAGCTTCGTAGGCTGTGGCAATGCCAGTCTGCGCGAGGGCGCTATTTCTCTGAGCCGGGGCGGGGTGGGTTACTACGGCAACTCCAGCAGCTTCGTCCATCTGGACACGGGACCGGTTCGCACCTGGCGTTCCTGACAGGATGTTCCCCCTCCTCCGTCGCGGCTTGGTGAACAAGCCGCGCTAAATCCTAACCTCCGCCAGCGCGGCCCCCCACGGTAGCCCCCTCAAGGCGTCTCTGGAAAACCGACCGTCAAGGTGTCGGGGTGTTGCCCGCAGGCAATCTCCAGACCGATGGGGGAATCCTGGGGAAAGCGCTGGGCGACGATCCAGTACTGGGTAAGGTCACCCCCCAGCTCCGACAGATTTTTCAAGGCTCCGCGCATGCGGCGGCTGTCGAAAAAGGCAAAGGGTTCATCGAGAAAGACGAACTGGTCATCACGAACCAGCCGCGCCACCAGTTCCTGGGACAGGCCAAGGCGCAGGGCCAGCATGATCTGGCGCTGGGTGCCATTGGATATCTCGTCCAGGTCCAGCAGATTACGCTTATCCCCCGAATAGACCCGCACCTGCAGCCCCTCGTCCACCTCCAGAAATTCGTAGCGGCCTTCGGTGAATTGCGGCAGGGCGTGACTCACCATGTCGCGCAGTCCTTCGCTGAAGCGCCGCGAGAGGTCGCGGGCCGCCCCTTCCAGGAGTTCCTTGGCGAGCCGCCGGGTGGCGATCCAGTCGTTATCCAGTGCGATGCGCTTGCCGATTTCCGTCAACTCCCGCGTCAGGTCGTGGTGGCGCAAGCCCTCGGCGCGCAGCCGCTCCAGCCCCGCCTCCACGGAGGCCTTCAAGGCGGCGAGCCGGGCGAGATCACGCTTGATCCAGACGGCCTCATGCTCAAGGGCGCTAGCCACCTCCGGGGCCGTGGCCTCCAGCAAGAGAATTCGCTGACGCAGGCGGGCCCGGCGTTCCACATCCGGCCGGTCGATAAAAACTCCGGTCGCTTCATCCGCCCCCCCCTGACCCAAGGCACCGATCAGGCGCGCCGGCAGGGGTTCAAGGGCGTCCAGCCGATCCAACTCCTGGGCCAGGCGCCGTGCCCAGGACCGGCGGCGGCGCATCCCCAGGGCCAGCAAGGCCAGCCAGAGCCAGAACAGCAGCAAGAGTCCACCGAGAACGACCTCGACCGTCAGTACGACCGTATGCGGGGTCAGCCCGGTCTCGGCGAGCAAGCCCTCCAGCCAGGCCAGCAGTACCGGGATGGGCCAGGTCTCCGGCTGGAAGCGCAGCAAACCCCAGGCCGTCCCCACCGCCAGGACGGCCAAGAGGGCAATATTCGAGAGGAGGCCCGCCAGGGCGCGGCGGGCACTGTGAGAGCCGAGGCGGCGGTAAGCCCGGCTGTATTCGTCGCTAGCGGTCTGGAGGGCGGGCAGACGCGAGGACAGGCGTTTCTCGCGCTCGCCAATCTCAGCAAGGTTGTGTTCCAGGGCCTGCACCCGCTCCGCCTCGAGGGAGAGCCGCCCTAACTCATCCTTCATGACGTCCTGCTGCTTGAGCAAAGAGGCCAGAGTCGCCTCGGTCTGGCGAATCTCCTCCCCCAGCCCGCTGGCGCATTCCTCCAGGGGGGCGGCACCCACCATGGCGCGCACTGCGGGGCTGCGGGGATGGGGCGAGCCAATCTCCCGTTGCGCCAGATAGAAGGTCTCGACAAAATCGTCGAAGCCATAGCCAAGCAGGCGGGTGACAGCCTCGGTAACCCCGGTGGCCCGTGCCAGTGGCCCGTCGGGGCCATCGACCAGGATCAGGCGCGCTGACTGCTCGCCATCCCGGGCAAGATGGCGACTGACCTCGTAGTTGCGGCCCTTGACGCGAAACCGCAGAGTGACCGCCCCCTCGCCCGCGCCCCAGTGTACCAGCTTGCCGATACGGTCCTCGGCGAGGGAGAAGGTCCGGCCAAAGAGGGCGAAGCAAATAATCTCGCCGATGGCGCTCTTGCCACTCTCATTGTCACCGCTAAGGGCAATGATGCCGCGCTCCGGCAGATCCGTCAGGCGCAGGCGCCGGTAGCGATGCAGACACTCGGCCTTGATGCGCAGAATGATCATGAATGTCTCTCCCCCGCCGACTCCAGGGCCTGGAGCCGCTCTAGGGCCAGGTCCAGGGCGGCCTGAAAGCGCTTCTCGTCCAGGCCATCGGCCGTGTCGCGGCGCCGTTCCCGCTCCGCCGCGCCATAGGCGGCGAAGACGAGGCTGGGCCGATCGAGGGGTTCATCCTGGGTCTTGCGGCTGAAGGGAAGCTTAATCATGAGCTGGCCTCGTGAGCCGTGCCGGAAGCGGACGCGGCGATAGGGACTATTGTCGGCTATTTTCCGAACGGGGCAAAGCCGAGACCGGGAGTCACGTCCTCACTCCCGGACCCGGAAGCGGCAATCCAGTGCCGGCAGGTCTACCTCCCGGGGCGAGACGCGCAGCGGGCTATTAAGAGCGGGATCGCCCAGGAGGCGCACCCGGGTCTCCAGAGCCAGGTCCGGAATCAGGAGGACATGCTTGCGTTCGTCCCGGTCCACCACCAGGGCCTCGCCCCACCAGTCGGGATGATCACGCAGCCAGACCAACTTCCAGTGCTGATTGGACAACCGCTCGCTTCGGCGGATCGCCACCGCCACAGCCTCGGCCTCACCCACCCGCGCCGCCACGGCCTGAGCCTCGATCAGGACCTCGCCCCGCAGCCAGGCGCGAAGCTGCTGGTGGACCAGGAGATCGGAATAGCGCCGAAGGGGGCTGGTGGCACGGGTATAGATGGGCAAGCCCAGGCCGAAATGAGGCCCCGGTTCGCCCACCAGGCGCGAGGGCTTAAAGTGGCGACGGTAGGCGTACATGCCCGCCAGATCCGTGGGCTGCTCCACCTTGTCCGGGGCCGGCTGGGTGACATAGGGGATGGGGATGCCCTGATCGCGACAAAAAGCGGCCACCGCCTCGCCGGCCATGAGCATGGCGTCCATGACCAGGGCCCGGCTACGCAGCCGTGGCAGGGGCCGGATGACCACCTCGCCGTCGCGCACCCGCAAACTTACCTCCGGCAACTCGATACTGGCGGCGTCATTGGCCTGACGGCGGTGACGGAAGCGCTCGACCAGGGCCTCCATGGCGGCGAAGGGCGACTCGTCGAGACGGCCCTCGGCCACTTCGTAACTCAGACGTTCCACCCTGACCCAGCTCCGCCGAATGGTCACGTCCCTGACCTCGCCCGTTTCATCGCAACCCAAGCCAAAGGAGAGGGCTGGCGATATCTCCTGAAGGCCAAGACCCAACCGCTGGGTGATGGCGAGTGGCAGCATGTTCACCATGCGCTCCGGCAGGTACTGGTTCCCGCCCCGGGCGCGGGCCTCGCGGTCCATCTCACTGTCGGGGGGAATCAGGGCGGCCACATCGGCGACATGAACCCAGAGCCGGTCACCCTCCAGGCTCAAGGCATCGTCCGGGTCCTGGTTACCCTCGTCGTCGATGGCAAAGGCCGGGAGATGGGTGAGATCCAGGCGCTCCTCCTCCGGGAGTTGACCTACCGGTAGGAGGGGATCGTCCTCGGGCAGGCCATGACGGGCGGGATGGGGATTATGCTCTGGCGCCCAGAAACCAAACTGGATCAGGGCGCGATGGGCGCTCTCGGGCGTTTCCGGGTGCCCCAGGGCCTTGAGGATACGGCTGTGTTCGGACCGGCCCCAGGCCAGGCGCTCCACTTCCGCCAGGCGCTCGGTGTCCTCGGGCCGGAGCTGGTGGGCGGTCAGGCGCGCCAGGAAGTCCGCCCAGTCCCGGGCCGCCGTCTCCTTGGCGCCGCGCTGGGCCTGGTCGACCTCCACCTGCTGACGGGTCCGGGCCTGAATCGCCTCAGGGGTGCCGGAGAACCAGAGTCCTTCCGCCACCAGCCGCCAGGCCGCCCAAGCGGAAGCCGGCGAGAAGTCTCCGTAGAGCAGTTCCGCCAACTCCCGTAACTGGGTCGTGCCGCCCTCCAGCAACTCCCAGGCCTCCTCGAAGGCGCCCTCCACCTGGGTGAGTTCGTCGAGACTGCGCAATGGGCCGGGGTGCAGCAGGTCGATATCCTTGAGACGCACCCGCTTGACCTCGCCCTTGTCGAGACCGATCTCGATTTTCTCGCCCAAGCTCAGGACCCGAGCCGGGTGGCCCTTATAGAGCACCAGGCTGTCGACGCGAAGATTCGCTTGATAAATACTCAAATTAAGATTGCCGGCATGGTTGGATTGGAAAATCTCGCTCTTCGCTATGATATACCGGTTGCGACCCGCCCCGGACACCATCGAAACGGAGACCTCATGACAATGAACGAACAGTGGCGAGATTTTCTGCGGACCCGCTCGGCCCGGATCGATGACTGGGGTCAGGCCCAATTTCCCGACGCCCCGCCCGCCGCCGCCCTCGCCCTCTGCGATCTGAGCCATCTGGGCCTGATCGCGGTCACGGGAGAAGACGCCACCCACTTTCTGCAAGGCCAGTTCACCAACGACATCCGGCTTGTCACCACCACTCACACCCAACTCAGTAGCCATTGCAACCCCAAGGGACGCATGCTGGCCAACTTCCGCGTCTTGCGCCTGGACGAGACCACCTACCTGCAACTCCCGCGGCCGCAACTTGAGATGCTGCTTAAACGGCTGCGGATGTATGTCCTGCGCGCCAAGGTGGTGCTAACCGATGTCTCGGACGACTTCGTCACCCTGGGACTGAGCGGCGACCAGGCCCCGGAACGCCTTGCGGCGCTGTTCCCGACCCTGCCCGAGCAAGTCAATGACCTGACCCGCCACGGCGAGCTGACACTGATCCGCCTGGCCGGCCCCATCCCGCGCTTCCAGATGCTGGGGCCGATCGCGGCCATGATGTCCCTCTGGGATAACCTGGCCGCCACGGCGACCCCGGTCAACGCCGCCCACTGGACCCTCCTCGATATCCGCGCCGGCATCCCGACTATCTATCCCGAGACTCGCGAGGCCTTCGTACCCCAGATGGCCAACATGCAACTCATCAATGGCGTCAGCTTCACCAAGGGTTGCTACACGGGACAGGAGATCGTGGCCCGCATGCAATACCTGGGGAAGCTCAAGCGCCGCCTCTACCTGGGCGAGGTGACAACGGAACGCGCGCCCCGGCCCGGCGACGAGGTGTTCTCGCCCATCAGTGACTCCGCCCAGACCGCCGGCACCATCCTGGAGGCCTGCCCCCTCGGCGATGGCCGTTACGAGGTCTCCCTGGTGGTGGAGATAGCCGCCTTCGAGGATGGCCGCGTCGCCCTGGCGGAGTCAGGGCCCCTGCTGAAACTTCGGGAGCCGCCCTACGGCCTCGCCGCGGCCTGACCGACCCTACCCAGACGAGGAACCTTTTGGACGTGCGTCCGGTACCTTACCCGCCGCGCTCCGCCGCCGCGCAATAGACAACCGGAACGCCCCGCCGCCTAGCCCGCGCAGTCCGCATCCAGGACGATCCGGTATCGCGCCTTGCCGGCGCGCAGATGCTCCAGGGCCTCGTTCACCGCGCTCATGGGAAAATGTTCCACCTGGGGCAGGACCTGGTGGCGGGCGGCGAAGTCC
This sequence comes from Chromatiaceae bacterium, assembly GCA_049654905.1. Classification (GTDB taxonomy): domain Bacteria; phylum Pseudomonadota; class Gammaproteobacteria; order Chromatiales; family Chromatiaceae; genus M0108. The sequence continues at coordinate 28,678 of JBASIS010000092.1, forward strand.
AGCATGGTGGCGATGGCGCTCGGTGAACCGGTGGGAGAGCCGGAAATACTCTGCTGCCCCCCCAGGAGGGACATGGCGCTGACGGGCATCGGCTCCAGGAGGGCACCGACCAGATGGAGACGGCCCTTGGGCGCCAGGGTACCCATCACGGCCTTCCAGTCCAAGGGCACATTAACCGTGTCAATCACCAGGTCCAGGGACCTGACGATAGCGCGCAGGGCGCGACTATCCTGGCTGGAGACCACCCGGTGGGCGCCAAAAGCCAGGGCCTCCTCGCGTTTGGACTCGCTCGAGGTGAAGGCGGTAACCTCGCAGCCCCAGGCCCGGAGAAACTTCAGGGCCATGTGGCCCAGCCCGCCAATGCCGATCACACCCACCCGCGCCGTCGGCGGGATGCCATGGAGCAAAAGGGGGGCGAAGACGGTGATGCCGCCGCACAGCAAGGGGCCCGCGGCGGCGCCGTCAAGGGTCGCGGGCAGGGGGATTGCCCAGGCCCAGTGGCTGCGCAGGCGGTCCGCGAAACCGCCATGGCGGCCGACGATGGTCCCCTGGGCCTCGCTACAGAGGTGGTGATCCCCGGACAGGCAGGTATGACAGTGCATGCAGCTTCGCGCCGTCCAGCCGATGCCAACGCGCTGTCCCAGGGCCAAACCGGCGACCTGGTCCCCCAGGGCGACAATGCGCCCTACCGCCTCGTGCCCTGGCACAAAGGGATAGCGAGTTATGCCCCAGTCATTCTGAAGCATGGAGAGGTCGGAATGACAGATGCCGCAATACTCGACGGCGATCTCGACCTGATCCGCGCCTAAGGGGCCAGGATCGTAGGCAAAGGGCTGACAGGCGCCCCCCGCGGCGGTGGCGGCCCAGGCATTGATGAGACTCATGGCTTTCTCTCCCGCTCACGTCCAGATGGTTAAAAGAAGAATCTTACACCCCTTGGGCGCGCATTTTTTCGGTTAAACTTGAGTCAATTGCTTTCGCTGAACTCCATAGACGCAGCCGAATAAACCCCATGGTTAAAAACGTCACAATGCGCGAGGCATGGTCCGGCGAGGCCGATTGCCGCAATTGTTCCCTCCGGCACACGGTCCTGTTCGCGGGCCTGACGGAGGCGGATTTCGAGAAGATCCACGATCCCATTGACCAGTTCTCCCTCAAACCCGGGGCCTGCCTGTACCACGCCGGCGACCGGGGCGAATACCTGTTTACGGTACGCACGGGCGCCCTCAAGCTGGTCCAGTACCTGCCGGATGGGAGCCAGCGCATCGTCCGTCTGGCCCGCTCCACCGATGTCCTCGGCCTGGAGGCCATCCTCGAGGCCCCCTACCAGCACGAGGCCGTGGTCCTGCAGCCCACGGAGGTTTGCCGCTTCCCGGCCCGAGTGGTCAAGGCCCTAGGGGCCGAAAACCCCCGACTGCACACCGAACTCATGTCCCGCTGGCAACGCGCCCTCTCGGAGGCCGATGCCTGGCTGACGGAACTCTCGACCGGCTCCGCCCGCCAACGCGTCGCCCGCCTGCTGTTGCGGCTGGTGCGCGACCGGGAAAGCAGCGAGTGCGACCTCTTCGGCCGCGAGGACATGGGGGCCATGCTCGGCATCACTACCGAGACCACCAGTCGCACCATCGCCGAGTTCAAACGCCAAGGCCTGTTGGTGGATCTCTCCGCCAACCGCTTCCTGCTCGACATCCCCAACCTGCACCGGGTCGGCGGGGACTGAGGGACCCATCCAGCCCCTACCGCCAGGGCCGCCCCTCAGCGGGTTTCCCGGTCGCGGCATCTGCAGAAAATGCCGGTCCCCCTCACAGGCTCCCGCCCCTCCCTCCCAAGCCGCCGGTGACACCGCCTCCCCATCCCGGCCGAGTCCAATTGACCCTTTTCAATGCCCCGGGGGCGCCGATCTCTTAGTCTAGCCTTCCCATCGCGACAGCCACCCCTCCGGAACAAGATGCCCAATCCCGCCCCCCTGCCCCGTTTAGCCTACTTTCCCGTCGCCTTCTTCTCCATGGTCATGGGGCTGGCCGGGCTCTCCATTGCCTGGCACAAAGCCGAGCAGGTGCTAGCGATCGGCCTGCCTATCGCCGCCATCCTGTTGGTGGTCGCCGCCCTCGCTTTCCTGGTCCTGGCGTCGCTCTATCTCACCAAGCTGATCCGCTACCGCGAGGCGGTCCTGAAGGAACTCGCCCATCCCATCCAACTCAATTTCTTCCCGACCATCGCCATGAGCCTGCTGTTGCTCGGCATCGCCACCCTGGAGCACTGGCCCGGCCTGGCGCTGGGCCTCTGGGTAATCGGCGCGACGTCGCAACTCCTGTTGACCCTCTATGTGCTGAATGTCTGGATTCACCATGAGCGGTTCGAGGTCCACCACGTCAATCCCGCCTGGTTCATCCCGGTCGTCGGCAATGTCCTGGTACCCATCGCCGGCGCCCGCCTGGGGTTCATCGAGACCTCCTGGTTTTTCCTATCTATCGGCCTCCTCTTCTGGCTGCTGCTCTTCGCCATCGTGCTCCATCGGTTCATCTTTCACCCCTCATTGCCCGACCGGCTGATGCCGACCTTCTTCATCCTGATAGCCCCACCGGCGGTGGGCTTCATCGCCTACCTGCAATTGAGCGGCGGCCTGGATACCCTGGCCCGCATCCTCTATTACGCGGGACTCTTCCTGACCTTGCTGCTGACGGTCCAGGTAGGGCGGTTTCTGCGCCTGGAATTCTTCCTGTCCTGGTGGGCCTACTCCTTCCCCCTCGCCGCCATGACCACCGCGACCTTCATCATGTACCAACTCACCCAAAACCTGGCCTTCGCCATCCTGGGCTGGGGGCTCCTGAGCCTGGTCAGTCTGGTGGTGGTCTATCTGCTCTATCGCACGACCTGCGCCGTCCGGGAGGGCCAAATCTGCGTGCCGGCGCACTAGCGGGCCCTGGCGGAGCGTTTAAGCAGGATAGTGCCGGCCCCGCCGGGAGGCCCGGGAACCGTTCAATGACAATCATAGGGAAGAGGCCAGCCGTGAAACACACCCTGTCACAGGCGTCCTACAGCACCTTCAGTCTGGAGATCGAGCCCGGGGAGACCCGCTATCGCTCGGTGGATGAAATCATCGCCTACTTCAGACGGCACATCGAGGAACACAAGAGCGCCCAGTTCATCGCCGAATTTGACCACTATGCCCACACTCGCGCCCTCCCCGAGGGCCAGATCAGCGAGGACATCCTGGCCGCCAGGCTACTGATCTTCTGTTTTGGCATCTGCCTGCCGGACCCCGCTCTGCTGGCCATTCGCCCGCGCTCCATTGGCGTGGTCCAGACGCGCAAGGGGTTTTTCATCACCTTCCTGGAGGCCCCCATGCCCGTGGCCAACGCCGCCATGGAGGACTGGGCCGAGGGCCTGTGCGATCCCGTCAATCCTGGGACGCAGCCTCATCCACCCAACACCCCTGAGTTATCGCAATCTGGGGCCACGTGACGGCGGGCGGGAGACGCCGTTAATTCATCCCTGTAGGCTTGGCGACAGCATCCCTGCTGTCGACACCCCC
>JBASIS010000093.1:0-2294 GCA_049654905.1 Chromatiaceae bacterium
GCGGGGAGGAGGACCAAGGCGCCCCGGTGGCGGAGGGGCTGCCCGCCCCGGCGCCCGCCGGCGTCTTTGATACGCGCCTCAGCCTGGGCCGGGCCGCTTTTGGTGAGGCCATGGCCTGCATTCAGGAGGCGATCCTGGCCGGCGAAACCTATCAGGTCAACTTCACCTGTCGCCTCGACGGGTATGTCATGGGCTCGCCGATGAGCCTGTACCGCCGGTTGCGCGCCCGCCAACCGGTGGCCTTTGGGGCCTTCCTGTCGCTGCCGCCCGGGGCTCACGCGGACGAACCGACGCAGGTGCTGTCCTGCTCTCCCGAGCTGTTTCTGCGCAACCAGGGGGGCCGGCTTCAGGCCAGGCCAATGAAGGGCACAGCGGCGCGGGCCGGGGCGGGCGAGGATGAGGCGGCGATCGCGCGGGAGCTCAGCCGCAATCCCAAGACCCGGGCCGAAAACCTCATGATCGTCGATCTCTTGCGCAACGATCTCGGGCGGGTGGCAAGCACGGGCAGTGTGCGCGTGCCGGACCTGTTCGCCGTGGAAACCCACCCGACCCTCTTGCAGATGACCTCCACCATCGAGGCCGAACTGCCGCCGACGGTGAGCTTTCCCGAGATCCTGCGGGCGACCTTCCCCTGCGGTTCGATCACCGGGGCACCCAAGCATCGCACTCTGCACTGGATCAGGGCCCTCGAAACCAGCCCCCGGGGCCTCTACACCGGCGTTATCGGCTGGATCGAGCCGCCGACGGGCGAGCGGGCGGCGGCCGCCTGCGGTGATTTCTGCCTGTCGGTGGCCATCCGCACCCTGACGCTGGGTGCCGCCGCGCCGGATCCGTCGCCCCGGGCGCCGCGATCGGGACGCCTGGGCATCGGGGCCGGCATCGTCAGTGATAGCCGGGCCGATGAGGAATACGACGAATGTCAGTTGAAGGCGCGTTTTCTGACCGAGCTTGACCCGGGCTTCAGCCTCTTCGAGACCCTCTATGCCCGCCGGGCGGAGGGCATTCGCCACTTGGAGCGCCATCTGGCGCGGCTTGGGCGCAGTGCGGCTGGCCTGGGTTTCCGATTACCCCTGACGGACATTCGCCAGGCCCTGGCGGCGCGGGTGGCGACCCTGGCGGCGGGAATTCCCTTTCGTATCAAATTGATACTGCATAAAGACGGCAGCTGCGAGCTGGATGCCGCCCCGCTTGACGCTTTGCCCCCCGGGCCGCTGGGCCTGCTAATCGCCGCCACGCCGGTGGACGAGGCGGACCCGCTGCTGGGTCACAAGACGACCTGGCGCGCCCGCTATGACCGGGCCATCGCCGCCGCCATCCGTCAGGGCGCCTTCGACATGCTGTTCCATAACCGGGCTGGCCGGATCACGGAGGGTGCCCGCAGCAATCTTTTTCTGAAACTCGACGGTGCCTGGGTTACGCCGCCCCTGAGCGCGGGGGTGCTGCCCGGCGTGATGCGCGGCGTCCTGCTGGATGATCCGACCTGGGGGGCGCGGGAGGCCCCGATCACCCTGGCGGACCTCGACCGCGCCGAGGCGATCCGGGTGTGCAACGCCCTGCGCGGGGTGCGCGAGGCGCGGTTGATCCGGGGGCCGGGTCCATGGGTAGCTGCAAGCCTGTGAGATTATCTAGTTATTGGCGAGCGTGCCCCGGACTGAGTCAAGATTCAATCCGGGTAAAGGCCGATTTCTTGCAACCGAGGTGTTGGCAGATCTCGGCATGGATACGATCGAATGCCAGTCGGCTGAGTTGCCCAACCCGGCGAACAACCAGGGATTGGTTGAGCGTGAAAATCTTATCCGGTCGGACGATGCTGGTCTTGGGCAATCGGCCAAGCTCAAAGTCGCTGTCGCGCAGAGGTACCTGGACCCGGTGATGGATCTGGGAGGTGACTTGGGCTGCCAGGAAATCACCACTTACCGTGACATCGGTCATGACCAACACTGGCCGCAACTTGCTTGCCGAGAGGTCCGTGAAGGGGAAGTGCAGGAGGACGATGTCACACGGCTGGGGCATGGTTCCAGGCATTGTCGTCCTCGTTGTCCCAGTCGCCTGTGGCGCTCTGCTGGGCAAGCATCAGCTCCCGGTCCTCCCGGCAGCTCTCGCGCAGGGCCAAAAAATGGGCAAAATCCAGCACTTCCTGCGCCGCGGGCGAGGGCAGTTTCTTGACCGATTCGTAGATAAGTTCGGCAGTGTTCATGGTGAAGTACCTGGGATGTCAAGCCCCGGGAAATAGTGAATGTCTGAAACGAACAGTTCCGGCTGCTTGAGCTGCCACTGTTCGAGGGCCTAAAAGG
>JBASIS010000094.1:0-24797 GCA_049654905.1 Chromatiaceae bacterium
TGATAGCTCAAGGCGGCAATCCCTGGCCGGCCCTCTCGCCTCACGCCGAAGCATGACCAGCGCTGGGTATAGGTCAGTTCAGGGTTCTCGGGCGTTGACAATCTGCCCGGCCTGTATTAATAAAACTGCATAACAACCCTATTGCATAACCTTCGACCAAAGAGGCGGGAGATGAGCGCTAAAGGCTGGGCTTTCCCAGGATGGCTTATCCTGGGCGGCTTGCTGTTGCTGCTAGCGGGTTGCGGGAGTATTGGTGACAAGTACGGCATCAAGATCCCTTCCGGACCGCGGGGCAAGGCGGTCACGGCGGCCCTGGAAGAGATCGGGACGCCTTATGTCTATGGGGGTACCAAGCCCGGAAAAGGCCTGGATTGCAGTGGCTTGACCCAACATTCCTACAAGAAGGCGGGGCTCAGGATACCGCGCGTCTCCACCGACCAGAAGGCTGAGGCCAAGCCCGTTAAGTTGACGAAGATTAAGCCGGGGGACCTCATCTTCTTCCGTGTCAAGGGTGATAGTCACGTCGGCTTGGTGGTGGATCCCACCCGTTTCGTCCATGCCTCTTCCAGCGCTGAGGAGGTCAAGTTGGCCACTTTCACCGATGCCTTCTGGCGCAGCCACACGACCGGGGCCGGAACCTATTTCCGCTGAGGCCTCTGCGGCCCCCCTCCGCATGTTGCAAGCGGATTTCATACTATTGCCTTAAAGAGGGGTGGAGTTCCGCCCACGCATGGTGCAAAATTCCCGTTAGACCCCTGACTCTAGGCCGGCGGGTCCTGTATCCCTACAATCCCCAAGAGGAGATGACAACAATGTCCGAGTTGAACAAGAGCCGCCGCGATGCCGTTAAGCTGATGCTCGCTGGCCTGGCCGCCGCGCCCGTTCTGAACCTGATCGGCATGACAAGCGCCCAGGCCGCCGACCTGCCCCATGTGGACGAGGCCACCGACCCGACCGCCAAGGCCCTGAAGTACGTCAGCGATGCCACCAAGGCCACCCGCGTCGACAAGGCCGGCACCCCAGCCGCCAATCAGCACTGCGCCAACTGCCAATTCATTCAGGCCGCCGAGGGTGAGTGGCGTCCCTGCTCCCTCTTCCCCGGCAAGGCGGTAAACGCTAACGGCTGGTGCGCCTCTTGGACCCTGAAAGCTGGCTAAATCCAAGCTGAAAAGGTGACAAAACGGGGCCCGCGGGCCCCGTTTTTTTTGGGGCACCCGGTACCCGCACAAGGTCTCGGGTGGCACCCTCCCAACCCTGGAGGATGCGCAACCCGACCGGCATCTCGGTAACTTGGGTTATTAAGCAAATACTGATAATACGGGTTGCCTGTTCCTGGGTGCCTGTGGAAAATAGAGACTTCCGACGAAACCTGGCGTCACCCCGGCGCCCGACTGCTGTAACTGTTCGGTATCTCCATGTCCACCACCCTTGCCGCCTCGCGGACATCCCTGGTCTTTGTACGGGGACTCATCTGGGCCATTATCGGCCTTATTTATGCTCCGCTCTTTACCGCCCTCTTCGTCCTCTTTCAGGCCATGGGGTTAGGGCACTGGGCCTTCGCGCCCGCCGCCGCCATCGCCGGGGCGGTCGGGGCGGCCTTCTACAGTGCCCGCCAGGTCGCTCTGATCGGTGCCGTCATTGGTCTGGTAACGACCACCATCCTCTTCATGCTGATGCCAGGTACCGTCGCCTTGTGGCAGGTTGCCCTGGCGGCGGCCGTGGCGGGGGCCTTGCTGGGGAGGCTGACGCGTTTCCCGGACCAGTGCGCGCTCCAGGCGCCGGGCAAGGCCGTGGCGGGTTTGATGAGCGGCTTTGTCTGTGGGGCCCTGCTGGGGTTGGTGGAGATCTTTCATCCCGTAAACTTCAACGTCACGGCTATTGTCGTCTTTTTGGTGTCGGTCAATGGCACCTCCTACTCGGCTACCGTTGGCTGGTGGTTGCGTCAGGCCAAGGTCAAGGGCGGCAAGCCTTGCCAGGTCATTGAGGCCATGGTGATCGGCATGGTTGCCACCGTCGCAGCCGGCAGTCTCTGGGTATTTGGCGGACCGCTGATTGGCGCCGTCGATGGGGGCTACTACGCGCTGCTGGACTCCATCATGACCTTCATGCCTGGGGCCCTGTTTGGCGGTATTGTCGCGGGAGCCGTCACCGGCGCCTTGTTGGAGGCCTTCGATTTCGATTGGGTGGTTTGAGGCGGTCCGGCCAGAGGCAACGCGAGCCATGACCAGGGGGAGGGCAAGACACCTGTGGACCGGTCACTCCGCCCTAGGCCGATGGGGAAAGCTGTTTACCTTGCGTCTCGAACTCCTTGACCCACAAGGCCGTGGCGCCCGCCACGGCGCTGGGCATGGCTATGAAATTGACCAAGGGAATCATGGTCAGACCGAGGGTTGCCGCGCCGAATCCCAGGCTTAAAACCGGGCGTCCCCTGAGCCGACGCCGAATCTCCCGAGCGCCGAGGCCCTGGTTACCCATGGGGTAATCGAGATATTCCAGCGCCAGGATCCAGGCGGAAAAGAGAAACCAGAGGAGGGGGCCGATCAGGGGTAGGACCAGGGACAGGACAAAAAAGGGGATGGCCCACAGGAGGGCATACAGCAGTTTCCTGACTTCGTCGAGCAGGGCGGGTAGGAGGGTGGTCAGGACCTGGCCCATGCCCGCTTCGCTGTCGGGAGGCCCGCCGCGGAGGTGATTCGCGACCTTTTCCGCCAAGAGTCCATTGAAGGGCGCCGCGATGAGATTGGCAATCAGGGTAAAGCCCTGAAAGACCAGCACGACCGCCAGCAAGATGAACAAAGGCCAGAGAATCCAATCCAGACCCCGTTCCAGCCAGGCCAACCAGTCTGGCAGGGTGGGCAGCAGGGAGTGGAGCCAGGCGATCAGCCCCTCGAAACGGCTGATGCCCCAGTAGAGGGCGGCGGCAAAAACCAGGATATTAATGGCCAGGGGAATGGCGACAAAGCGGCGGAGTCCGGGGCGGGCGATGAGGCGCATGCCTTCGAGGAGATAGGCGGGACCGGAGACAGGATTGATGGCCATGGGTTCAGGCTAAAGGGGCTGGGTTAGAGGGGTGCGCAAGTATAGCCCCCCCGGTTGGTTCGGGGCAGTTTGATAGCCCGCGGGAGGGACGCCTGTCTCGGCGGATGGCGGCCCGAACAGGTACCCTGGCACCCAGCCATTCCCAGCGGGACCTAGGCCGCAATTTTCCTGAGTTTCATCCCGCAGGCTGGGGGTTTATGCTTAACGGCACGCCGCTGTCATGAGATTTCCGCCCATGCTGCCCTTTGTCTTTTTTATCGGCATCCTGATCTACTTTGTTGTCAGGGTTCTCATTCGTGGTTTCTACACCGTCAAGCCGGACGAGCGGGCGGTGATGACCAGCTTCGGCCGCGCCCAGCGGATTGGTAACGTCCTGGTAACCGACCCCTCCCTGGACGAGGAAGACCAGAAACGGTACCAATTCCCCGTGGTGCGCGTCATTCGGCCCGGCGGTCCTTACTTCAAGTGGCCCTGGCAGGAGGTGCACAAGGTCAGCGTAGCCACCCGTTCCCTGCCGTTGACCTGGGACCCCACCAAAAACCAAAACACGGTGGAGGCGGTCACCAAGGACAATCTGACCACGGGGGTGGATGGCCAGATCCGCTTTCGGGTGGCCGAGCGCAACCTTTACGCCTATCTCTTCGGGGTTGCTCAACCCCTGGAGCATGTGATGGGCTACTTCATCTCGGTGATGCGGGAGCGGGTGGCCAATTTCGTCGATCCGCGGGGCGCCTCTTTGCTGGCGAACCCTGAGTTGCCGGAAGACTCCCCGGAATATCTGTCCGCCGTGGCCTCCGACCTGTCGGAGGGGGTCTCCATCAACGACCTGCGCAAAAACCTGCCGCTGCTCAATGACTACATGGAGCAGCAGTGTCGCTCCACCGGGGCCCGCTACGGGATCGAACTGGACGCGGCCCTCATTACCCAGATCGACCCGCCCCCCGAGGTGGACCGGGCCCTGTCGGCCATCAATAGCACCCGCAACCATGTGGCCGCCGACATCAGTACCGCCCGCGCCGATGCCGAGCAGCAGATCACCATGAGCAAGCGGGCGGTGGATATCGCCATGAACAACGCCCAGGCGGAAGTGGCGCCGCTCCATGAGCTGGCGGAGACCCTGGCCGCCATCAAGGCCGAGGGTGGCGCCGCGGCCCTGCGCGCCTACCTGCGCAACATGCGGCTGCCACTGCTCGGCCGGGCGCGACGCATTGTCCGCGCCATGGGCGCCCAAGCCTGAAACGTCAAGGGAAGGGGAATATCACATGACTGGCGACTACAAGCTCGACAACCTCCTGGCCCTCCTGCTGGGGATCGTCTTTTTACCCCTGGTGCTGGGTCTGGCCCGCCGCCTCGGCCTCTATGCCATCGTTGCGGAACGCGAGGCCCAGGTCTTTACCCTCTTCGGCAAGGTCCTGGGCACCCTGGACGAACCGGGCATCCGCTTCCCCATCGGCCATTTCGGCCTCAGAGCCCTGCTGGTGCCCTTTTTCGGCGAACTGCATCGCGTCGATACTCGCTTGCGCCAGAATTACCTGCGCGATCAGATGGTTAACTCGGGGGAGGGGACCCCCATGGGGGTAGGCATCTGGTACGAGATGCAGGTCAACGACACCGTGTCCTATCTCTTCGCCAATGCCAACCCGGAGGGTTCCCTGGAGGCGAATGTCTCCAGCGCCGCCATCTCGACCCTGAGCAATCTAGAAATGGACAAGATGCTGGAGGACCGCCATCAGCTCAGCCAGCAGGTGCGCCATACCGTGTCGCCCCTCTCGGAAAAGTGGGGCTACCGGCTGGGCTCCGTCTATATCCGTAAGGTCGCCTTCACGGACCGCCAGATGGTGGATAACATCACCGACAAGGTGGTCAAGCGTCTGGTCCAGGTCACCAGCGCCATGAAGCAGGACGGGGAGAATCGCGTCGGCCTCATTAAAAGCCAGACCGCCTACAAGGTCTCCCAAAAGATGGCCGAGGCCTCCGCCGCCCGTCCCGCCGTGGTGGGCGATGCCCTCAACGCCATTGCCCGGCAGGACCCCGAGGTCTTGGAGGCCGTGCTGGAGGTGCTGGAAACCCAGAAGCTCATCGAATCCGGCGCCCCGGTGGACCTGGTGCCCACCGAGGCGCGGGTCCTGGTATCCCTGGGCGCGGCGGGCCTCCATCAGGCGGGTGACTGATCCCCCTGGCCTGTCCCCTTAATCCCCTGAGCGCCTTCCTCCGTCAGGACGCAGGGCTCCCCCGAGCCAAGCCAGAATTTAAGGCTCTTGTGCAGGAAATCGTCCCAAGGCATGTAATGGGAGCCGTCGCAGGAGAAGTTGAGGCCCACGATGCCATTGAAAATATTGAGTGACCCCGAGCGCAGATAGATGTTCTCGTCCATGAAGCGCAGGGCCTTGAAGGTGGTAAGGACCTCGCCAACCCGGTTTTGAGGGATAGCGGCATCCTCGGGATAGGGTCGGGGTGGGTAGGCCAGGCAGATGCCTGGATCGGCGAGATCCTCGTAGTCCAGAATCCGATAGCGGAAGGGATCGTCCATCAGCCAGAGGTTGGCCCGGGAACTGGAGAAATGCAGTTTGCCGTGAAAGACGCCATGGGCGGTGATGAGCTCGGCGATCAGGGCCAGAATCTCATCGATGTGTCGATCCAAGAGGCTCTCGACCCGCTCCTGATTAAAGAGCCCCGCGCGGATGGCGGGATCGCCCTTGAGTTGCACCCATTGCTCGGGTTGTTCGTAGAGTTTGCGCGTCAGCGGTAGATCCCGCAGATCGAAATCGGCACCCAGAAAACCCATCAGCTTGCCGGACTCGTCCTCGATCCGCCGAATGGCGGTGAGGGAGGGACGCCGGGCATTGCGGCTGATATAGATGGGTGACAGGGAGAAGCGCTCCCCAGCCAGTGCCTCGGCCAGGTAGGGACGCTGGCCACGGTCGCGACCAAAATGCTCGGGCAGCAGACCCTGGGGCGAGACGTTGGCGGTCAACTGCCGGGCCTCCGCGTCCAGGATATAGATGTATTTGCAGGAGGCGAGCCCGGGAAGCGCGAGGAGCAGGATGCCCTCCAGCGCCGCCCGATCGGGCCAGGCAGTGCGGCAGGGCGCCACGAGTCGGTCCAGGGCGGTGGCCAGACGCCCCTGCAATAGCATGCGTTGGCGGGCGACGATCGTCTTGAGCGCATGGCTCATTGCGAATTTCTCCGGATGCGGGATAAGGATCAGGCCAACATTTTAGCCCGAATATTTTAAAAGGAGCCGCCAAGGGTGGCGCGTGATTTTCTTGTCCTCCCCACCGGACCCTCAGCTAATGAACGCCAGGGACAGGGCGGGCCAATAGGTGATGACCAGAACGGCGCCCAGCAGCAGGACGAACCAGGGCAGGGTGGCGCGGTAGAGGCGCAGGATGGGTTGGTTGAAACGATAGCTGGCGATGAAGAGGTTCAGGCCCACGGGTGGGGTAAAGTAACCGATCTGCATATTGGCCAGAAAGATGATGCCCAGGTGTACCGGGTGGATGTCGTAACCCAGGGCGATGGGCAGGAGCAGGGGCACCATCAGCACCAGGGCGGAGAAGATGTCGAGCAGGGTGCCCAGCATCAGCAAAAACACATTCAGCAGCAACAGAAAGCCCAGCCGGCTATCGACCCAGGCGCGGATGGTCTCGAACAGGCGAGCCGGCACCTCGGCGTCGATGAGGTAATTGGTCGAGGCCAGGGAGACGCCCAGAATCAGCAGGATGCCACCGACCATTTGCATGGATTCGCGCATCACCCGGAACAGTTCCCGCCAGGGCACCTCGCGGCGGATCAGGACCACGACCAGCAGGACATACAAGGCCGTGGCCGCCGCCGCCTCGGACACCGCCAGCCAACCGCCATAGATGCCCCCCAGCACCACCAGGGGCAGGGGCAATTCCCAGACCGCCTCGCGCAGGGCCTGGCCGGCCTCGCGAATATCGAAGGGTGTCAGCGGCAGTCCTCGCGCCGACCAGATGCTGAAGGCCGCCAGGGGTATCAGCATGAGCAGGCCCGGCAGCACCCCGGCCCGGAACATGTTCTCCACCGTGGCCGAGTCGGCGATGCCCAGTTGCTGGGCGATGACGGCGTAAAGGATCAGGGGCAGGGCGGGGGCAAACAGCAGGCCCAGGCTACCGGAGGTCGTCACCAGCCCCAGGCTGAAGTTTTCCCCGTAGCCGGCCTGACGCAGGGCCGGCAGCAGCAGGGCGCCGATGGCGACAATGGTGACCCCGGAGGCCCCGGTGAAGGCGGTGAAAAAGGCGCAGGCCGCCAGCGACACCAACGCCAGACCACCCGGTAGCCAGCCGAGCAGGGCCTGAGTCAGGCGCACCAGGCGGTGCGGCGCCTGGCTCTCGCTCAGGAGATAGCCGGCGAAGGTGAAGAGGGGGATCGCCAGCAAGATCGGCATCTCCGCCAGGCGGAAGAATTCGATGGCCACCACTGAAAGGTCGACGCCGGACTGGTGGAAACCGAGCAGGGCGCCAGCGGCGATGATGGCAAAGAGGGGGGCGCCGAGCAGCGCCAGCCCCAGTAGCGCCAGGGTGGCCAGCATCAGGAGGGCGAATCCCCGGTGGCGGGGGGCGGAGGCGCGGCGGGCGTCAAGGCCAGCAGGGCGAAGCGCAGGGCCATGAGCCCAAACCCGAGGGGGATGACGATCTGGGCCACCCAGGCCAGGATGCCGGCGCCCAGCAGGGTGGCGTCCTGATACTCGAACCACACCAGGCGCCCGCCGTGCCAGGCGAGCAGGGCGCAGATGCCGGCGGTGAACAGCGACGCCAGCCGATCCGCGACCTGGTTCAGGGCGCCACTGAGGAAGCGGGACAGGAGGTCGATACGGATGTGCCGGTTTTCCCGCGTTGCGGCCAGGGCGCCGGCCAGGGCCAGCCAGAGCACCAGCAGGCGCAAGAGGGGATCGGCCCAGGGCAGCCCCGTTTCGAACAGGTTGCGCAGCAGGATCTGGGTGGCGGAGAGCCCGATCATGGCCATGAGCAGCAACGCCAGGAGGGTGTCCTCAACCAGGCGCAGGGCACGGATCGTCACTTGCAGCGGGTGTTTGGGCAAGACAGGCATCTCCCAGTCAGGAGTCTTTATTGTGCAAACCCTTGGGAGCTATTTGCAATGGCGAATCGGCGCTTCCCGCCAGGATGCCTCTCGTCGGGGCATGATGAAAACAGGAATGTGTTATTCTAATCTCATAGATGACCTCTTAAACCAGAAGTAACTACAAGATCAAATGGCGGATTTCAAGGCCCATCTCTACGGCGCCGTCGCCACCAGCAGCCTCGCCGCCTTAAGCGTCTACAGTTTCGGTTGGACCTGGCCGCGCCAGACCCTGGCGCTCTTTCTGGTCGGCGTCGCCGGGGGCCTGCTGCCCGACATCGATTGCCCAAAATCCAATCCCATCCGCGGCTTCTTTGCCTTGCTCGGGGTAGTGCTCGCCTTCAGCATGACCTTTTCCTTCGTTGGCCGTGTCCCCCTAGTGGGGCTGGCCTTGATCTGGGCCCTGGTCTACGTGACGGTACGCTATGGCGTTTTCGTGCTGTTCGCGCGCTATACGGTCCATCGTGGCATCTGGCACTCCGGGTTGGCGGCCCTCGCCGCAGGCATGGCGAGCGCTAATCTCGCCTATCACGCGGTGGGTCTGACGGCTTGGGAATCCTGGCTCGCCGGCCTTTTCATGGTCCTGGGCTACCTCACCCATCTCACTCTGGACGAGATTGCCAGCGTCGATCTCCAGGGTCGCCGGATCAAGCGCTCGCTGGGTTCGGCCCTCAAGCCCTTCAGTCTCGAACGTCCCTGGACGAGTCTGGGGATGCTGCTGCTGGTGGTCCTCCTCGGCGTTTCCGCCCCAAGCCTGGCGCCCGTCCTGGCGGTGGCGGATCATTATGGCCTGGATGTGGCGATGTTGCGGGTACGACTGCTGGGCGGGGGCGCCTAATGGGTTTGGCCTTCGCCGGTCGTGGGGCGCGGGTCTGGGTGCCACTGGCCTCCCCATCCGAGATCGCCAGCAAGAGGCCCAGGATGGCGAAGACGGTCAGGAGGCTGCTGCCGCCCTGGCTGATGAAGGGCAGAGTAATTCCGGTCAGGGGGATGAACTTGGTCACGCCACCGATGTTGAGGAAGGTCTGGGCTGCCAGCACCGTGGTCAGCCCGCTGGCCAACAAGAGCCCGAAGGTGGTTCGGCTCCGGTAGGCGATTCGCAGACCGCACACGAAAAGGAGCAGGAAGAAGGTCATCACCAGGGCGGTGCCAACGAAACCCAGTTCCTCGCCAATCACGGCGTAGATGAAATCCGACTCGGCGATAGGGGTGTATTCCGGATTGCCCGCGCCGAAGCCTTCGCCCCAGAGTCCACCCGCATACATGCCAGACAGCCCCTGGAGGACTTGCCAACTGTCCCCGGTCGGGTCCTGGAAGGGCGCCAGCCAGGCCTGGATGCGCCGCTCCCCATGTTGAAAGACCGCCAGCAGCAGCCAGCCGAGGAGGCCAGCCCCGCCCAGGCCCAGGCCCAGATAACCACAGCGTCCCGTCCCCAGCGTCAGCAGGATGGGCGGGATCAGCCCCAGCATCATGACCATGCCCAGGTCGCGCTGGACGAGCAGCAGCACCACCAGGGCCACCCAGACACCCACCAGGGGCACGAGCGGGCGCCAGGGGGGGATCAGGCCATGGAAGACCCAGACGCCGAGGGGTTTGGCCTGGCGATCGATATAGACGGCGGCGAAGAGGACGAAGCTGACCTTGAGCAATTCGGTCGGAGTGATAAAGCCAGCCCCGAAGACGGCGCCACGAAAGCGCTGCCCGGTGATCAGGACGACGGGCACCAGCAGCAGCGAAATCCCGGCCCAGATCCAGACCCAGTGGCCCTCCGCCAGTGCCCGGTAACGCCCGCTCATGAAACCCAGCGCGATAGCGAGCATCATCACCAAGCCGCCAACGAAGGCGTAATCGCTCAGTCCCGACTCGCCGCCGCCCATGGCGAAGGCCCCCAGCCGGGTTTGCGCCAGCAGCCCAAACCCGGTCAGGAAGGCCACCGCCACCACCAGGATCTGATCCCCGCGAAAGCCGGCCATGACCAGGGCCAGATGCAGCCCGGCCAGGCTCAGGGCATAAAGGAGGAAGGGCAGCAGATGGGCCAGACCCAGGGGCGTGCCGACCCCCTGCAGGGAGCCCATGACCAAGATGACGCCCAGGCCGATGCCGCCCAGGCAGATCAGCAGGAGCTCCCGCTCGGGTCGCCGCCGATCCCAGGGGCTGGCGACCTTCATGGCATCAGCCCCAGCGCTTGCGCCCGGAGCAGCACATCGCGGGCAATGGGGGCGGCACTGATGGCCCCATAGCCGCCCTGTTCCACCAGCACTGCGACCGCCAGGCGCGGCCGGTCCGCCGGGGCGAAGCCCACGAACCAGCCATGGGAGGCACCATGCGGGTTCTCCGCCGTGCCCGTCTTGCCGGCGATGGCCAGCTTGTCCGTGTTGATGTTCTTGCCCGTGCCGGTGGTCACCACGCGGCGCATCATTTTCGCCAGCCGCCCGGCCGTGGCCTCGGACATGAGTGGGGCCAGGATCACCGGCGGCTCCGTCGCGATCAGGCGGGGCTTCATGGCGACCCCCTGGTTAGCGACGGCGGCGGTGATGAGCGCCAGGTGGGCGGGCGAGGCCGTCACCACCCCCTGGCCGATGGATGCCTGAGCCAGGCCATAGCGGTCCTTGTCGGCGATGCGTGGCACCCGGCTGGTATTGATGGCCCCGGTACGGTCCAGACCCGGATAGATGCGCACCGGCTGGCCAAAGAGCAGACGCTCCAGATTGGCGCGAAAGGCCTCGTGGCCATACTTGACCCCGAGTTGGGCGAAAAAGACGTTGGAGGACTCGACAAAGGCAGTAGTGAGATCGAGATTGCCATGTCCCCCCCAGGGCCGGCCGGCGCGTTGGGCGCTGTAGTATTCGTGATCCCGGATCAGGGGGTAGCGGGGCGAGGTGGTGAAGCCCTCTGCCGGACACTGGAGGGTGCCGGAAAAGCCCTGGTCCAGGGCCTCGGCGGCGAGGGCAATCTTGAAGGTGGAGCCAGGGGGATAGAGGCCCTGGGTCGCCCGGTTCAGCAGGGGTGAATCCGCGGGGTTGCCGCTAAAAAGGGCAGGGGAGAGCTGGCTGGGATCGAAGGAGGGGGTGCTCGCCAGGGCCAGGATGGCGCCGTCGTCGACGCGGAGCAAGACCAGGGCCCCGCGCCGGTTGCCCAGGCCTTGGATGGCCGCCAGTTGCAGTTCCGAGTCCAGGGTCAGGACCAGGTCCTGGCCGCGTGGACGCTTGTCCTGGATCAGGAGGTTGCGGCCCAGTTCGCCCCAGGACGCCAGGCGTTCCGGCGTGGCGCCATTGAGGTGCTGGCTGGCCGCCGCCTCGACCCCGGCGGCGCCATATTTGGGGTGACTGTAGCCGATGCTGTGAGCGAAGGCCGCACCGAAGGGGTAGCGGCGCCAGACCCGACCCTCCGCCTCCTCGCTGTAGGCCAGCACCTTGCCGCGCCGGTCAAGGATGCGCCCGCGCTGAATGCCATGGGCGGGGTTGAAGAGGCGGCGGTCATAGGTCTGCATGAAGGCCAGGAACTGGGGCCGGAAGATGCCGGCCAACTGCCAGCTTCCCTGATAAGTCAGCAGGGCTCCAAATAGCAGGATCAACCCCAGGGCCGGGATCAGCAGGGGCT
The DNA here is from genome assembly GCA_049654905.1 of Chromatiaceae bacterium. Lineage (GTDB taxonomy): Bacteria > Pseudomonadota > Gammaproteobacteria > Chromatiales > Chromatiaceae > M0108. Next base: position 11,743 of record JBASIS010000094.1, read on the forward strand.
TGCGTGCTGGCCCCAGATGGCGCGGCTCCGTCTCGTGGCGCCAGTCATAAATGCGCTTGAGGAGGAAAAAGGCGACCACAAAGAAGGTGCCATGCAGACCTATCCGCAGATAGGGCCAGGCCGCCGAGTCCACCAGGGCCCCAAAGAGGTCGGAGGGGTTCAGGAGATCCTCCGGGACCCGGACCCGCGCCAATCGCCTTTAACCAGCGCCAGGGGCGGGCAGGGATTGAACCTGAAGCGAGGGCAGGACATGGAAGCCATTGGGAAAGAGGGGCAGGCCAGAAAGAAAAGCTGAAGTGATTATACTGTTCCCCGCTGCGAAATTTTCCTCCCCGCAAGGAGATAAAGCACTAGGGCACCCTGACGCTTGTTCCGCTGGATTGCCCGGAGGAGTTTGCCGACGCCCTGTGGAACCGGCTGAGGCGCGAAGCCCAGGAAGCGTATATTGCATCGTAGATGCTGGCACCGCTGTTCATGGACCAGGGCCTCATCGACCTGTCCTACGCGTCTTTTTCGTGGGCTATCTGGGCCGGATTCGATGCCAGGCGGACGGCCTGGGACCGCGCCCCAGACCGAATCGCGCGCCATCCTACCGACCGGGCGGCATGCGCCACGATTGGCATCGGCTCCCAGCCCGAGCGAGTGCCCGGACGAATTTCGGGCCCTTGCGCCCATCTAAGTACAGGAACAAGCAGATGCTCATTGGTGTACCACGGGAGATCAAGCCTCAAGAGTATAGGGTCGGATTGACCCCTGAGTCGGTCGCCGAACTCGTCCATCAAGGTCACGAGGTTCTTGTCGAGACCGATGCGGGACAGGGGATAGGTGCGGAGGACGCGGCCTATCGGGCGGTGGGTGCGCTGATCGCCACGGGTCCCGAGTCGGTCTTTTCACGGGCCGAGTTGATCGTCAAAGTTAAAGAGCCTCAAAGGCAGGAACGGGCGCGTCTACGCCCCGGCCAGGTACTCTTTACCTTTTTGCACCTTGCACCCGATCCGGACCAGACGCGGGACCTGCTGGCCTCCGGTGCTGTCTGCATCGCTTACGAGACCGTGACCGACGCTCAAGGCGGACTACCACTGCTCAAACCGATGAGCCAAGTAGCAGGGCGACTGTCCGTTCAAGCCGGTGCCACAGCCCTGGAGCGCGAGCACGGTGGCAGCGGTCTTCTGCTCGGCGGGGTGCCGGGCGTAGCCCCGGCGCGGGTCGTGGTATTGGGCGGTGGGACCGTAGGGTTCAATGCTGCTCAGATGGCCGTGGGGCTGCAGGCGGACGTCACCATCCTGGACCGAAACCCGGCGACCCTGGAGCGCCTGGCCGCCTATTTCGGGGCGACCGCCCGGATCCTCTACTCGACCCGCGCGGCAGTGGAGTCCGCCGTTACCTCGGCCGATCTGGTCATAGGGGCCGTCTTGGTCCCTGGGGCATCGACACCACGGCTGGTGTCGCGGTCGATGCTCGCTCGCATGCGCCCGGGATCGGTGCTGGCGGACGTGTCGATCGACCAGGGTGGCTGCTTCGAGACATCAAGACCCACGACTCACGCACATCCGACCTATAGGGAGGAAGGGATCGTCCATTATTGCGTGGCAAATATGCCAGGCGCCGTACCGCGCACATCCGCCTATGCCCTCAATAATGCCACCCTGCCCGCTGTCCTAACCCTGGCCGACAAGGGGTGGCGACGCGCTCTGGCGGACGATCCTTATCTACAGGCAGGCCTCAACTGTTGCGGTGGGCGGGTGACCCATCCGGCCGTGGCCCAGGCCCTCGGCTACGATTTGTGGCCCGTGGAGCAGGCCGTAAAAAGGTGCTGAGCTACTTCCCTGGACCGTCTGGCGAGGGTGAGACCGCTGGTAGCCGATCGCTGTCGCGCCGATTCTGACCTTGGTAAAGTCCAGCCCTGGCCCGCTGGATCGCCCAGGATGCGGCGTCGCTAACCTGGGGGACAGCGCCGGTGGCGAGCGGCCCTGAAGCCTATGCTGGTTTGCGCGCCTGCCACATGGCCTATACTATTTTGCCATGTGACTTGGCGAACGCAGAGGCGTGCTTGGCACTCGGTGTCCGTTGGATCGCGGAGTCGGTCTCGGTGGGCTTGTCCGTGCCGAGCGCGGTAACGCCAGGTCAGCACAAACCCCCGGAGGCGCAGCACCTTGACCGCCCGCACTTGGATCATCCTTACTTTCACGGCACTCAGCGTCGCGGCGGCCTTCCTGCTGCCGGCCATGCCGCAGCCCGTCGCGTACCATGACTTTGCCGATCAACGGGACCTGTACGGGGTCGCGAATTTTCTCGATGTCCTGTCCAACGCTGGCTTCCTGCTGGCGGGCATCGCGGGTCTGGCTGTCGTCTTCAAGCCAGGCACGCCCTTCGAGCACTCGGGCGAACGATGGCCATATGTCATCTTCTTCGCGGGCCTGATCCTGACCGCGCTGGGCTCCGGCTACTATCACCTCCTGCCGGACAACGAGCGTCTGTTCTGGGACCGTCTGCCGATGACCATCACCTTCATGGCCCTGATCGCGGCCCAGATCGTCGATCGCATCAGCCTCAGGGCGGGCCTCGTCCTGTTGCCGCCCCTCTTGCTGACGGGAATGGCCTCCGCCGTCTATTGGCTCGTGACGGAGCGTGCCGGGGCAGGTAATGTGGTGCCCTACGGTATCCTGCAAGCCTATTCGGTGGTGATCCTGCTGGCGATGGCGTGGCTCTATCCCTCGCGCTATACGCGCGGCAACGACATCTACTGGGTATTCTTGGCCTATGCGCTGGCCAAGGTCTTCGAGACCTTCGACCGGGAATTCCTCGCGGTCGGACAAGTGGTGAGCGGTCACACCCTCAAGCATGTGGCCGCGGCGATCGCGGGCCTGGTCGTGGCGCGGATGCTGGTGCTCCGGCGGCGCGATGGACGTTTCACCGAGACGGTCTAAGCGCGCTTTTCCTCACCCTGACCCCTCAGGGGCAGGGCGGCTCCTTGTCCGTGGCTCCCGCCACTTAACACACTGAACATGATCGCGATCATCGCGATTCGTCGCCAAGAGAGAGGATGCGGATGGCTATCAAGAGGCTACTCAAGTGGGCATTGATCGGGGTCGTCGCGGTCGGCGCGACCCTGCTCACGCTACGGTCGTATCGGGCCCTCAGCGGCCCGCCGCTCCATCCCTGGCACACCTTCGTCCCGGCTGAGCTGCATGAGGGCGAACTCGATGCGGCGGACTGGTCAGGCTACCAGGCGCGGGAGGAATCGATCTTCGCCAGCGTTCGCGCCGAGGTCAGCCAGAAGCTCGATCCGGACGAGCGGGTGCCGATCAATCGCTACTTCGAGGACAGCCCCGTCTATCCGGCACACTTTGCCCAGGACTGGAACCGATCCTATGTTATGGAACCCGACGGCCAGTCGATCGGGGCCGTGTTACTGCTCCATGGGCTGACGGACTCACCCTACAGCTTGAGGCATATTGCTAAGCGGTACCGTGATCGTGGCTTCGTCGCCATCGGCGTCCGCCTGCCGGGGCATGGCACCGTGCCGGCCGGCCTGACCGACGTGCGCTGGGAAGATTGGATGGCCGCCACCCGGCTTGCGGTCCGCGAGGCTCGCCAACGTGTGCCTGCCCCGGGGCCCTTGCACCTGGTCGGCTTTTCCAACGGCGGCGCCCTCGCTATGAAGTATGCCCTCGACGTGATCGAGGACCCGCGGTTGCCCCGCGCCGACCGCATCGTCTTGGTCACCCCGATGATTGGCATCACGCGCTTTGCGCGCTTTGCCGGCCTGGCGGGTTTGCCTGCCGTGCTGCCGCCCTTTGCGAACGCCGCCTGGCTCAGCGTCGTGCCGGAGTTCAATCCGTTCAAGTACAACTCCTTCCCGGTCAACGGGGCGCGCCAATCGTTCCGCCTGACCGATGCTTTGCAAAGCCAACTCCAGCGCCTCGCGCGGGCCGGCCGGCTCGGCGGCCTACCGCCGGTGCTGACCTTTCAATCGGTGATCGATTTCACCGTCAGCACCCCGGCGATCCTGACGGCGCTCTATGCGCTCCTGCCCGATAATGGCAGTGAGATCGTGCTGTTCGATGTGAACCGGACCCTGAAATTCGGCCCGCTGATGCGGCCATCCGCCTACGTCGCCCTCGACCGGTTGACGCCGACCTCACCGCAGCCCTATCGCTTCACGGCGATCATGAATGCGAGCGATGACACTGATGCCACGGTCGAGCGCAGCATTGGGCCCGGCCAATTGCAGGCAGAGGACCGCGCATTGCAACTGCCTTATCCCCCCGGCATCTTCTCGCTGTCGCACCTGGCGATCCCGATCCCCATGGATGACCCTCTGTATGGGCTCCAGCCGGACCCCAAGGCGCCGCCCGAGTTCGGCTTCAGTCTCGGGGCCATGAGCGCGCGCGGTGAGCGTGGCACCCTGGTTGTCGATCAGGATTTTCTGACCCGCCTGCCATCCAATCCCTTCTTCCCCTATCTGCTCGAACGGATCGATGAAGGCATCCAACGACCCTCGGGGCCAACGGGACGCAATCTTACCCCGACCGCCGTGCCTGGCATCCCGGTGCGCCTGGAGGCCCTGTTGTCCACCTTCCTCCCCGACGATTCGGAATCGCAACCGTTTGCTGGCCCTTAGCCGGCAAGATTGAGCCTACGAAGAGCCCCGGGGGTGAATCCAGGCGATGGTAGGCGCCTGTCAACCCAAAGTAGAAATGTCCCCTTCTCTCCAAAATAGAGATGTCCCCTGTTGGCGGCCAGGGAGGGGGTAGAACAGGGGGGTACGCGGGCTGGGCGGGCCAGACGGCAGGAGCCCGGAGGGCGACTGGAGTCTGGCCCGCCCAGCCGGCGGCGTGTGCTCGTGCGGGGTCAGGGGGCGGCGGGTGAGTTTGCGGTGCGGGCGGCTGCCCTAGCCATGGCCTTGCGCCACGGGTGATCTGGGGCAGGCTTGGCACTCTGCCTTTGTTGTTTTTCTAGAGCGCTATCGACCCGCTCGTTGAGGGTCTTCTCGTCCTCGACCGGCGGTGGGCGCTCCCCCTTGCGGTAGGTGGTGTAGGGCAGTTCGCGGCCCTCCCGGAGCAGCACCACCTCGCCGTTGGCCAGGTCGCAGACGGTCACCTTGGTGCCCCGCAAGCGGTAGCCCGGCCCGGCGTGACGCAGCTGATAGGCGACGTTGCGGTACTGCAGGGTGAGGTTCTTGGACAGGGTCCGCTCCTCCTGCTCCGCCAGCAGCAGGTCCAACGCGCGCGGGCTATGCAGCAGCGGGCGATGGGCGTCCTCTGCGGAACTGGGGGTCACCGCGAAGCGCGAGTTGAAGTCGGCCATGAACGCGGGAAGGTAGGCGTTGGCGCTGTCCAGGTCGCTGAGCCCGCGCAGACGTAACTCCTTGACTAAACGATCCTGGAGGGTCTGGTTGGCACGTTCCACGCGCCCCTTGGCCTGCGGGGTGCGGGCGTGGATCGCCTCAATCTCCAGCCCTACCAGGGCGCGTCCGAATTGGGTGGTGGTGGCGCCATTGGCGGGCTCCACTTGGTTGATGCGGAAGATGCTGTGGCGGTCGGAATAGAGCGCCACGGGCCGCCCATACTGCTCCAGGTGCCGCCGTAGCACCCCCATGTAGACCGCCGTGGTCTCGCTGGGGGCGAATGCCAGTTGCACCAGGCGCCCGGTGGCGTCGTCGATGAACACGATCAGGGTGCAGCGCGGGCCGCGCCCCTCGAACCAGGCGTGCGGCGAGCCGTCGATCTGGATCAACTCCCCGAAACGCCCCGCCGCTCGCGCAGCTGAAACGCCCGCGCCGCTTTGCGCCGCTTGGGTTTCCAGAGCCCTAGCTCAACCTGCAGCTGGCGCACCGTCTCAATCGATACCTCAATCTGGTGTACTTCCAGGAGCTTCTCCTGGGCCAGGGTTGGCCCGAAATCCGGGTAGCGCGCCACCAGCAGGGCGCGGATCGTCTCACGCAATGACTCCTTGATCCGGCGGTTCGACGGTTGCCCGATGCGGCGGGAGACCAGGCCCGCGGCCCCGTCCGCACGGTAGGCCGCCACCAGGCGCTTCACCTGCCGTGCCGTGATCCCAAGCTGCCCCCCGGCCGCCGCCTGCGTCAGCCGCCGGTCCGTGACCGCCTCGATGACCTTCAGCCGGTGTAGTGCGCGCTGCGTCAACGCGATGGTCTCCTCTGGCATCGTCCCCTCCGGTGATCAAAAGGGGACATTTCTAAACTGCACCAAGGGGACATTACTACTTTGGGCTAACAAGCGATGGTAGGCGCCTTGACGTTGAAATCAACTCCGGCATACCATCGCGACTCGACCATCTCGGCACCATGGAGATCCGACCATGACCACCCCTGCCACCAGGAACGGCGTAGCGCTGGCACGGGCGGCGGGTTTTTTTGGTTGCTGGCTGCTGCTTGCCACCCTCGGTACGGGTGCCAACCTGATCGCCGATCTGGCCGTGGGCCTGCTGGCCGCCGCCGCGGCCACCTGGGTCAGTCTGCGGTTGCTGCCACCGGGTCCCGGACGGATCCGCTATGGCGCCCTAATCCGACTCGTCTGGCGCTTTCTCTGGCAATCGGTGATCGCCGGGATCGGGATAGCGCGTCTGGCCTTTGCCCCGCGATTGATCCTACGACCGGGCTTTCTGAACTACCCGGCGCGGATCCCGCCGGGCCCCGGGCGAGCCCTCTTAGGGGCTCTTACTAGCCTGCTGCCCGGCACCCTGCTGGTGGGTGCCGGTCCTGGGGACACCCTGGTCTATCACTGCATCGACCCGAGCCAACCGGTGGCGGAGGGGCTTGCCAAGGACGAGGCCCTCTTGATCGAGGCCCAAGGCGGAGGCCGCGCCGATGACTGAGTTCCTCCTCGCCGCCGCGTTCTTCGTGCTCGGTGCCGTCGCCTTGGGCCTGATCCGCGTCCTGCGCGGCCCCGAGGATGCGGATCGCATGCTGGCGGCCCAGTTGCTCGGTACCGGCGGCGTCGCGTCCCTCCTGCTGCTGGGCGTGGCCAACGGGGTCAAGGCGGTTGAGGACCTGGCCCTGCTGCTAGCCCTGCTCGCCGCTTTCGCCGCGGTGGCCTTCGTGACCGGCTCCCAACGCCCAGGTCCGGTGGCACCCATCCGGGATCCGGACCCGGACGACCGGGAGGCGCGGGACAAGGCATGACCCTGGCACTGAACATTGTTACGGTCATCTGCGTGTCCCTCGGGGCTGTCTTCTTTTTGGCGGGTACCCTGGGCCTGCTGCGCTTCCCGGACACCCTGACCCGTCTGCACGCCCTGACCAAGGCGGATAACCTGGGTCTGGGCCTGGTGGTGCTCGGTCTCCTGCCCCAGGTGGCCTGGCCGCTGGGGGCCCTCAAGCTCATCGCGATCTGGCTGCTCGCCCTCCTGGCCGGGGCCACGGTGGGGCAACTCCTGGGTTTCGCCGCAGGGCCCCAGCCGGGCACCCCAGGTGTCCGCGCCACCCCCACGGAGGAGCCAGCCCCATGAGCCTCGCCCTGGCCGCCGATGCCTTCCTCGCCCTGCTGATTCTGGGGTTGGCGGTCTGGATCATCGCCGCGTCCGAGACTTATGGCGCCGTGGTTGGCTTTGTGGCCTACGGGATCCTGGTGGCGCTGGTCTGGGTGCGCCTGGGCTCGGTGGATGTAGCCATGACCGAGGCGTCTCTGGGCAGCGGGCTCACCGGACTCCTACTCCTCGGGGCAGCGGCACGTCTGGCACCTTACGAGGCGACCGAGCGCCGGGGGCGGCCCGGCCCCTGGCTGCGCCTGCTGATCGGGTCCCTGTGCGGGGCAGTGACCGCGGGGTTGGCCGCCGTCGTCCTGCTCCTGCCGCAGCCAGCTCCAACTCTGGCCTCGGCGGTGGCAGAGCAGCTGCCATGGCTCGGGATCAAGAACCCGGTCACCGGGGTCCTGCTCGCCTATCGCGCCGTGGACACCCTGTTGGAGTCCGTGGTCCTGGTGCTGGCCCTGGTCGCGGTCTGGTCTCTGGCGTCGGACTCGGCCTGGGGTGGGCGCCCGGCGTCGCCCGGACCCAAGGACCCGGGGAGCGCCCTGACCCTGCTGGCCCAGGTCCTGCCTCCCTTTGGCATCCTGGTGGGGGTCCATATCCTATGGGTTGGGGCCGACGCTCCCGGCGGCAAGTTCCAGGGCGGGGTCATATTGGCCGCCATGTGGGTCCTCGTCCTGGTGGCGGGGCTGTGGCGGCCACCGGCCCTGGCCGGCCGCCCATTGCGCTGGCTGATCGTCCTGGGGTCCCTAGCCTTCATCGCCATTGGGCTTTCGGGAGTCTGGCTCGCGGGGGCTTTCCTGGCGTACCCAGAGGGCCTGGCCAAGCCCCTGATCCTCGCCATCGAGATCCTCCTGACCCCGTCGCTCGCCGCCATCCTGGGGCTGCTCCTGTTGGGGCCGCCGGTGGCGGACCGGGGGGGCGGCGCATGACTATCACCACCCTCTACGGGCTGTCCGGCGCCGCCCTGGTGGGGCTTGGCCTCTATGGCCTCATCAGCCACCCCGGGGCCCTGCGCAAGATCCTTGCCTTCAACCTCCTGAGCGGCGGTATCTTCCTGCTGGTCGGCGTCATTGCCCAGCGTGGTGGCGGGGTCGCCCTGGGAGCAGACCCGGGCAGCGATCCGGTACCCCAGGCCATCATCATTACGGCCTTGGTGGTCGCCTTCGCCGCCACGGTGCTCGCGGTCGCGCTGCTGCTGCGGCTCGCCGGGGCGACCGGCCAGGTCACCCTGGACGCCGAACCATCCGGGCTACCGTCCTCGCCCGAGACCGACCGCTAATGGAGATCCTTCTGCCCCTGCTGGAGGTTGCTCTCGCGCAGGGCGGCAACCTCCTGGTGTTCGCCCTGGTGCTGCCGGTCCTGGCTCTGCTGCTGGCCTTTCCCCTTGGCGGGCCTTGGGCGGGCCGCGTCGCCCTGGCGGCCCTGGTGCTTGGGCTCGGCGTCGCGGTCGCCATCGTCGCCGCGGTGCTCCATGGCGGCGCGGCCCTGAGTTATAACCTGGGGGGCTGGGCGCCGCCCCTGGGCGTGGCCCTGAAGGTCGATGGCCTCTCCGCCACCATGCTCCTTGTTACCGCCGTGATTTTGGGGGCCGTCGGTCTCTACGCCTGGCCGGAGTTTCGCGTCCCACCCGGGACCCGGGAGCCCCGAGCCTCGCTAGCCTTCTGGACCCTGTTGCTTGGCGTCTGGGCCGGGCTCAACGCCGTCTTCCTGGGCCAGGATCTGTTCAACCTCTATGTCGCCCTGGAACTGGTGACCTTTTCCGCGGTACCCCTGGTCTGCCTTAGCGGTCGCCCCGAGACTCTGGCCGCGGCCCTGCGCTATCTGCTCTTCGCCCTCCTGGGTTCCGTCCTCTATGTGCTCGGCTCGGCCCTGCTTTATGGCGCCTATGGCACCCTGGATATAGCCCTGCTTTCCGCGAGGCTGGCTGCGGACCTGGCGAGCGGCGGGCTGGCGGGGCCCGTCGTCCTGGTGGCCGTCGCGCTGATGACGGTGGGACTGTTGGCCAAGACCGCGCTCTTCCCCCTGCACTTTTGGCTGCCACCGGCCCATGCGGGCGCCCCGCCCGCCGCCAGCGCCGTGCTCTCGGCCCTGGTGGTCAAGGCGTCCTTCTTCCTGATCCTGCGGCTCTGGCTCGATGTCCTGCCTGCTCCTCTGACCCAGCAGGTGGCGCCGCTGCTCGCCGCCCTGGGGGTGGCGGCGGTCCTGTTCGGCGGGGCTCAGGCCCTGCGCCAGGCGCGACTCAAGATGCTCATCGCCTATTCAACGGTGGCCCAGATCGGCTACCTCTTCCTGGTCTTCCCCCTGACCCTGGGCAGCGCCGTGGCGCCCGCCGGACCCGAAGCCGCGGGGGCCCTGACCGGCGGCATGCTACAACTGATCGCCCATGCCTTTGCCAAGGCATCCATGTTCATGGGCGCCGGGATCATCGCCGCGGCCCTGGGCCATGATCAGATCCGAAACCTGGGCGGCATCGCCCGCGCCCTGCCGATCACAATCCTCGCCTTCGTGGTGGCCAGCCTGTCCCTGGTGGGGCTGGAGCCCAGCGGCGGCTACGCGGCCAAGACGCTGCTAACTGCGGCGGCCGATGCCTTGGGGCAATGGTGGTGGGCCCTGGCCCTGAACGCTGGCGGACTGCTCACCGCGACCTACCTGTTGTGGGTGCTCTTCAATGCCCTGTCCGGCCTGGGTCGGCCGCCGACCCTGGTGAAGCCCCCGCGACGCCATCAGGAGTTGCTGGTGCTAGGGCTGGCCCTGGGCGCCCTGGTGCTCGGCCTGGTGCCCCCGGCCTTCTTCGACCTGATGCAGATTGGGCGCCAAGGTGTTACCGAAGTCGTTTATGGGGTCGGGCTCCGGTGATATGGCATGGGTGGCCAACCAACGGATGCCTGCCTGGCGGAGGCTTTGAACAGCGTCTCCAGCCCAAGGTTAGCTACCACGATCAAGGGTAGAATTTTTTTGGAATTCGAGGACCGACCCTCATGACAGATACCGACTCGAACATGACCCCGCCCGCCCCGCCCCCGGTGCGCGACCTGCGGGAGACCCTTGAGGAACGACGCGCGGCCGGTCAGGCCGCCCGCCAGCAGGCCCCTCGTGGCTCGCAGGGGCAGTGGGACGAGGCCGCGCGCGGCCACGATGCCCTCGAGACGATCCTGGCCCAGAACGCCATCCGGGCCCCCGAGCTGGTTCCCATCCGCCATGGACGCATGGTCGCCTCGCCCTGGACCTACTACCGTGGCGCGGCTGCGGTGATGGCTGCCGATCTCGCCTCCCGGCCCCACAGCGGGCTGCGGGTCCAGCTTTGCGGCGATGCGCATGTCCTTAACTTTGGCCTTTGGGCCACGCCCGAGCGGAACCTCCGGTTCGACCTGCGCGACTTCGACGAGACCCTGCCCGGGCCTTTCGAATGGGATCTGCTGCGCCTCGCCGCCAGCCTGGTGGTGGCGGCGCGGGAGGATGGCCTCAAGGCGTCCACGGCCGATGCCGCGGTAGTCGCGGCCGGGAAAGCCTACCGGGACCGGATGGCCCGCTACGCCGCCACGAGGGAACTCGACCTCTGGTACGACGGGACCCACGTCGATAGTCTAATCAAGTACTTCGCGCCGGCGGACCGTGGGCAGTTGTCGGTTCACATCGAGAAGGAGTCCAAGCGTCGCACCCACCGCGGCGCCTTCGCCAAGCTCACCGCCATGGTCCAGGGCCAGCCCCGGATAGACGAGGACCCGCCCCTCCGCACCCGCATTGATGACGACGAGCAGGACGCGCTTACCGATCAGTGCCTGGGCGGCTACCGGTTAACCCTGCAGGAGGATCGGCGCCACCTCTTCGATCGCTTCACGCTCGTTGACCTGGTTCGCCAGGTCGTGGGGGTGGGCAGCGTGGGCATGCGGGTCTATCTGGCCCTGCTGGAGGGCCGCAGCGGCGACGACCCCCTCTTCCTGCAGATCAAGCAGGCTGGCCAGTCGGTCTTCGAGTCCCACCTCGGCCCCAGCCCACACGCCAACCACGGCGCCCGGGTCATCGCCGGCAAGCGGGCCCTGCAGAGCGCGACCGACATCTTCGTCGGTTGGGGCTCGTTCGAGGGCCGGGACTACTATGTGCGGCAATTCCGCGACATGAAGATCGTCCCCGACATCCAGTTGCTCGCCCCCGTCCTGGTCGAGTTCGCCACCGCCTGCGGCGAGACGCTGGCCCGGGCCCACGCCCGCACGGGAGACGCCGTGGCCATCAGCGCCTACCTCGGCCAGGGCGCCCAGTTCGTCACGGCCCTGCGTGACTTCGCGCGCCAATATGCCGACCAGAACGAGCGCGATCACGCCCAACTCCGACGCGCCATCGCCGCTGGCAGGGTCGAGAGCGCACCCGGCTGGTAACAAGCCCGCGCCCCGTGGCGGAAGGAATCCGTATGGCCGATGACCCTCCAAGCCTGGTGGTGGAGCGCATCCGGGTGCGCGGCCTGGTGCAGGGTGTCGGCTTCCGGCCTACCGTCTGGCGGCTGGCGCGGGAGCTGGGCCTGGCGGGGGATGTGCGCAATGACGGCGAGGGGGTCCTGATCCGCGTCCAGGCGGATCAGACGGACCTGGATGACTTTTGCCACCGGCTGCTAGAAGAGTGTCCCGTACTGGCCCGCATCGATGCCGTGGAACGGGGATCCTTGACCGAGCCGTTGGCCGGGGCCGGCTTCCACATCCTGGCCAGCGCCGCCGGCCCCATCGCTACCGGGGTCGTGGCGGATGCCGCCACCTGCGCCGCCTGCGCCGCCGAGATCGCCAACCCGACCGACCGGCGTTATCGCTACCCCTTCGCCAACTGCACCCATTGCGGGCCGCGCCTGAGCATCGTCAGCGCCATCCCCTATGACCGTGCCAACACCAGCATGGCGGCCTTCCCCCTCTGTTCGGACTGCCAGCGGGAGTACCAGGACCCGGCGGATCGGCGCTTTCATGCCCAACCCATCGCCTGTCCAGTCTGCGGTCCCCGGGTATGGCTGGAGGGCACCACAGGTATCGCCGCGCCAGACAGGGAGCCTGCATGGCCCAAGGTGGCCGAGCCACCTCCCCACCTTACCAGCGCCGATCTCCCTGGCGCCCCGCGCGACGCTTGCGATGCTAGCTTTTCCACCTTTGCCAGGCTGGACCCCGCCACCTTCGGCGCCCAAGATGCCGTGGCCGCCGCCAGTCGACTCCTGGCCCAAGGCAAGATACTGGCCATCAAAGGCATTGGCGGCTTTCACCTGGCCTGCGACGCCAGCAATGCCCAGGCCGTCGCCGCGCTACGGCAGCGCAAAGGTCGCTATCGCAAGCCCTTCGCCCTCATGGCGCGCGACCTGGAGGTTATCCGCCGCCATGCCCTCCTGGACGAGACCGAGGCCGGCCTGTTAGCAAGCCCCGCGGCCCCTGTGGTGCTACTGGAAGCCAGGAATCCAGTCCAGGAAACGGCCAAGGTTGGGATCGTCCCTCACCGCTCGGAAAATACCGATGCATCTTCGGCGGCGACCGGGAGGGCCGGGTGGCGGCGGGCGGGGGTGTCGACCGCAGGGATGCGGTCGCCAAGCCTACAGG
>JBASIS010000095.1:0-11412 GCA_049654905.1 Chromatiaceae bacterium
CCGCTGCCCCTCCCGCTTCCGCCAGGGTCGCCGAGGCGGCACCCCCCTCGCCCCCACCCCACACCCCCCTCGTCGAGTCACCAGCCCCCGGCCTCCCGCCAGAACCCGAGGCGGAGCCAAGGCCCGCGCCACCCCAGGAGGAGCCGGAATCCGTCCACCTGGTGGAACCCCTCCCCTACGAACCAGCCCCCGCGCCGAGCCCGGAGCCCTCGCCCTACGCCTACCAGGGCCCCAGTCTCTATGTAGTGCAGATTACCCCGGAAATGGCGCCGGTGGCCAAGGTCGGCGGCCTGGGTGACGTGGTCTTCGGTCTGTCACGAGAATTGGCCATCCGGGGTAATCATGTCGAGATCATCCTGCCCAAGTACGACACCCTGCGCTACGACCACATTTTTGAACTGCATGTCGCCTTCCAGGATCTCTGGGTGCCCTGGTACGAGGGAGCCATTCACTGCACTGTCTTTTTTGGTTTTGTGCATGATCGCAAATGCTTCTTCATCGAGCCCCACTCCCCGGACAACTTCTTCAACCGGGGTGCCATTTACGGCTTCAGCGACGATCTCTTGCGCTATGCATTCTTTTCCCGCGCGGCCATGGAATTCCTGTTCAAGTCCGGCAAGCACCCCGATGTCATCCACTGCCACGACTGGCAGACGGCCCTGGTGCCAGTCTTCCTGTTCGAGATCTACCAGCACCTGGGGATGACTCATCCGCGCGTCTGCCTCACCATCCACAACTTCAAGCACCAGGGGATTACGGGCCAGGAAACCTTGCGCGCCACGGGTCTGCGCCGGCCCGACTACTTCATGGACTACCACCGGCTGCGTGACAACCACAACCCGCAAGCGCTGAATCTCCTCAAGGGCGGCATTGTCTACGCCAACTTCACCACCACGGTATCGCCGCGCTACGCCTACGAGACCCGCGACCAGGGCCAGGGCTTCGGCCTGGAGCCGACCCTCCACACCCATCACCTGAAATATGGTGGGGTGGTCAATGGCATCGACTATGACGTCTGGAACCCGGAGGTCGATCCCCTCCTGCCCACGCGCTATGGCATCGAGTCCCTGGATGCTAAATACGATAATAAGCGCGCCCTGCGTCACCGGCTGATGCTGGCGGACAACGAGAAGCCCATCATCGCCTTCATTGGCCGGCTCGATCCCCAAAAGGGCCTTGAACTGGTGCGCCACGCCATCTTTTATGGCCTGGAACGGGGTGCCCAGTTCGTCCTTCTCGGTTCGAGCCCGGATGCCGGCATCAACGCCGATTTCTGGGGGCTGAAACGGATGCTGAACGACAGTCCCGACTGCCATCTGGAGATCGGCTTCGACGAGGAACTGTCCCACCTCATCTACGCTGGCGCCGATATGATGCTGGTGCCCAGCCAGTTCGAGCCCTGTGGTCTGACCCAACTCATCGCCCTGCGTTATGGCACCATTCCGGTCGTGCGCTCCGTAGGCGGTCTGGCCGATACCGTCTTCGACAAGGACCATGCCCAGCGCCCCCTCCATGAGCGCAACGGCTACAGCTTCCTGAACTACGACCAGGCGGGCCTGGAATCTGCCCTGGGCCGTGCCATCGCCTGCTACTACCACCACCCCGATCACTTCCGGGAGTTGATGAAGAACGCCATGCGCACCGATTATTCCTGGAACGTGCCGGGCAAGGATTACCTGAACATCTACAACTACATCCGGAACAAATAGGGATCGATCGCTCCCTCAAGCCTGCTTACGATAGGTCCCCACCAACTCCGTCCTGGCCAGGATGTGGCCCTCCATGGCCACGAGGAGTTCGTTTTTCTGGGGGGTACCCAGATCCGGCAGCCGGGTGTCCAGGGCGTAGAGGATATGGAAATACCGGTGCTGGCCGACGGGCGGGCAAGGTCCGCCATAACCAGTACGGCCCCAACTATTGAGTCCCTGGCCAGTGCCCGGCGGCAGTTGCTCTTCCCGCAGGCCGGCCGGGAGTCCCGTGCATTCCGGGGGCAGGTTGTAGAGCACCCAGTGATCCCAGACCATGCGTGGCGCCTGGGGATCGGGGGCGTCGGGGTCATCGATCAGCAGCACCAGGCTCTCGCAATCCACCGGAACCCCACTCCAGGTCAGATCGGGTGAGACATTGTCACCCTCGCAGGTGTGGCGGCTCGGAATATCGCCGCCCTCGGCAAAGGCGGTTGAAGTCAGGGTCAGGCTCATCGCATCTCATCCTCTTCCAAGGTCGTTTTCGTGCATCTATAGCCAGTTTATAGACTAAGCAAGCGCTATCGTCATCCCGCCTGCCGGTTAGGATATACTTCGGCCGGTGGCCGCCGCCCAACCGCGAGGCGCCATTTTCACCAACCCCGCACCCTGCTTGGAAGGTTTGCTCCATGTCTGATTACAATGCCGAGGACGTCCGCAACATTGCCCTGGTTGGTCACGCCGGTTCTGGCAAGACCACGCTGGTCGAGGCCCTGCTCGCCGCGACGGGGGTGATCCCCGCGCCGGGTAGCGTGGCCAGGGGCACCACCGTCTGTGACTACGACCCCTTGGAAAAAGAGCACCGGCACTCGCTCGACATCGGCATCACCAGCTTCAACGCCCATGGCAAGCATGTGAATTTGCTGGATACCCCGGGCTTTCCGGACTTCCTGGGCCGCAGCGTATCCGTGCTGCCGGCGGTGGAGACGGCGGCGGTGGTCATCAACGCCCAGGCGGGAATAGAGCGGATCACCCAGCGCATGATGACGGTCGCGAAGGATCGCCAGTTGTGCCGCCTCATCATCATCAACAAGATCGATGCCGAAGGGGTGGACCTGGAAGGCCTCACGGACCAGATCCGCGACACCTTCGGACCCGAATGCCTGCCCATTAACCTACCGGCGGATGGCGGCAAAGAGGTTGTTGATTGCTTCTTTCAACTCAGCGACTCGCCCACCGATTTCTCGAATGTCGCCGAGGCTCACAGCCGCATCCTCGACCAGGTGGTCGAGGTGGACGAGGCCCTGATGGAAATCTACCTGGAGCAGGGTCAGGAATTGCAACCAGAGCAATTGCATGACCCCTTCGAGAAGGCCCTGCGCGAGGGACACCTCATCCCCATCTGTTACATATCCGCCGAGACCGGCGCCGGTATTCCGGAATTGCTGGAGATCCTGGTCCGCCTCATGCCGAACCCCTCGGAGGGCAATCCGCCCGCCTTCATGAAGGGCGAAGGCGCCAGCTTGACCCCCGTATTGATCAAACCGGACCCCAACCTGCACGTCCTGGCCCATGTCTTCAAGATCATCAACGACCCCTTCCGTGGCAAGCTGGGCATCTTCCGCATCCATCAGGGCCGCGTCACCCCCAACAGCGCCCTATTGATCGGCGACGCCCGCAAGCCCATCAAGGTCACTCACCTCTACCGGCTCCAGGGTAACGAGCAGGTCGAGGTCCAGGAGGGCGTGCCCGGCGACATCCTGGCCATCGCTCGGGTGGACGATGTCCACTTCGACGCCGTGCTCCACGACTCCCACGACGAGGACCATCACCACCTCCGTTCCATGGAGTGCCCGGTACCCCTCTACGGCCTCGCCATCACCCCCAAAAAGCGCGGGGACGAGCAGAAGCTGACGGACGCCTTGCACAAACTCGAGGCCGAGGACCCCTGTTTTCACGTCGAGCACAATGCCTCCACCAACGAGACAGTCATGCGGGGCCTGGGCGAATTGCACATGAAGGTCCTGCTGCGGCGCCTGTCCGATCAATTTCATGTCGAGGTGGATACCCGCCCGCCGAGCATTCCCTATCGCGAGACCATCTCCGCCAAGGCCGAGGGTCATCATCGCCACAAGAAGCAGACCGGTGGCGCCGGCCAGTTTGGCGAGGTCTTCCTGCGCATCGAGCCCCTGGAGCGCGGCGGGGGCTTCGAATTCGTGGATGCGGTGGTGGGTGGCGCCATCCCCAACCAGTTCATCCCCTCGGTGGAGAAGGGCGTGCGCCAGCTCCTGGAGGAGGGCGCCATCGCCGGCTTCCCGCTCCAGGACGTCCGCGTCACCCTCTACGATGGCAAGTTCCACCCCGTCGATTCCAAGGACATCGCCTTCGCCACCGCCGGGCGCAAAGCCTTTATCGAGGCCATCGACAAGGCCAGGCCGGTGATTTTGGAGCCCATCGTCAAGATCCGCATCCTGGCCCAGAACAGCGCCATGGGCGACCTGGCGGGTGACCTCTCGGGCCGCCGGGGACGGGTCCTGGGCAGCGATGCCACCAACATGGGTCAGATTGTCATCAACGGCGAAGTGCCCCTCGCCGAACTCGAGGGTTACGAATCCCGCCTCAAGTCCATCACCGGCGGCGAAGGTACCTACGCCATGGAACTCAGCCACTACGAGGCCGTGCCGCCCAACATTCAAAAGGAACTCCAGGACGCCTATCAGCGTAACGAGGTGGACTGAGGAGCCCCGGGGCGGCGAGGGCCAGGCGGGCAACCCCCGACCCCCGTCGCCATCAAGGGCCCCACCAGCCGACCACCAGAGGGAGGCGACCGAACATGAATCGCTTTGTCCTCGATACCAGCCTCTTCACCAATCCCGATGTCTTTCGCGCCTTTGGCCCGGATGCCCAGGAGGCCATTCGTGTCTTCAGCCGCCTGGCGCGGGCCACGGGGCGCGACTTCTTCATGCCGGGCTCCGTTTATGAGGAACTCGGTAAGATCAAGGACCTGTCCGAGGTCGGGGCGGACTTTGAATCCGTGGTTCGCCTGCGCTCGCCACGGAAACACCAGATCACCATCCCGGGCACCCTCCTCTACGAACTCATCGAGGAGGTGCGTTATCGCATCGACCGGGGGCTGCGAATCGCCGAGGAGGCGGCCAAGGAGGCAGCTCAGTCCCTGGAAGACCCCGGCAAGCTCATCAACCGGCTGCGGGGGCGCTATCGCGAAGCCCTGCGCCAGGGCATCCTCGATAGCAAGGAGGACGTGGACGTGCTGCTGCTCTCCTTCGAGCTCGACGCCACCCTGGTGTGCGCCGACGAGGGGCTGCGCAAATGGGCGGACAAGGTCGGTATCGAGGTCATCCATCCCTTGAATTTCCGCGCCATCCTGGAAAAGCTGATCGAGGTGCCCGGCAGTTCCCCAGGACCCTCAGTCCAGGAGCGAGGCGCCCCGGAAGAGTTGATGCAGTAACCCGGTCAGCTTGGGCACCTCCTTCTCGAACTCCAGCACCCAATAGCCCCCCTCCTCCTCCAGGCGCCGCTGGGCCAGATGGGTATGGCCCAGAATGGCGCGCAGATGGGCCATGAAGGCGATGGCGTTCTCCCGGTGGCGGAAACGGCAGCGAAAGTTGTGAAAGACATGGCCATCGTGCTTAAAAAGGGCCACCGATCGCCCCAGACCTTCCAGAAAGGCCCGGCCCAAATCACGGTGCAGACGGTCGTCGGGCACCCGCCCGGCTTCATCCAGGTACAGCGCCAGGCGCAATATGCGGCCCGTAAAGAAGTCCCCCGGCAACTCCACCGTATCTTCCGCCCGCACGGCGATGTCATAGACACCGGACCAGGCGGTCACGAACTTGGTGCGATGCCCCCCGGGGGCATCCTCCTTGAAAACCGCGCCCTCCCGCCCCTCCGCGTCCAGTTGCTCCACGACGCCGAGTACCGCCGGCCAGTCCGCCGCCCTGAACCGGCCGAAGGTCCGGGCGGTCGGCAGGGCAAAGGCCTCGCACAGTTCCCGCCGCTCGGCCTGGGGGAGAAAGCCCGGCTGGCCCAGGCGCATCATGTCGAAGACGAAAAGCTGAACATCCTGGGTGATGAAGGAGGGACCGCCCTGGGTATAGGGATTATCCGGCCCCGCGAGCTCGGCGCACAGCACCAGGTCCGGATGGGCCTCGAACAGGGCCGGGGGGATAAACTCAGGCACCCGGTCGGTGGCAAAGGGACAGACATAGCCGCCCCGCGATAAGGCCAGCATTTCCCCGTTGGAGCAAAAGACGCGGACATTGAAGCCATCGATCTTCTCCTCCATCCAGAAGGGTCCGGCAAACTGCTGGGCCAGCCCCTGTTCCAGGCGGAAGATCCGGCCGATGCGGGGATAGCCCGGGATGAGGTGGCCCCGCCAGGCCAGGGTCCCCTTGGGGTAACCGCGAAAATCGTCCGTCAGACGCAGATAGCGGCGGTCGCCATGGGCCTCCCAACGGACCTTGTGGCGTTCAAGCGCCTCGGGAAAAGGATCGGGGGGAATAGGCATTGTTCGGTCGCTAGCCCGGATCTAAGCTTAAAACCAATGGTATACAATGACCAGATGACCACCCCGCCCGCCGAGAGGAATCCCCACGCCATGCCCCACACCCCTCAGCCCCGTCTGACCCGCCTGGCCCTGTTCGCGGCCGTCCTCATGGGCGGCGCGGCCTTTCTGTACATGGTCAAGCTCATGCACGACATGACCCTCCACATCAGCCAGATGACCACCGACATCAGCGCCATGTCCGCCAACATGGGCAAGATGCAAACCGATATGGCCTCCCTGGCCCGGGACGTGGGCGATATGCGCCAGCAGGTCGCCTCCCTGCCCGGCATCGCCGCCGACATGCAGCAGATGCGCGTGACCCTGGGCCGCATGTCCGGCCTGTTCGGTGGCGGCGAAACCCTGCGCCAGGCCAACCCCGTCGAGATGATGCAGCAGTTAGTGCCGGGCGCCGACCGGCGCTAAAGGCGCCATCGCCCGGACCGGGGTCCGCCCTTCGGGGCGCCGGAGTCCGGAAACGCGCGCCTCCCGGGCGCCCCCTCAGGTCGAGGCTTTGCCGGTGCTCCCCGGCAGGCCCATCTGCTTCATCACCTCGACCCGCGCCCCCTCCTCCTCCAGACCGCTCATGGCGGGCATGACTCCCACCAGGCTGGCCGGCAGCCACTGCATGGCGCTGATCAGGGAAACCAGCACGGAGGAGAAATAAGGGATGGACTGGACCAGCAGGACCGCGATCCAGATCTTCAGATCGAGTTGGTAGGCGTCATAACGCAGACTCACCAGCATGGCGCCGAGCCAGAAGGCGATGACAAAGAACCCTTCCTCCCGAGCGTCGGCCAGGGCGCGGATCAGGGCCGGCGCCTGGGCCAGCTTGGGCGTGCGGTAAAAACCCAGCTTATCCGAGAACATGCCGGCGATCATGGCCCGCGAGATGGTATGGGACAGGGCCAGGCCCGCCAGAGCCGCGGCCAGGCTCTGGCGCAGGGTGGCATCCACCCGGCGCCGATACAGGAAGAAGCTCTTGCTCACCTTGAAGACAAAAAGTACCAGCGGGATCATGGCT
This sequence comes from Chromatiaceae bacterium, assembly GCA_049654905.1. GTDB lineage: Bacteria > Pseudomonadota > Gammaproteobacteria > Chromatiales > Chromatiaceae > M0108. The sequence continues at coordinate 7,274 of JBASIS010000095.1, forward strand.
ACCGTCATGTAGGGGGGCGTGACATAGAGTTCGAACCCCACCATGGCCACGGTCCAAAATAGGGCGGCCAGGTTGAAGAGCAGATTGAAACCATCGGCGAACCAGGGCAGCCAGCCTGCGGCAAAGTGGTAACGCTGGCCGGCATCGAGCTTGGTTTCTACCGTGCCGAGGAATTGCCGCCGGTGGTGGGCGAGGATGCGCACCGCCCCATAGGCCCAGCGATAGCGTTGCTTCTTGAAGTCGCTAAAGCTGTCGGGCATCAGGCCACGGCCGTAGGTAAAGGGAATATAGAGCGCCTTGTAGCCGGCCTCGAAGAGCCGCAACCCCAGTTCCGCGTCCTCGGTGATGCACCACTCGGCCCAGCCGTCCATCTCCACCAGGGCCGAGCGCCGGATCATGGTCATGGTGCCATGCTGGATGATGGCGTTGCGCTCGTTGCGCGTCATCATGCCCAGCAGGAAGAAGCCGCGGTACTCGGCCATGCACATGGCCTTAAAGGCGTTCTGGTCGGCATCGCGATAGTCCTGAGGCGCCTGGGCGATGGCCACCTCCGGGTCCTGGAAGGCGGGCACCAGATCTCGCAGCCAGAGGGGATGCACCACATAGTCGGCGTCGATAACCGCCACCACCTCGGCAGCCGGGTCCGTCTGGCGCAGGGCGTAGTTGAGGGCGCCGGCCTTGAAACCTGACAGGGGATCGACATGGAAGAAGCGGAAGCGCTCCCCCAATTGGGCGCAATAGGCCTCCACGGGCTCCCAGACCGCCGGGTCCTTGGTGTTGTTGTCGATCACCAGGACCTCGAAATTGGGATAGTCGAGGGCCGCCAGGGCGTCGAGGGTCTCCTTCAGCAATTCCGGCGGCTCGTTGTAGGCTGGGACATGGATGGATACCAGCGGCAAGGCACCATCACCCACGATGAGCTTGGGGAAGGGCCGCCGCCACTTGCGCAGCCAAATCGACTCGGCCCATTCGTGAGCCTCGGCCATGATGAAGAGGATGACCCCCAAACCGCCCACCAGGAGCAGGAAACCGGTGATGGCGGTCCCGATCGTCATGTACTGACGGGTGTAGTCATAGACGATCCAGACCACGGCCGTGGATAAACCATAGACGACCAGGGCCAGAAAGCCCTTGCCCTGGTGGGACAGGCTGGAACTATCCCGATAGAGGAAGACCAGCAACAGGACGGCCATGACCACCGACAGACCCGCCAGTTCGCGCCAGTGGGGGATGCGCACCACCGGCTGGGTGAACTCGAACTTGGGCTCGCGATTGGCGTCGTAAACGCCCCAATAGGCGCCGGTGGCCCCCTCGGTACTCATCTTCCAGGTCTGATCGAAGGCCTCCATGACGTAGTAGGTCACGCCCAGTTGCTCGGCGTGCGCCAGGAAGCGGCGCAGAAAGCGGATCTGATTGGCCGGCGTGGCCTCGGCCCCACCGCTGGTACGGCCATTGCTCGGCCAGCCAACCTCCCCGATGATCACCGGCTTACCCGGAAATTGCTTTTTGATGTCCTCCAGCCGTGCAAAGACGTGATCGACCGCTTCGCCGATCGGCACTTCCTCCCAGTAGGGAAGCAGGTGGATGGTGATGAAATCGACGTGGTCGGCCAGTTCGGGATGACGCATCCAGATGTAGGGGGGCTCGGCGGTGCTCACCGGCAGGGCCGTACTCCGGCGGACGCGATCCAGGTATTTGATGAGTTCCGGGACCGTGACATCGCCACGCAACAGCGCCTCGTTGCCGACCATGACGCGCACCACGTTACGGTTACCCTGGGCCAGGACATCGCTCAGACGGTCGAGCTCCTTATCATTCTCCTTCATATCCGTCCCGATCCAGGCCCCCAGGGTGACATTCAGCCGGTGCCTGAGGGCCAGGCGCGGCACCTCGGCCAGGGAATCCTTCACGGTGTAGGTACGCACCGCATGCACCGTATCCCGGAGCAGCGCCAGGTCCTCGTCGATCTCGGCGACCTTGGGGTAGATATCCTTGGAGGGATCGCTCTCCGCGCGCATGGGCGAGAAGGAAAAGCCCTGCAGCTTGGCGGGCCAGGTCGGCTCCTGCTTGGGCTGGTTGAGCAGAGCCCAGGCCGCCACGGCCAAGAGAGCGATCAGGATCGGGAACAGTAGATTGCTTGACGGCCTCATCGGGCACCTGAGTCTTTGGAGTTGCACGGGGCGCCGGGAGGCGCCAAAAAGGGAAAACAAAACGATGACAAGGCCTTAACGACCAAAACTGCCCCAAACAGCCATCGGGCCTAGGCGGCGGATGGCCATTTACAGGGCGGAATCCTGGTGGCGCGTCCCGGAGAATCCGGTCGGGCACAGGATCACTTAATCAACGAGATAATATCCACGACCAGCGGGAAAAAAGCCAGTTTAGTTTACGTTCCCGCTAGTTTACGTTTCGGCGCGCTCGAACCTCAGGACAGGAGCAGGGAGGTTCCCACCTCCCCTCCCCGGCCTGACCGGGGAGGGCCAACCAACGGGCCCTGGTCGAGCAGCATTCGAGATGCCAATAGCCGCCGAACCGGGTAAAATCCTCTGTAAGCGCAGGTGGCGGAATTGGTAGACGCCCTGGATTTAGGTTCCAGTGGGGAAACCCGTGCGGGTTCGAGTCCCGCCCTGCGCACCACCCTCCCCGTCCTGGGATGCAGGGGCCCAGCGCCGCCATACCTTGTGCAGCCTGTCGAACCTGGCCCTCCTGGTTCACCCTTCTGTCATCATCGCTGGTGATAATCCGCAAGTTATGACTATGAATGCCCACGGCGGCGACGACGCTTTCTTGCGCTATCCCCACAGCGGTCTCCTGGTTTGATTCCCTGCCCCTCGGCATTGTGTTCCAGGACCTCAAGGGCCAGATCAGGGCCGCGAATCCCGCCGCCGAAGCCATCCTGGGACTCACTCTGGACCAGATGCGTGGCGTCACCTCGGTGGACCCCCGCTGACATGCCGTCCATGAAGACGGCACACCTTTGCCGGGCGAGGAACATCCCGCCATGGTGGCACTCCAGACGGGCGAGTCCGTGGATAGCGTGGTGATGGGTGTCTTCAATCCCCAACGCAATGCCTTGGCCTGGATCAGTGTCAGCGCCAGACTCGTACCCAACGAGCAGACCCAGGGGGTGAGCGGCGTTTATGCCATTTTCGACGATATCACCCAGCGCAAGCAGGCCGAGCAGGAGATCCAGGCCCTCCATGCCGGCCTGGAACAACGGGTGGCGGAACGTACCGCCTCCCTGGCGGCGGAGATCGCCGAGCGCCAGCGACTGACGGAGCAGTTGTCCGTCCGCGAGGCCCATTACCGCCGGCTCAATGCCGAATTGGAACATCATGCGGAGGAACGCATTGCCCAAATCCGCGCGGCCGTCGCCGCCCTGAGGGAAAGCGAGGCCCGCTACCACGCCGCCTTTGAGGGTTCCCTGGATGCGATCGTCATTAGTCGGTTGGAGGGCGGGGAGTATTTGGATGTCAACCAGGGGTTTGTCGATATCACGGGCCATGAGCGGGATGCGACGCTCGGACGGACGGGAATCGAACTCAATATCTGGACCGATCCACGGGCGCGAGGAGTGCTTATCGATCAAGTGCGCAAGCTCCAGAAGGTGCAAAACTTCGAGACGGTCTTTCGACGCAGGAATGGCGAGGAATTCTGGGGCCTGATGGCCGTCACTCAAATCGAGTTCGACGGCATCCCGTGCCTGCTATCCGTGACGCGCGATATCAGCGAGCGCAAGCGGTTGGAGCAGGCGTTACGCCAGGCGCGCGAGGCCGCCGAGGCCGCCAACCAGGCGCTCCGGGAAGCCAACGCCGAACTCAACCAGCTCGCCACTACGGATAGTCTCACCGGCATCTGGAACCGGCGCCACTTCGAGCAGGCCACGACCTTCGAAATGGCCCGGACCCTTCGCTACGGTGACCCCCTGTCCGTGGTGATGTTCGACATCGACCATTTCAAAGCCATAAACCTAAAAAGGGCAGTTACCCCTTGCCTTATTCCAGCCAACCTGATGAAATAATGGCCAAAGGAGGTGCCCATGAACCAACTGACCATTCACCCTCCAGGTGAAGCCCCCTCGACGGTGCTGACGGCCCTTACCGGCCCGGTAGCGGTCGACACCTTTGGCGGTCGCATCC
>JBASIS010000096.1:0-1969 GCA_049654905.1 Chromatiaceae bacterium
CGTGGCTGTCTGACGCGTTGCGTGGGCGGGTAAGGGCAAAGCCAGGGGTGGGGTCTGCGGCGGGCGCTACGGGGCGCCTACGAGGGGGTTTTTTCGGCGGGTTGGAAAAAATATCGCCAGAGGAGGGAAGGTCGCGGTTCGCACTCCTGCGCAAACCAAGGGGGTGTCTCAGGGGGCGGTATGCCGGGCGGCGTCCGCGAGGATGGCTTTCGCTTCCTTGGGATCAATGCCGCCTATCCATCGCACTCCCACGGGACTGAAGCAGCGGTTCAATTTACGGTCCCAGAGGCACCACGGGTCGTTGTCGAGGGATTGGATACCGATGGGGCGGTCAGCGATCCATTGTCCATCGAGCCGTTCGGCCTCCCAGGCGACGATGGGCGTCAGGTCGAAGTGCGGGGTATCCATTTCATCAACGCAGGCCGAGAGAATTACAAGGTCAGTGTTGAGGTTATGCCAGGTGAGGCGTTCGTGGACGGGGGTTGGAAGGTGGTTGTGCATTGGTTATCTCGTGTCGTGGTTGGTTTGGTGGGGAAGGGGCGGTTGTGACCGGGTGCTATGCCTCCTCCTCGATGATGGCCAGGGCCTCGGGGTGCCAATAATCCCGTACCTCGCGGATGGTTTGGGGTGGGGTGAAGGATGCGCTGATCCAGGTACGGTCTCCCGTTTGCACCAGCCAGAGGCGGCGGGGCACTTGGGCGTCTTGAGCCCCTGGCGTAACCGGGACCGATGGGGGCACTGGGGGTGTTCCACGTCGAAAGTTGCTACTGTTGCTATCGTTGGCGCGGGGGCCTTGTTGAATAGCAGGAATAGCAGTTTTGGGCGTAGTAGCCTCCCCCGCGACAGAGGGCGGCGGGGTGCGGTGGCCGTGAATGAGGTCGAGGAGGTGGCTACCCATTGGAGTCCTCCTCGGCCAGGATGACGGGGTTCAGGGCCAGGATCAGCCGTCGGCCCTCCTTCACGATGCGCAGCCGGTCGAGGGCGTCGAGCTCCTTGATGGCCCGATCCAGGCGTTCACCGTCGCGGAGCGGGCCGAACTGGCGAGCCTGATTCTTGGGGACCAGGGCGGTGCGCTCGCGCTGGGCGGTGGCGATCAGCCAGGCATCCAGTCGAGCGGCGTCGGCCAGTTCTTGCGGCAGGGCCAATTCTCCGAAGAAGCGGCGGGACTCGAGCAAATGCCAGGCCACCACCCGCGCTGCGGATTCAAAGGCGGCGAGGCCGATGGCGCCGGTCGGGCCGTCCACGAAGACATGAAAGATCGCCGCGAGGCGGGCGGCGGTGTCCGCACATTTGGCCGCGACGTCGCGGACCTGGCGCAGTTCTCCGCCGTCGGCCAGTTCGCGCTCTATCGCGTCGTGAAACTGAATCCAGGCGGCTTTGGCCTGGGGGTCGAGGTCCAGGAGCGGCGGGGCCAGCGTGCCATCGTCTTTGGTCGGGAGTTCGGCCTTGAGGAGTTCCAGAACGCGGGCGCAGTAGCGGCTATGCGCTGGCCAATGGGCCGGGGCCTCGCGGAAGGCGCGGGTGCCTTGGGTGGATTCCGGGTGGGCGATGAGGAAGCGGGCGAACCAGCCGCTACCTCTGGCCAGGGTGCCGGCGCGGTCGATGAAGTCGAGAAGGGCGGCCTGCTGGATCAACAGATGGGCGCTGGCGCGGACGCCGCTTACCTGGAAGGATTCCGAGGTTTTGCGGTCAATGCGGAAGCTGGCGCCGTCCCACAGTTGATTGAACAAGGCCAGGTTCCGCAGGATCGAATCTTTGCCCATGCCACTGGCCCCGAGGACGAGTCCGGCCTCGGCGCTGAAAACGCCTCCGCTTGGCCAGCCTTTCACCAGGCCATAGGCGAGCGCTTCGGGGGTGGCGTCGGTGAAGAGCACGCGAGGCTCGCGGGGTCGAATGGGCTCCTCCTGCTCCAGGGCGCGCAGTTGACGCTTGAACTCGGCGGTGGGCTTGCCGGACTTGGCCTCATTTC
>JBASIS010000097.1:0-9763 GCA_049654905.1 Chromatiaceae bacterium
CCTCGACACCGCATGGCGGGCCCGCTTTTTCGCCACGGCCGAGGCAGCCCTGGCGGTCCTCGCGGAGCGGGAGGTCTCGGCCGTGGAAGAGGCATCCGTGGGCGACGACGAGTCAGGCCCGGTAGAACCCAGCCGGCGCATCCACGACCTGGCAGCGCTGCTGGAGGCCGGCAACACCCGCGCCCTCGCGCACCTGCCCTGGCTGGAGGGCTGGATCAGCGCGGCAGCGCCCAGGGACGGACACGAGCTGCTACGGCACCTGGAGGCGCTGGACTTCCCGGCGGCTCTGGAAACCTTGCGTCGGCTGGAAGCAGGGATCCTCGCCAACCCCCGTTGAGCCATGCGGACCGAACTGTCCCCGCGCGACCACCCACCTGGTCGGGCGCAAGGGCGGTGCGGGCGGCGGGCCTCGGATTACGATCAGTGGCCACCTCAACCGACCCACCAACGGCGAAGGGTTTTGAACTACCCCAGGGTGGGGTTAGGGCATCGAGGCTCGTGGGATACCGGCAGCTTCCCAGCGGGCGACCGCAAACCACCCTGGCAGCCCGCCGACCTAGCCTTGCAGAGGCTCTGGCGCCTCCGGCGCCGGGCTCGTGGTCGCCAGGGTGCTGTGACGATAGGAATAGGCAAAGTACACCAGGAGGCCGAGGGCCATCCAGATGCCAAACCGCAGCCAGGTCACCCAGGGCAAATTCGCCATCAGGAAGAAACAGGAGGCAGCCCCCAGCAAGGGGACTAGGGGCGAGAAGGGGGTGCGGAAGGGTCGGGGCAGATCTGGGTGCTTGTAACGGAGCACGATGACGCCGATGCAGACCAGAAAAAAGGCCGCCAGGGTGCCGATATTCACCAGTTCCGCCACGTCACCGATGGGGGTGAGCCCGGCGATGGCCGCCATCACCAGCCCCGCCACCAGGATGACCCGGATCGGGGTCTGGGTGCGACGGTTGACCCGGGCGAACAGGGGCGGCAGGAGGCCATCCCGGGCCATGGCGAGGAAGACGCGGGTGAGCCCGTAGTACATGGCCAGCATGACCGTCGTCAGGCCGGCGATAGCCCCGGCCGCCACCAGGCCGGCGCCCCAGGGATAGCCCAGGCGCAGCACCACATCCGCCACCGGCGAGCCCACATTGAGGGTGGTGTAGGGGACCACTCCGGTCAGGAGTCCCGCGGTCAGGATGTAAATGAGGGTGCAGAAGGCCAGGGAGGCCAGGATACCGATGGGCAGGTCGCGCTGGGGGTTACGGGCCTCCTCGGCGGCGGTGGATACCGCATCGAAGCCGAGGTAGGCAAAGATGACCAGGGCCGCCCCGCCAATCACCCCGCTCCAGCCGAAGGGCATGAAGGGGGACCAGTTGGCCGGATCGACATGGGAGAAGGCGATGGTGATAAAGACGCCGATGGCCAGCAGCTTGACCAGGACCATGGTGGCATTGAAGCGTACGCTCTGGCGCACCCCCAGCATCAGCAGCAGCCCCAGGATCAGCACGATGGCCGCCGCCGGCAGATTGATGAGTCCGCCTTCCAGGGGCCCCTTGAGTAGGGTCGGCGGCAGCGCCAGACCCGCCGCCTGGAGGGCATTGTTGGCGTAGGCCGACCAGCCAATGGCAACCGCCGACACCGCGACCGCGTACTCCAGAATCAGGTCCCAGCCGATGATCCAGGCCACCAACTCCCCGAAACCCGCGTAGCTGTAGCCGTAGGCGCTGCCGCAACCGCCAATGGCCGCGGCCAGTTCCGCGTAGGCCAGGCCGGCAAAGGCGCAGGCCAGGCCGGCGATGACGTAGGAGAGGATGATGGCCGGCCCGGCCTGAGTGGCGGCGGCCACCCCGGTCAGGACGAAGATACCCGCGCCGATGACGGCGCCGATACCGAGCAAGGTCAGGTCCAGGGGCCCCAGGATGCGCCGCAGCCCCGTGTCGGTCAGGTGATGATCGGAGTTGATCGCCTTGGTACGCAACAAACCTTTCATGGCGGGGCCTAGGCGGACAGGGCCTGACGGGCGCGCCGTTGGGCAAGCAGATACTCGACGACCATGGGCATCACCGAGACCAGGACGATGCCTACCACCACCAGTTCGAAATGCTGGTTGACCCAGGGCAGATTGCCGAACCAGTAGCCGGAAAAGAGACAGACCGCCACCCAGGCGATGGCCCCCGTGACGTTGAAGAGGGCGAAGCGCCGGTAACTCATGGTCCCGATGCCCGCCACGAAGGGCGCGAAGGTCCGGACGATGGGGACGAAGCGGGCCAGGACGATGGTCTTGCCGCCATACTTCTCGTAGAAGTGCTGGGTGCGGACCAGATGGGCCTTATTCAGGAAACGGGAGTCCTCGCGGTGGAAGACCTTCGGCCCCAAATGACGCCCGATCGCGTAGTTGACGGCGTCCCCGAGGATCGCCGCCAGGGTCAGCAGCAGGAACAGCAGCCCGATATCCAAGGGTCCGGTCGCGGCCAGGGCCCCCAGCGCGAACAGGAGCGAGTCACCCGGCAGAAAGGGCGTCACGACCAGCCCCGTCTCGGCAAAGATCACCAGAAAGAGCAGCAGATACAGCCAGGGGCCAAGCATGATGGTCCACTGATCCAGGTTTTCACGCAGATTGAAGAAGATATCCATGACGAACTCGAGTGCTTCCATACGGGTCTCCTGGGCGATGGGCAAAGGTTGGCCTATGGTCGGGAGCGGCCCCGGGCCTGTCAAGAAAATCAGGCGCGGAACCTGGCCTCAAGGCTTGGACACCCCGTTAACCTGACATGAAGATCAACCCGGGATCCTGGCGCCTGGAGCGCCTTCCCAAGGGGGCATCAGCCCGAGGCTAAGTTGGCCAGGGTCGGGTAAGATGAACCCATTACCCTTGCCCACCGCCGATACCGGGTCCTTGACCGGTCATGCCGCAAGCCCCTTGAGCCTCAAGCTCGCGGAAGACGCGCTTTTTCGCCTACCGCCTTTTCATACCAAACCACACCATGGAAATTGCCTTACTCCTCGTCCTCATCCTAATCAATGGCCTCCTGGCCATGTCCGAAATCGCGCTGGTCACCGCCCGCCGGGCGCGGTTACAGAAATTCATTGATCAGGGGGATAAGGCTGCCGCGGCCGCCATCAAGCTGGGTGAAGACCCGACCCGCTTTCTGTCCACCATCCAGATTGGCATAACGGCCATCGGTATTCTCAGCGGTATCGTCGGCGAGGCCGCGTTGGCGGACCCCATGGCGGGCTGGCTGATGTCCCTGGGCCTGGCGGAGGACTACAGTTTCATTAGCGCCACGGGTCTGGTGGTGGTCGTCATCACCTATTTCGCCATCGTTGCGGGTGAACTGGTGCCCAAGCGCATCGGCCAATCCCACCCCGAGACCCTGGCGCGCCTGGTGGCCCGACCCATCGAATGGCTGGCCGTGGCCACCAAGCCCTTCGTGCTGCTCCTATCCCTGTCCACCCGCGGCTCCCTGCGCCTGCTGGGTATCAAGGAGAACACCACTAGCCCGGTGACCGAGGAGGAGATTCACGCCATGCTGGCCGAGGGCACGACCGCGGGCGTCATCGAATCCCAGGAGCACGCCATGGTCCGCAATGTGTTCCGCCTGGACGACCGCCCCATCGGCTCTCTCATGGTGCCCCGCGGGGATGTGGTCGTGCTCGATCTGGAGGCCTCTTTCGAGGACAACCTGGCACGGGTCGAGTCCACGGACCATGCCCGCTTCCCGGTGGTGCATGGCGACCTGAACGAGGTGGTGGGAGTCGTGGATGCCAGCAAATGGCTGTGCAACGCCGTGCGCGGCCACCCGCGGGAATTGGCCGACCAGGCGCTCCAGGAACCGCTCTATGTCCCCGAGACCAGCAGTGGCATGGATCTGCTCGACAACTTCCGCCACTCCAAGGTGCACATGGCCTTCGTGGTGGACGAATATGGCGAAGTTCTGGGCATCGTCACCCTTCAGGACCTGATCGAGGCGATCACGGGGGAGATGAGCCCCACCGATCCCGAGAACTCCTGGGCGGTGCAACGGGAGGATGGCGGCTGGCTACTGGATGGCCATATCCCGGTGCCGGAGCTCAAGGATCGCCTTGGCCTCTCGGCGGTCCCGGAAGAGGAGCACGGCCGCTATAACACCCTGAGCGGCATGATGATGCTACTTACGGGACGCCTGCCCGCTGTGGCCGACGTGGTGAATTGGGAAGGTTGGCGGCTGGAGATCGTGGACATGGATGGCCGGACCATCGACAAGGTCCTCGCGACCCAGGTGCCAGAAGCGGAGAACCGGGCCGGGGTCTCGGAACAGCCCTAGGGGAGAAAAGACCGCTGGCGTAGGTCTGGGCGCCCACGCCAGCGGTCGCGGTTGGCCTAGGCGGCACCTACATCATCCCCATGGTCCTGGGCAGCCAGAGGGAAAGCGGCGGCCAATAGGTGATGATCAGGAGGAAGAGCAGCATGGTGAGCAGCCAGGGAAAGCAGGCGATGGTGGTCTCCGTCATGCCGAGCCTGGAGATACCGCTCGCCACGTAGAGATTGAGACCCACCGGCGGCGTGATCATGCCGATCTCCATGTTGACCACGATGATGATCCCGAAATGGATCGGATCAATCCCCAGGGCCATCGCCACGGGAAAGAGGATGGGGGCCGTGATCAGAATGATGGAGGAAGGCTCCATGATGTTGCCCGCTAGGAGCAGCATAAGATTCACCACCACCAGGAAGCCGATCGGCCCCAGCCCCGTCTCCACCAGCCACTGAGCGAGGGCCTGGGGGATATTTTCGTAGGTCAGGATGAAGGAGAAGAGGACGGCGTTGGTGATGATGTAGAGCAGCATAGCCGACATATTGGCCGAGTCCAGCAGGACGCGGCCAACCGATTTGATTGTCAGGTCCTTGTAAACGAAGACGGCGATGAAGAAGGCGTAAACGGCGCTCATGGCCGCCGCCTCGGTGGGTGTGAAGATGCCGGAATAGATGCCGCCCATGACGAGCACGATCAGCAACAGGCCCCAGACCGAACTGCGAAAAGCCTTGAGGCGCCCCGCCCAGTTGACCCGCTTCAAGCGCGGATAACCGTTGCGGCGGGCGATATACCAGGTGGTGAAGCCTAGCATCAGCGCCAGCACCAACCCCGGGAGGAGGCCGGCAATAAAGAGAGCCCCCACCGAGGAATTGGTGGAGACGGCGTACATCACCATGACGATGGAGGGTGGGATCAGGATGCCCAGGCCGCCGGCACTGGCGATGGTGCCGACGCCGAAACGCGTCGGAAAGCCCTGCTTGACCATGGCCGGCAGCAGGATGGTACCAATGGCCACCACGGTCGCCGGCGAGGATCCGGAAACGGCGGCAAAGAGGGCGCAGGCAAAGACGGCCCCCAGACCCAGGCCGCCATGATAGTGACCCACCATGCTGGTAGCGAAATTGATCATGCGTCGCGCCACCCCGCCATGGGTCAGGAAGTTTCCGGCCAGAATGAAGAAGGGGATCGCCATGATTTCGAACTTCTCGATGCCGGTGAAGAGCTTGAGGCCCACCGATTCGATGGGCACCTCGGTAAAGGCAAAGAGATAGGTGAGTACCGTCAGACCCAGGGCGATGGATACCGGCATGCCGGTGATCATCAGGGCCACCAGAATGCCGAAAATGATCAAACCGTTCATGGACGCTCCTCCTTCTTGCCAGCCTGGGGACCCTGGGTGCCGTCATCGGGCGGGCGGGCACCGTGGATATGCTCGCGCTCCTCGGTCAGGCTGACCGCCTCGCCGATATAGACTTGTTCCTCGCGCCCCAAGTCTTGGGCCGCCTCTACCTCCTCTTCAAGGCCCTCGACGCGCGCATGCTCGTGCTGGGGCAGTTCACCGGTGCGATAGAAGGACCAGGCGACCTGCAGGAAACGGAAGCACATGAGGTAGGAACCCAGGGGAATGGCCAGATAGACGATCCAGACCGGCATTTCCAGGTCCGGGGTGGTCTGGGCGGTATGGGCCAGGTGCCAGACGAAGGTGACGCCGAAGGAGCCGACGGTACCGGTAAAGAGGGCCCCGGCGAAGAGTCCGAAGAGGACGAATTTGGATCTCACCGAGTCCTTGAGGTTATTGATGAGGACATCGACGCCCACATGGATGCCGGTCCGCACGCCATAGGCGGCGCCGAACTTGGCCATCCAGACGAACATGTAGATGGTGAGTTCCTGAGCCCAACCCATGTTGATGAGAAAGAGGGCATCGTAGAGGGCATCCCATTCCCAGGTCGCCGCCATATCAAGGGTATAACGGTGGACGACGGCAACGAAGATGATCAGGGTCGCGGCCCCGATGAGGAAGGCGATCAGCCATTCCTCCAAGTGGTCGAGGATTTTTAACACGGCGAACCTCCGGCGGGCCGGGATCGCGTCCCGACCCTATGTCAGGCGATGAGCGGTAGTGTAGCTTGGCGCTCGGGAGGGCCGGCTAAGGGGCGCGGGAACCCGCGCCCCTTAGCCCGGAGCCGGTTAAAGCTTACTCATGTCGTTGCCGGTCGCCTTATAGATGGACTCAATCAGCTCAGCGCCGACGCGATCAGCCATTTCCTTATGGACCTTGGATAAGGCCTTTTTCCAACTCGTCTTCTGCTCGGGCGTCAGTTCGATGATCTCGCTCTTGCCGCTCGCCTTGACCTTGGCCAGGGATTCCTCGTTTTCCTGCTTGGCGATGTCATTGGCGTAGGTGGTCGATTCGACCATGGCCTCTTCCAGGGACTTGCGGATATCGGCCGGCAGGCCATCCCAGAAGGGCTTGTTGACAATGACCGCATAGCCCAGATAGCCATGATCGGATTTGGTCACATACTTCTGCACCTCGAACATCTTCTGGGTGTAAAGGTTGGAGGGCGGATTTTCGGTACCGTCCACGACGCCGGTCTGGAGGGCCTGATAGACCTCGGAGAAGGCCATGACCTGGGGGCTGGCGCCAAGCGCCTTCATTTGGGCTTCAAGAACCTTGGAGGACTGGATACGCATCTTCTGGCCGCGGAAGTCCTTGACCTCGCGCAGGGCCTTGTTGGCGCTCATGACCTTGAACCCATTGTCCCAATAGGCCAGTCCCAGAATACCCTTGTCGCTCAGCTTGGCCAGCAGATCCTTGCCGATGGGGCCCTCGGTGACGGTATGTAGCTGTTCGTAGCCATCAAAGATGTAGGGCAGGTCAAAGACCTCGAACTGCTTGACCCCCAGGGGGCCAAACTTGGCCAGCGAAGGGGCCAGCATATGGACCGAACCGAGCTGCAGGGCCTCGACCTCCTCCTTATCCTTATAGAGGGTGCTGTTGGCAAAGACCTCGACTTTAACCTTGCCCTGCGTCTTCTCGTTGGCGAGCTTGGCGAAATGTTCCGCTGCCTTACCCTTGGGGGTATCCGCCGCCACGACGTGGCTGAATTTGATGACGATGGGTTCCTCGGCCTGGGCCACGAAGGCAAGGCCCAGGCACAGCAGGCCTAACAGGATGGAAGGGCGTTTCATGGTGATATGGGCTCCTCATTGTGGTGATTTTGATCGCCACCGCCGGTGCCTGACGCCATGCCAGGGGTGATGGCCGTGACCGAGCGGAGTTTAGCCCAGATGACAAGGATGTTACTAGCCGAGTGGGGCATTAGTTTGCGGCGACCGGGTCCAGAACCTGGCGGCCGTTATCTTTCACCCCCTCAATTCAAGTAACTTTTGGCTTCCTCGCCCGGATTTGGCAGACCGGCAATGCGCCAGATAACCAGGCAACCGCCGAACAGGTTCTTGATTTGCGTCCGGGACAGTTCGGTGCCGCGGCAGACTTGGCGTAGGTTAGATGGGGCACCGAGCCGCAGAAATTTATCGCGGATAAAGCCGATGACCCGCCAATGCTCGGCGGTAAGCTGCTCCAGACCCTCTTCCTCGGCTAGCGTCCGAGCAAGCTGTTCACTCCACAGGGAGGGGTCGATCAGAAAACCATCCTCATCGAAAAGCTGGTAAGCAAGGTGGGGCTGGGTGGCAAGGATCTGGCTGTGAAGGTTGGGCATGACGATCAACTCCCGGATTATCTGGTTGGGGTGGGTGCCGCCTTAGCGGCTTGCAAGGGAGTATGGTTCGGGCCTTTGATGATGTGAAATAATGAATTTCGATTTTTTATCACGAATTATGATATGGAACTACGCCAACTCCGCTCCCTGATCGCCCTGGTGGAGGCCGATTTCAACGTCAGTCGCGCCGCAGACCATTTGAATCTGGTGCAGCCAGCGGTCTCCCAACACCTAAAGCACCTGGAGGAGGAACTGGGCGTACCCTTGGTCCAGCGCCATGGCAAGCGGCTGCTGGGTCTGACGCCCGCCGGGGACGAGGTGGTGCGGCATGCCCACGCGACCCTGGCGGGAGCGGCGAATATCCTCGCCATCGGCCAGGATCAGAAGGAGGAAAGCCGGGGTATCCTGCGCATTGGCACCACCCATGCCCAGGCGCGTTATGTGCTCCCCCCGCTGATCCGCCGCTTTCGCGAGTCCTTCCCCGAGGTGGAAATCCAACTTCACCAGGGTACGCCGAGCCAGTTAGTGGCCATGGTGCTGCGTGATTCCGTGGATCTGGCCATCTGTACCGAGGCCATTGGCCAACACCCTGACCTGATTTCCTCGCCCTGTTATCGCTGGAATCGCTGCCTGATCGCGCCTCGGGATCATCCCCTGCTGGCGGTCCGGCCCATCAGCCTGGAACTACTTGGCGACCAGCCCCTGGTCACTTATGTCCTGGGTTTCACCGGACGTGGGCACTTCAGCGACGCCTTTGCGCGCGAAGGCCTGAAGCCCAGGGTGACGGTGAGCGCCGCCGATGCGGACGTCATCAAGACCTATGTTCGCGAAGGCTTCGGCGTGGGCATCATCGCCGACCTGGCCTACGACCCCCAACTCGACGGGGATCTGGGTCGCCGGGACCTCAGCCATCTCTTCCCCTGGGAGGTGACCCGCATGGCCCAGGCCCGGTCAAAGTACCCGCGGGCCTTTCAGCGGGCCTTCATGGAGCTGGTCCAGCGGGAGGTCGCCACCCTGGTGCGGGAGCGGCAACAGGAGGGATGAGGGTTGGGATCGGCGAGGATTTCGGGAATCCTCGGCCGCTTGCCGTTAAACTATGAGGTAGGAGTGTCCCTCAGCCTCTCCCAATGACCTGCCACCCCATTCAGGAAAGACCAGATGCGCACCTTCGATGCCGAACCTCAGGTCCTCCAAGACCTTCGTGAAGAAAGCGAGATCGTTACCGCTCAGGCCCACCAGGACTTCAATGTCTGGGCCATGCGGCACCCGACCCTGGGTAAGCTGGTGATCATTGAAAGCCGGGATGGCAGCGGCGTGATCGTCGAGACCGAGGAATGAACCCTTCTCATCCCTCTTG
This sequence comes from Chromatiaceae bacterium, assembly GCA_049654905.1. Taxonomy (GTDB): domain Bacteria; phylum Pseudomonadota; class Gammaproteobacteria; order Chromatiales; family Chromatiaceae; genus M0108. The sequence goes on from JBASIS010000097.1 coordinate 9,360, forward strand.
CCCGTGGCGCTAGGGGCGCCAGGACGCTAGAAGCGAAATTATCGTTGTAATGGCCGCCGCGATGGCGGTCTTGATCTTGACCGTTGCCAGCCAACGGCGGGAACCGAGCCCAGGACACTGCGATGGCCAAGAAATCTGCCGAACCCAAGAAGCCCGCGATCAACCCGAAGGCACCGGCCACCCCGGCTCCGCCGGTGGTCGTGACCCAGGCCCCGGCGGCGCTGGCGCTACCCCCGGAACAGCCCGTGCCACCGGTCAAGGTCGCACCCCGGGTGCCTAAAGAAGCCCCCAGGGTCGTTCAGGGCGGCACGGAGGTTGTCCACCCTCCCCTTGCCCTTGATCTTAGCGAGTTGATTGCCACCGCCCCCGAGCTACCCAGCATCGAAAAGGAGCTAGTGCCCGCT
>JBASIS010000098.1:0-5011 GCA_049654905.1 Chromatiaceae bacterium
GGTCCGGCGACCCGGCGCGGCGGCACCTTGGCCTTCAGACTCGCCGGCAGCCGGGGGCGGAACAGTTGGCCAAGACCGAGAAAGAGGCCGAAGCGCAACCGCGAGGGCACCAGCCAGCGCAGCAGGCGCCGCGCCAGCCGCTCGTCCCAGGGGCGCGGCACGGCGGCCTCGACGGCGGCACGGCCGATATCCACCAGACGACCATAGCGCACGCCCGAGGGGCAGGTCGTCTCGCAGGAGCGGCAGGTCAGACAGCGATCCAGGTGGAGTTGGGTCTTGCGGCTGGGGGTCTGGCCTTCCAGAACCTGCTTGATCAGATAGATGCGGCCCCGGGGTCCGTCCAGTTCATCGCCCAGGAGCTGGTAGGTGGGACAGGTGGCGGTGCAGAAACCGCAGTGCACGCAGGATCTCAGGATGGCATCCGCCTCCTGGCCCTGGTGACTGTCGCGAATGAAAGCGGCCAGTTGGGTCTGCATACCTATAAATCCCGATAGAGGCGGCCAGGATTAAGGATGCCGCGCGGATCGAGGGCGGCCTTGAGGCGCTGGTGGAGGGCCAGCAGGGGCGGCGGCAGGGCCTGAAAAACCTGCCCGCCCGGCGGATCGCCCGCCTGGCCACCCGCCTGAAGGTCCGGCTGGCCGGCAGGCCCGCGGCCGTAATAGGTGGCGTGCCCCCCCAGGGCCTGGGCCGCCGGCCACTGAGGTTGCTCACCCTGGACCCAGCGCAGAGCCCCGCCCCAGTCGATGAACTGGCGGCCCAGACGGGGATCATGGGGCGCGGTGGGCGGTAGAGACAACCGCCACAGGGGCGCCGGACTCCGGAAGAAGGCATGGCTCAGTTCACGCACGCCGCGCCAGAAATCGGCCCCCGCCCCCACCGCCTCGCCCCCCAACCGGGCGCGCGCAGCCTGCACCGCCGCCTCGCTGCCGGCGAGCCGCACATAGGCCCGTTCGCCGTCATGGCAGGCCGCGCTCAGGGTCAAGGGCTGACCGGCCCAGCGGTTGAAGCGGTCGATGGCCTCCCCCGCCGTGAGTTCGAGGGCCAGGGTCAGGTCGGTGGCCGGGCGCGGCAACACCTTGAGGCTGACCTCCAGCAAGACGCCCAGGGTGCCCTGGGCCCCGACCATGAGGCGCGACAGGTCATAACCGGCGACGTTTTTCATCACCTCGCCGCCAAAGCGCAGCACCTCCCCGCGGCCATTGATGATCCTGACCCCCAGGACGAAGTCCCGGGCGGAACCGGCATAGGGCCGGGCGGGACCCGAGAGGCCGCAGGCGATAGTCCCCCCCAGGGTGGCGTCAGCGTCAGCGCCGGGCCGGCCATCGGGATCGAGGCGCGCGTCAAAATGGGGCGGCTCGAAGGCCAGCCACTGACCGCGCTCGGCCAGGACGGCCTTGATCTCGGCCAGGGGCGTACCGGCCCGGGCGGTGATAACGAGTTCGGTAGGCTCGTAGCCGAGGATGCCGCGATGACCGGCGACCTCCAGCGCCTCCCCCGCCACGGTTCGCCCCAGCCAGGTCTTGCTGCCGCCGCCCTGGATGCGCTGCGGGCCACCCGCGCCATGAGCCGCGGCCACCCGCTCCGCCAACTCTTGGGTAAGGTCCTGATTAATGCTTTCTGTCATCACTCAGAACCTCGGCAGGTCGGGAAACTTAAGCTGATTGGCGTGGACGTGCATGGCCCCGAACTCGGCGCAGCGATGCAGGGTGGGCACGGCCTTGGCGGGATTCAGCAGGCCAGCCGGATCGAAGGCGGCCTTGACGGCATGGAACTGGGCCAGTTCCTGGGGCTGGAACTGGACGCACATCTGGTTGATCTTTTCCTTGCCGACGCCATGCTCGCCGGTGATCGTACCGCCCACCTCAACGCACAGCTCCAGGATCTTGCCGCCCAGTTCCTCCGTCCGCTCCAACTCCCCGGGCACATTGGCATCGTAGAGGATGAGGGGGTGGAGGTTGCCATCCCCGGCATGGAAGACATTGGCCACCGGCAGGCCATAGGCGGTGGACATGGCGGCGATGCGCCCCAGCACCTCGGACAGGCGGCGGCGCGGTATGGTCCCATCCATGCAGTAATAATCCGGCGACAGGCGACCGACGGCGGGAAAGGCCGCCTTGCGTCCCTTCCAGAACAGCAGCCGCTCGGCCTCGTCCCGGGCGGTGCGCACCTCGATGGCGCCGCTCTCCAGGAGGATCTGGCGCACCCGCAGGATATCCTGCGACACCTCCTCGTTGGCGCCATCCAGCTCGCACAGCAGGATGGCCGCCGCCTCCACCGGGTAGCCGGCGTGGACGAAGGCCTCGGCGGCACGGATGGCGGGATTGTCCATCATCTCCAGGCCAGCGGGGATGATGCCCGCGGCAATAATGGCCCCCACCGCCGCGCCGGCCTGGCCGATGTCGTCATAGGCGGCGAGCAGCACCTGGGCCCGCTCCGGCAGGGAGAGGAGGCGGACGGTGATCTCGACCACCACCCCGAGCAGGCCCTCGGAGCCGGTCATGAGGGCGAGCAGGTCATAGCCGGGGGCATCCAGGGCATCGGCGCCCAGGGTCAGACGCTCCCCTGCCATGGTAATGACCTCCAGTTTCAGCAGGTTATGGACCGTCAGCCCGTATTTGAGGCAATGCACGCCCCCGGCATTTTCCGCCACATTACCGCCGATGGTGCAGGCGATCTGGGATGAGGGGTCCGGAGCATAGTAGAGGCCATGGGGGCGCGCCGCCTCGGAGATGGCCAGGTTGCGCACCCCCGGCTGGACCCGGGCGGTGCGCGCCAGGGGGTCGATGTGGAGGATGGCCTTGAGTCGCGCCAGGGACAGCAGCAGGCCGTCCGCGTGGGGCAAGGCCCCGCCGGACAGGCCGGTGCCCGCGCCCCGGGCGACCACCGGCACCCCCAGCCGCTGGCAGAGGCGCAGGATGGCCTGGACCTCCTCGATTTGGCCGGGCAAGGCCACCGCCAGGGGCAATTGACGGTAGGCGGAGAGGCCATCGCACTCGTAGGGGTGCAGGTCCTCCGCCTCGTGCAGCACGAAGGTTGCCGGTAATATTCCCAGAAGGCCGGCCACCAGTTCCGCTTGGCGGGCGGCACGGGCCTGGGGGGTCAGGGCTAAGTCGGGATGATGGGCGCCTGAAGGCGGGACACCCCGCCGAGGGTCGCCCTGGTCATGATTGCCCTGTTGTTGGCCTGTGCACCGTTCAGTCATCATTGAGGAAAGCCCCTTCGCTTCGTCTTGTCCGCAGCCGCGACTATACGCAAAATGGAGATGTTTATGAGGTTTGGCAATACCTGGCCCAGCCACCTTCCCTGGAGGCGGTCCCGCAGGTCGTCACGCCACCGGGTCCCAAGCCTCTTTCCAAACCATTACAGTGTATTACAGTCAGTACACCACAGGCTCTCGCGTCCATAACGGAAGGTACCGTGGCCAAATGACCAATCCTCAGCAGATGCCGGCCCTCTGATTGCATCTACAGTTTGCCTTGATTTCTGATCATATTGCATCTACGCTTTGCCAATGATCACCTTTGACGAAGCCAAGCGCGAAGCGAACATCGCCAAGCACGGCATTGATCTGGCGGCGCTGTCGGGTTTCTTTGATGGTGATCTGCTGACCCGCGAAGATGTACGCGAAGCCTATGGTGATTTGCGCTTCCAGAGCGTCGGCTGGCACGCGGGAGAAATGCTGTTCGTTGTCTGGACGCCGGGCGATGACGAATGGCCTCACATAATTTCGGCGCGAAAGGCGGAAAAACATGAACGTGAAGCGTGGACACGTTTCTGTAAATGATGCTCCGGCTACCAAACCGGACGATTGGAATAATGCATTTGTCACTCATTCGGCGGACGAACTGCGCAAAGTGGTTGCCGCGCGCCGTACTCGCGGGCCAAACAGGCTCCCGACGAAGGAACAAGTCGCGGTGAGATATAGCCCGGAAGTGCTCGCCTATTTCCGCGCAACTGGAGCCGGCTGGCAAACCCGCATGGACGAAGCGTTGCGCGAGTATGTGTCCCAACACAAGGCCAAGTAACTCTCTCATCAGATGCCGAACCCATCCATCCACCGGACTGTCAAAAGCCACGCTATTGCCATCCGGTGTCGAGCAAGCCGGTCCTAAGGTGGCGTGGCGTAAGCCGCTAACAACCCTGGCAGGACAAGGCCCCGCGAGTTGATGACACGGCTACACCTCGCCCCCTATTCTCCAAGCCCGATCCCGGTCAATCGGCCATAGACCTTTGCCAAGCCCTCCTCATCCCCGACATTGCCAGGGAAAATGACCACCGGCAGATCCGGGTAACGGGGGTGATCCGCCGGGCAGCGCACCACGGAGCAGCCGGGCAGGATCTGGCCCAGGACCCGGGAGGCGCCCAGGGCCAGGCCGCTGGAGAGGACATCGTTGGAGGTGATGCCCCCTTTGCTGATCAGAAAACCCAGATCGCGGGGCAGGCCGCGCACGACCTCCATGAGGAAGGCGGAGACCTGGTCGCCAAAGGCCAGACGCGTGGCCTGATCGGCGAAGGTACGCTCGACCCGGCTGGTGAAGATCACCGCCGTCAGGCCCTGGTCATGCAGCTCCGCGGCCCGGGCCAGGGTCGCGGCCAGAAGGTCCGCGCCCTCGGTGGGGATGCGGTCCACGTCGATCTCCACCGCTCCCACCCCGGCTTGCTGGAGGAGGCACGCCAACTGGTCGGTGGTCTTCTTGACATGGGAGCCGACGATGACGGCACCCGGCCGGCCACCGCGCACATATTCGCGCATGGCTGCCGGCGCCACCGGCTGGGCGGGCAGGCGGGCCAGGGCCGTGAGCAGACTGGCGGCGCTGCGGAACAGAAAGCGCTTACCGGCGGCCACGCTGGCCAGGACATCGGCGGCGAAGCGATCCAGGTCCGCCTGGGTCTCGGCATCCACCACGCCGCAAGCGTTGCCGTGCAGGGCCAGGAGCCGCTCTTGGACCCCGGCGCGGACCTCGGCCAGGAGGAAGCGCTCGACCTGGCTAGCGGGGATGCGGCCCTGGGT
>JBASIS010000099.1:0-12104 GCA_049654905.1 Chromatiaceae bacterium
CCCTCAAGCTGTCGCCCAAGACCCGGGTCACGCCCCTGGTAGCGCCCGATGCCGTCATCCCCCTCGGCGCCATTCGGCCCTTCATCGAACACGCCTACGTCCTGGCCGCCCGGGAAATCGAACAGGCCCCCTATGTGGTCGCCTTTCCGGATCGGCGCGTCCTGGGCGAGACAGGTGACAAGGTTTATGCCCGCGGCCTGGATGCCGGGGTCCAGGGGCGTTACCGGCTGGTGAGGCCCGGGGGGCCTTATCGCGACCCCGCCTCTGGCGAGGTCCTGGGCTATCAGGCCCAGCAAGTAGCCGAGGCCACCCTGGAACGGCCCGGCGACCCTGCGGTCCTACGCATCGACAGCATGAGCCAGGAGATTGCCACCGGTGACCGCCTGGTGCCGATGCGGGGTAACGAGCCCCTGCCGACCTTTCAGCCCAGGCCCGGACCCCGGGGTCACCAGGCCCAGATCCTGGCCGTCCTCAATGGTGTCTCCCAGATCGGCAGTCTGAACGTGGTGGTCATCGACCTGGGCACCAACCAGGGCGTGGCGCCGGGTCATCTTTTCGATATTTATAATGGTGGCGAGCAGATCAAGGATCAGGTGCGTGCCCAGGCGGACGACTGGGATTGGAAGGATCAGAAGTTCTGGTCGGAGGACTTCTGGTATGGGGATTTCCGCACCGACCGTTGGATTAGCGATGAACCCGATCCCAATATGCCGCTCCCCCTCCATCGGGGCGCCAGCCCCCTGGGCGAGGATTTTCTCCTGCCCCTGGAAAAGGCCGGCACCCTCATGGTGTTTCGCGCCTTTCCGCGCCTGAGCTTTGCCCTGGTCATGGAGGCCACCCGGCCTATGCACATCCAGGACCGGGTCCTGGCGCCGGGGAATTGATGGCCATGGGCGAGTTAGTGGGGGCCGCCTCCCTGGACCCGGAGGGCCTGCGTCCCTGGCTGACCCTGGCCAATGCCCCCGGCGCCGGTCTCCGGGGGATCAACCGGCTGCTGGCTCATTTTGGGGGTCCGGAGGCCCTGCTGGGGGCGCCCGACGCCGCCCTGGCCGCCGCCGGTGCCCGGCCCAGCCTCATCAAGGCCCTGCGCACTCCCCGGCCCGACCTGGTGGAGGCGGCCCTGGCCTGGGCCCAGGGGGAGGGCACCCAGATCCTGGCACGCTCGGACCCCCGCTATCCCAGCCGGCTGACGGAACTGGTGGATGCCCCCCTGGTGCTCTACATCCGGGGCGATCCCGGGTTCCTCCTGGATCCCCAACTGGCCATGGTCGGCAGTCGCAACCCCACCCCGGGGGCGCGGGAGACGACGGTCGCCTTCGCCCGCCATCTGGCCGCCTGTGGACTGACCATCACCAGCGGCCTGGCGCTGGGCATCGATGGCGCCGCCCACGAGGGCGCCCTGGAGACCGGCCGCACCCTGGCCGTCATGGGCACGGGTCCCGATCGCATCTATCCCGCCGCCCATCGCCCACTGGCGCGGCGGATCGCCGCCCAGGGGGGCCTGGTCACCGAGTTCCCCCCCGGCATGGGGCCCATATCCGAGAACTTCCCGCGCCGCAATCGCCTCATCGCCGCCCTCAGTCTGGGCACCCTGGTGGTGGAGGCCGCCCCCCGCAGTGGCTCCCTCATCACCGCTCGCCTGGCCGCGGAGCAGGGCCGCGAGGTCTTCGCCATCCCCGGCTCCATCCATAACCCCCTGGCCAGAGGCTGCCATGCCCTCATCAAGCAAGGCGCCAAACTGGTGGAGACCGCTCAGGACATCCTAGAGGAACTGGGGCCCCTGCTGGTCGGCTACCTGCGCCCGGACTCATCGGTTGCCCTGGATGCCGAGGGCGATGACGGGACCCCAGGCACCGGCGGGGGTGGAGCTGGGCTGGACGCCGACTATCGCCGCCTCCTGGAGGCCATGGGCCAGGACCCGGCGCATGTCGACCTCCTCGTCCAGCGCACCGGCCTGGCGGCGAACGACATCTCCTCCATGCTGCTCATGCTCGAACTGGACGGCTGGATCGCCGCCTCTCCCGGCGGGCGCTATAGCCGGGTGGGTGGACGCGGGGCCTGAAGAAACGCGGTCAGTTATAGGGCCCGATACAGATCTCCAGGGAATGATCCAGGCGCTGGTAGCAGACGGAGTCTTCGCCCAGGTTGCCTTTGCGCAGCCGGGCGGGTCCCCCTTGCAGGCTGTAGCTATCCTCCTCGATATTGACCGGATGGGGGCGCCGGGTGATGGCAAACACCTTGCCATCCGGCGTTTTCACCTCGACATCCAGTTTTCCGCATTTCAGGCAGCCCGTTGAGATACAGGTGGTGGTGACGGGCTTGCGACCCTCGACCTGGATCGTGCAGGCGTTCTGGTGGGTAAAATCCAGGCCCTGGCTGGCTAGCGGCACCAGGACCAAGCAGGCGGTTATCAGCGGGTTTTTGCCCTTCATCCTCTTTCTCCCCTGGCTAAATCCGCCGGGGAAGAGGGGCTTCAGCCCGCCCTAGCCAGCGATAAAGACGCGGCATCATCACCGGAACCCTGGCATTCCTCAACTCCTTGCCGGAAAAATCTTGCCAGAAAAATTCCACCCCTGGCCCATCTTCCCCTTGACGGGGTGCCGGGGAATCGTATTACCTAAGAGCCTTCCAGGCGACTTCCGTCAGGGCCAACCCTGGCCGGAGCCGCTTCCAGAACCCCCTAACCCTGCTCGGATGCGCCTCATCTATGAATCTGGTCGTTGTCGAATCGCCTGCCAAGGCCAAAACCATCAAGAAATACCTGGGCCCGGACTTCGAGGTTGTCGCCTCCTATGGCCATGTCCGCGACCTGGTGCCCAAGGAGGGGGCGGTCGATACGGCGGATGGCTTCGCCATGAAGTACCAGGTCATCGAGCGCAACGAAAAGCATGTCCAGACCATCGCCAGCAAGCTCAAGGGGGCCGAGGCCCTCTACCTGGCGACGGACCCGGACCGTGAGGGCGAGGCCATCTCCTGGCATCTGATGGAGTTGCTCAAGAAGCGGCGCCAGTTGGGCGATCGGCCGGTGTACCGGGTGGTCTTCAACGAGATCACCAAGCGCGCCGTCCAGGAGGCGGTGGCCAATCCCCGGGAAATTTCCACGGACCTGGTCAATGCGCAGCAGGCCCGTCGGGCCCTGGATTATCTGGTGGGCTTCAACCTCTCGCCCCTCCTGTGGAAGAAAGTGCGGCGCGGGCTCTCGGCGGGGCGGGTGCAAAGCCCGGCCCTGCGCCTGATCGTCGAGCGTGAGCTGGAGATCGAGGCCTTCAAGACCCGCGAATACTGGACCATCGCCGCGGATACGACCAAGGAGGGCAAGGGCTTCGAGGCTCGCCTGACCCAATTCGAGGGCGGCAAAGTCGAGCAATTCACCATCGGCGACGAGGCCCGGGCCCGGGAGGTCGAGCGGGGTCTGATCGCGGCCGCGGGCGGCCAACTCAGCGTGGATCGTGTCGAGCGCAAGCAGCGCAAACGCAGTCCGGCCCCGCCCTTCATCACCTCCACTCTGCAACAGGAGGCGGCGCGCAAGCTTGGCTTTACCACCCTGCGCACCATGCGCGTGGCCCAGCAACTCTACGAGGGGGTGGATATCGGCGGTGGCGCCGTCGGTCTTATTACTTACATGCGTACCGATTCGGTCAATCTGGCCAACGAGGCCCTTGACGAGATCCGGGGCTTCGTGGTCGAACGGTTCGGGGCGGATCACCTGCCCCCCCAGGCCCGTCTCTACAAGACCAAGGCCAAGAATGCCCAGGAGGCCCACGAGGCCATTCGGCCCACCTCGATTCGTCGCCAGCCGACGGAGATCCTGGCTCATCTGACTCGGGAGCAGGGGCGCCTCTACGAACTGATCTGGAAGCGCACCCTGGCCTGTCAGATGGAACAGGCGCTGATCGACCAGGTCGCCGTGGACCTGGGGGCGGGGCCGGGCAACGTGCTGCGCGCCACGGGTTCCCATGTCGCCTTTCCCGGCTTCATGAGCGTCTATCTGGAGGGACGGGACGATGCCCGGGAGGCGGATGACGACGAGGAGCGCCAGTTGCCCAACCTGGTGGAGGGCGAGCACCTGGACCTGCTGGGCATCCGTCCCGAACAGCACTTCACCGAGCCGCCACCCCGCTACTCGGAGGCCAGCCTGGTCAAGGCCCTGGAGGAGTTCGGCATTGGCCGGCCCTCTACCTATGCCAGCATCATTACGACCCTGCAGGAGCGGGAATACGTCCTGCTCGACAGCAAGCGCTTTCTGCCCACCGACGTGGGCCGGGTGGTCAATCGCTTCCTGACCGAACACTTCACCGCCTACGTGGATTATGACTTCACCGCCCGGCTGGAGGACGAACTGGATGCTGTCTCCCGGGGCGAGGGCGAGTGGGTGCCCCTGCTGGAACAATTTTGGCGGCCCTTTAAGGAGCGCATCGACCACATCCAGGAGCATGTCAAGCGCAGCGACGTGACCCAGGAGGCCATGGATGAAGCCTGTCCCCAGTGCGGCGAGCCGCTTTCCATCCGCCTGGGCCGGCATGGGCGCTTCGTGGGCTGCACCAAGTACCCCGAGTGCGATTACACCCGTGATCTGGGCGATGGCAAGGTTCAGGAAGCGGTGGCCCCGGAACTCATCGAGGGGCGCGCCTGCCCGGACTGCGGCTCGGCCCTCCAGGTCAAGCGTGGCAAGTACGGTAAGTTCATCGGCTGCACGGGCTACCCCAAATGCCGGCACATCGAACCCCTGGAGCGCCCCGAGGACACGGGTCTGACTTGCCCTCAATGCGGCAAGGGCACGCTGCAGAAGAAAAAATCCCGGCGGGGCAAGATCTTCTTTTCCTGCTCCACCTATCCTAAGTGCGATTACGCCACCTGGAACGAGCCGGTGGCTGGACCCTGTCCCCGCTGTGGCTGGCCCATCCTCACCATCAAGGTTACCAAGGCCAAGGGCGCCGAGATTGTCTGCCCCCAGCCGGAATGTAAGCACAGCGAACCCCTGGATGACGCGGCCCAGGCTCCGCGCGCGGCCGGTGACGATGACGCCAACGCTTGACGGGGCCCGTGCCCTGGGTGCTGGCCTGGGGCAGCGGTTGCGGCTCGCGGCCCACTGGATCAAGGCCGGGGGCGTCGTCGCCTATCCCACCGAAGCCGTCTATGGCCTGGGCTGCGACCCCTGGAACGGCGAGGCGACCCGGCGCATCCTGACTCTGAAGCAGCGACCCGAGTCCAAGGGACTGATTTTGATCGCGGCCGCCATTCAGCAGTTGACCCCCTTCGTGGAGCTGCTGGATGCGGAACGCATGGAAGCGATTCTGGCGAGCTGGCCTGGCCCTCACACCTGGCTGCTGCCGGCGCGCCCCGAGGTCCCGTCCTGGTTGAGGGGCGAGCACGCGACCCTGGCGGTGCGGATCACCGCCCATCCGCTCGCCGCCGCCCTGTGCAGGACCGCGGGCCAGGCCCTGGTCTCCACCAGCGCCAATCGCACTACTCGCCATCCGGCCCGCACCGCCCTGGAGGTTCGGCTGCGCCTGGGCGAGGCGGGATATTACCTCCTGGCCGGGCCCTGCGGCGGCCGGGCCCAGTGCTCCAGCATCCGGGATGGGCGTACCGGCCGTCTGCTGAGGCCCTGATCTTCTTTTAGGGAGTTTAAGTCCATGGGTGTGTTGGTTGGAGATATGGGGGGCACCAAGACGATCCTAGCCCTCGCTGAGTGGGTGCAAGGCCGTCTCCACCTGGACCGGGAGCTGAGCTTCCCGAGCGGCGAATTTGGGTCCCTGGAGGCGCTGATCCGCCACTATCTGGCGGAGACGGGTCTGGCTCCCGACCGGGCGGCCTTCGCCGTGGCCGGCCCGGTGCGGGATGGCCACAGCGAGATCACCAATCTCCCCTGGCTCATCGACAGCCGCCATCTGGCGGCGGAATTTGGTTGGGGCGAGGTGGCTCTCCTCAACGACCTGGAGGCCGTCGCCTGGGGTATCCCGGCCCTGGGCCCGGATGATCTGGCGGTCCTGCATCCGGGGGAGGATGGCGCCCAGGGCAATGCCTGCGTCATCGCCGCTGGCACCGGCCTGGGGCAGGCGGGGCTCTTTTGGGACGGCCGGCGGCATCATCCCTTCGCGACCGAGGGTGGCCATGCTGATTTTGCCCCGGAGACCACCCAGGAAGAGGCGCTCCTGGGTTGGCTGCGCCAGCGTCATGGCCATGTGAGCTGGGAGCGGTTGGTCTCGGGGCTTGGGCTGCGCAACATCTACGAATTTCTCCTGAGCCGGGATGGTCAGGGCGGCGGCGTAGTGGAGGACGCGGGCGAGGACCTGGGGGCGGCCATCGCCGCGGGCGCGGTCTCCGGGGCCTGTCCCCGCTGCGTCGAGACCATGAGCCTGTTCGCCAGGCTTTACGGTCGGGAGGCCGGTAATCTGGCCCTCAAACACCTGGCCCTGGGTGGCGTCTATCTGGGGGGTGGTATAGCCCCCAAAAACCTGGAGCTGCTGCGCGGCCCGGACTTTCTGGCCGCCTTCCTGGACAAGGGCCGCATGGCGCCCCTGCTGCGCCGGATGCCCGTCAAGGTCATCCTGAATCCGCACACGCCCCTGTTTGGGGCCGCCCGCTTCCTGGATCCGCCGCTGGGCTGACATGAATTCCCTCCTATCCCCCAGATACTGGCCGAGCTGGCTGGCGGTGGGTCTGGTGCGCCTGCTGGGCTACTTGCCCTTTCCCCTCCTCTGGTTGCTGGGCATGGGGCTGGGGCGACTGGTGGGGTGGCTCGCCCTGGGTCGGCGCCGGGTAGCCCGGCGTAATCTGGAACTCTGCCTGCCGGAGTTGCCGCCGCGCGAGCGCGAGAGGCTAGTCTCCCGGCACTTTGGATATCTGGGGGTCGCCGCCCTGACCCAGGGGCTGGTGTGGGGCGCCTCGCGTCGCCGGTTGGCGCGGCTGGTCCGGCTCCGCGACCGGGAGCGTTTCGATGAGTTACGAGCGCGGGGGCAAAACGTCATCGTCCTCCTGCCGCACTTCATTGGCCTGGAACTGGGGGGGGCGGCCTTCACCGCCCTGGTCAATCCGGGTATGTTCATGTACCAGAGGATTCGGGACCCGGTGATCGATGCGTGGATGCGGGCCGGCCGGATGCGTTTTGGCGCCCTGTCCGTGGAACGTCAGGATGACCTGCGGGGTCTGGTGCGCAAGATTCGCCAGGGCATTCCCTTCTTCTACCTGCCGGATCAGGACGCCGGTTGGCGCGGCATCTTCGTGCCCTTCTGCGGCGTCCCGGCCTCGACCTACCCTATGCTGGGGCGTTTCGCCCGACTGGCGGACGCCGTGGTGATCCCGATCCATGCCCGTTATCGGCCCTGGGGCCAGGGTCTGGAGGTCATCTTTGGCACGCCGCTGGCGTCCTTTCCCAGCGGCGACGAGGTCGAGGACACGACGGCCATGAACCAGGTGATCGAGGGCCTGATCCGGGACCTGCCGGCCCAGTATTTTTGGGTGCATCGCCGCTTCAAGACCCGCCCGCCCGGGGAGCCGCCCCTCTATCTTCCCGGTCGGCGTCAGGCGCGCGGGTCCGATTGAGGATGGCCGCGGCAATAAAGGACGGGCGGGCAGGGGATCACGGGGCTTGGCCTCTTGGCGAGGAGAGGCTGGCATGACCCTGCCTGACCCGCGGACCCTGTCCGCCGCCCTAGCCGCCGATCTGCGCCTGCGCCTGGCGGCGGGGCTGGAGCGCGACCGAATTGAAGCCAGGGGCGGCTGCCCCTGGCTGCTTTGGGGCGCCCTGGCGGCGGCGCTGCTGGGTTTGGCGCTCTTCGTCCTGGGTGGCTACCAGGCGGGCTTTCTCACCCTCAACCACCTGGCCGCTGGCTGGCCACCCGGGTTCTGGGAGTGGTTGACGGTGCTGGGTGATGCCCGTCTGGCCCTTGCCCTGTCGCTTTTTTTCAGCCTGCGCCACCCGCGCCTCTTCTGGGCCCTGATTCTGGCGGCCCTGGTGGCGACGGCCTTCACCCATGGCCTCAAGCCCTGGGTCTCGGCCGGGCGTCCGCCGGCGGTGCTGCCCCTGGATAGCTTTCATCTGATCGGGCCAGCCCTGCGCAAGTCCAGCTTTCCCTCCGGTCACACCGTGACGGCGGCGGTCCTGCTGGGCGTCGGCCTCTGTTTCGTTAAGGGTGTGTCAGCGCGGCTGCTCCTGGTGGCGCTGGCGGTGATGGTGGGTGTGAGCCGGGTGGCCGTCGGTGTGCACTGGCCTGTGGATGTGGCCGCCGGCCTGACGGGAGGCTGGCTGTCAGCCTGGCTGGGCCTCGGGTTGTCCCAGCGCTGGCAAGGGGCGGCGGACAATCTAGGGGTGCATTTGGTCTGCGCTCTGTTGGCGGCGGGCGCCGCCTTGATGCTGATCCTGACGGATGGGGGTTACGCGGGTACGCGGGGGCTGCAAATCGTCATGGGCTGCGCGGCCCTGGGCTGGGGTTTCAGCCAGTATCTGGCCAGTCCGCTGGGCAGGATTTTGAAAAGGTGAGTTGAGGTCGGGGCCAACACCCCGACCTCTCCCGAACTGGCCTCGAGATCAGAAACTGCCGGTCGCGCCCGCCGTCAGGATGGAGAGCATCTCGCCATTGACACCAATGGCGATGGCCTGCAACTCGGCGGGCAGGGAGAAGGCGTTGATGACCATGTCCAGATTGAGCATGAGGAGCCAGTTACGCTTATTGGCATCCTCGACCAGGGCGATGCGACAGGGCATGTAGGCGGCATAGATAGTATTGAAGGCCACCATCTTCATGGCGTCCTCGGGGTCGCAGAACTGGAAAATCTCCAGGTTCGGGGAGGCGATGCCACGGGCCTGGAGTTCCTTGCCGACGTTCTGGCGGCCCACCAGTTTCATGTTGAGTTCGGCGGCCTTGGACATCATGGCCTCGGAGGCCGCGTCCCAGGTCACGCCCTCCGCCAGGGCCATCTTGATAACGGTTTGACTGATATCGAACATTTCCACGTCGGGGTCCTTGGCCTGGGCGGCGGGCAGCCAGGCAAGGGCGAGCGCGAGGAAGGAAGCGAGGAATTTCATGATCGGTTTCCTATGGGCTGCGATGAAAATGGGGACAAGGGGTCCGCTTATTTATCGTCCAGGGTCGAGATGTAGGCGAGGATGTCCTTGATCTGCTGTGGCTCATATTCGGCGAAAGTCTCGTCTTCCTCGTCGTTGGCGTGGATGCGCTCCTTCTTCTTGAACATGGTTATCTGACGCGTCAGATATTCGGAGTACTGACCCGCGAGGGGCGGTGACTCCTTGCGCTTCATGCCTTCGGCCTTACGCCCATGGCAGCTTTTGCAGTCCCCTTGGTAGAGATCCTCGCCATTTTCCAGATCGACGCCATCGGGGGTGGGGATGTCCAGGGGGGAGACTGCCCCTAGGTCAACGTCGGAGAGATAGGCCGCGAGACTCTGGAGATCCTCGTCGGACAGGTTGCGCATGCCGCCGACGACCGTCATGGCCTGATAGTCGAGGGTTCCATCCTTGTATTTGCCCATCATGCTGACCAGGTAATACTCGGGCAGACCGGCGAGGCGGGGATATTTGCCGCCCAGGACGCCCTGGCCGTGGAAGCCATGGCAGAGGGCGCACTGGCGGTTGAGGGCCTTGCCGCGCTCCATGTCCGGCTCGGCCTGAAGGGTCAAGGGCATCAAGGCCAGCAGTGAGACGAGAAGCGATCGCGTCAGGGGGTGTTTCATGCTCCAAAACTCCTGATCCGGCGTTGTGTAGTGTTAGCGAAACCGCTGGGGCAGGGGCATGACTCACTGCCATCAGAGGTGCGCCGAGGGATCGTCATTGTTGTTGGCTTTCCGTCGCGTCGCCTAACCAGCGGCGAGGCGGGACGGTGGCGATGACCACGGGAATTTTCATCCCCAGGGTCACCTTCGACATTATGAGATTGTGGGAGTCCATGCAACTAGCAGAATTATCAAAACCCGAACCCGGCCGGCATGACCGGCGTCAGATCTCGAGCCAGAATCCCGGGCTTGGTGGCCGAAGCTGGCCGCGCCGACCCTTGACGTCCGCCCCCGGGGCCCCTAGTCTGCTTCAATTGAGTTCGCGCCCATCGTCCGCCAGCCTCTGATCGCCCCCGATCCTGCCATGCCGCATCCCGATGCCCTGATTCACGATTGCTGTGTACGCTAATTATTTCGGCCTCAAGGAACCCAGTTTTTCCATCACGCCCGATCCCCAGTACCTGTTCCTGAGTGATCAGCATCGGGAGGCCTTGGCGCATCTGGTCTATGGCGCCGGCGAAAATGGCGGTTTCGTGCTCCTCACCGGGGAGGTGGGCACGGGCAAGACCACGGTCTGCCGGGCCTTCCTGGAACAGTTGCCCGAGCAGGTGGACCTGGCCCTCATCCTCCATCCCGCCCTGTCGGCGACCGAACTGCTGCGCACCATCTGCGAGGAGTTTCGCATCCCTCTGCTTGAGGAGGATCGGACCGCCAAGCGCTTGGTGGACCGACTGCACCGCTACCTGCTGGAGGCCCACGCCCAGGGTCGGCGCCCCGTCCTCATGATCGACGAATCCCAGGATCTGTCACCGCGGGTCCTGGAGCAGATCCGCCTGTTGACTAACCTGGAGACGCCCAAACACAAGCTGTTGCAGATCTTCCTGGTGGGACAGCCGGAGTTGCGCGGTATGTTGCACAACCCGGGCTTGCGACAGCTCAATCAACGCATTACCGCCCGTTATCATCTCAATCCCTTCAGTGCCCAGGATACGGCGGCCTACGTCCAGCACCGGCTCGCCGTGGCGGGCGTGGATCGGCCCCTCTTTACGCGCTCGGCCCTGCGCCAACTGCACCGTGCGTCCAAGGGCGTGCCGCGCCTCATCAATATCTTCTGCGATCGCGCCCTACTCGGGGCCTGCGTGACCCGTCACCCCCTGGTCACCCGGCGCATCCTGGACCAGGCCATCGCGGAGGTCCAGGACGGCCACTCCTGGCGCAAGCCCTCGCGGGTCGGCCGCTGGGCCGCGCTGGTGGCGGGGCTGCTGGTGGTCGCCATGGGCGCCGGCTGGGGCTATTGGGAATACGCGGGCCGACCCGACTTGCCCCCCCCTCTGGCCAGCCTGATGGGGCTGGAACCCGCCCCCGCGCCCCCAAGCCCCGAGGCGGTGGACAAGGCCACCGAGGAGGAGGAACCGGCGCAAATCGTCCTGGCCAAGGCCGTCGCGGACGAAAGGATCGGAGACTTGCTGGCGGACGGCAAACTGCTAACCGAGCGAGATACCGCCCTGCGGCTCCTGTTGCAACGCTGGCGCGTGGAACTGGGGCAACTCTCGGGTCGGGAGGCCTGCGCCCGCCTGAGTACCTTCGGCCTGGAGTGTGAACTGGATCGCGGCGGCTGGAGCAGGGTGCGCGACTACAACCTGCCGGTCCTGCTGCGTCTCCAGGATAAGGAAGGCCGGGATGGCTGGGCGGCGCTGGTCGGCCTGGGCGAAAACGAGGCCACCCTGGAATTGCCGGGAGGCCGCGAGACCCTGTCCCTGGCCGCCCTGGACGGCCTCTGGACGGGCGATTATCTCCTAGTCTGGCAGCCGCCACCGGTGGGGGGCACCGTCATCCGTCCCGGTTCCTCCGGCGAGGCGGTGCGCTGGTTGCGCCATCTCTTGACCCAGGTGCCCGGGCTGGACTTCAAGGACGATGGTAGCAACAAGTTCGACCTCAACGTCGAAAAGGCGGTCCGCCGCTTCCAGACCCAGGCTGGGCTGGAGGTCGATGGCCTGGCCGGCCCCCGCACCCTGATCCGCCTGGCCACTGCGGTGGACATGCCGGGTCTGCCCAAACTCACCGGCAAGGATTGACACCATGTCCTACATCCTTGAGGCGCTCCGTAAATCCCAGCAGGATCGCGAGATCGGGCAAGTCCCGACCCTCGCCACCCAACCTCTCTTTACGAGCCAGGAAAGTGGCCGCAATGCTTGGGGGCTGGCCGCCATGGCCCTCGCCGGTCTCGCCGTTGCCATCGCCCTCTATGCGGCCCTGCGTGCCGGCCCCGAGGTGGCGCCCCCCGCGATTCCCCTGGCCTCCCCCGTGACCCAGCCAGCGGGAGCCGCTCCGGTCGGCGCTCCAGTGGTCACGTCTCCGCCGGGCGCCAGCCC
>JBASIS010000100.1:0-5943 GCA_049654905.1 Chromatiaceae bacterium
TGCCCCCAAAACGACGGGTGATGCTGCTATCGGCCTGGGTGAAGGGCGAGAAGATGCCGTTCAGGGCCTCCGGGGTGATGCCGATGCCGGGGTCGCTGACTTCGAAGCGCAACCGGAGGGTCGTGGCCCCTATCTCCAGGGGGGTGACGCGGACCTGGATCTCCCCCTGTGCGGTGAACTTGATGGCGTTGCCGATCAGGTTGACGAGTATCTGTTCCAGTCGCAGCGGATCGCCGAGCAGGTCACCCCCCAGGGCGGGCAGGGGCGGGATGCGCAGGGTCAGTCCCTTGTCCCGCGCCGTGGGCCCCAGGAGGTGTTCGATCTGACCGAGGATGGGCGCCAGCCCGAAGGGGCGCTCCTCGATGGGGATCTGGCCGGCCTCGATCCGGGAGAGGTCCAGGATGTCGTTGATAATAAGTAGCAGGGACCGGCCCGCGGTGTGGATCTGCTCCACCATGGCGCCCTGATCGGGGGTCAGGGCGGACCTCGCCAGGATTTGCGTCATGCCGAGCACGGCGTTCATGGGGGTGCGGATCTCGTGGCTCATATGGGCCAGGAAGCGGCTCTTGGCTGCGTTGGCGGCCTCGGCGGCCTCCTTGGCGGCGCGGAGCTCCTCCTCCAGTTCGCGCTGGGCCGTGATGTCGCGGTTGACGCCGAGTACCCGCAGGGGCCGGCCCTCGGCATCCTGCCGTTCGATGACCGAGACCGAATGGATGTAGCGGACCCGCCCCCCGGGCAGGACGATGCGGAACACATCGTCGTTGGTCACCTGGTCGCGGATGGCCTTTTGCAGTTTAGCCTCGGCACCCTCCCGATCATCGGGGTGCAGGCGGGACCGCCAGAAGTCGTAGTCAAGGCCCCGGTCGCGGATCTCCTCGGGCACCTGGTACCAGGCCAACAGGCGCGGGTCCCAATCCAGCTTGCTGGTGGGGATATCCCAGTTCCAGATGCCAATGTCGGCGGCTTCGGTGGCCAGGGTGAGGCGATTCATGGCCTCGGTGATCTGGAGCCTGGCCTTTACCGGTTCGGTGATGTCGCGGAGGATGCCAATGGCATTCCAGCCATCCTTTAAGGCGACCGCGGACAGGGAGAGTTCGACCGTGATCTCCTGGCCGTTCTTGCCTTTGGCGGGCAATTCAAGGGTCTTACCGATAGCCGCGCCCTGGCCGCTGCGGCGGAACTCGGGGAAGGCGGCGTGATGTTGGCGCAGGTGGACTTCGGGGGCCAGCAGGCGGTGCAGGTTTTGTCCAAGGGCCTCTTCGGCGCTATAGCCCAGGATCGTCGTGGCCGCGGGGTTCCAGTAGGTGATCTCCCCTCGGGGATTCATCATGATGATGGCGTCATGGGCCGTATCCGTGATGCAGCGCAGCCGGTCCTCGGCCCCTTCCTGGGCGTGCAGGCGCTGCTGGATCAGCGACATGAACAGACCTAGCGTGGCGAAGATGGCCAGCGGCAGCCCTTGCGCCAGGCCCGTTAAGGTAAGCGTCTGCCCAGGCTCCATGAAAAACCACTTGACCAGCACCAGGGAGAGGAAGGTGGCCAGGACGCCCCCGACCAGGCCTCCGAGCCAGCCGCTGATAAAGACCGCGGGATAAAAAAAGAGCCAGATGGAGGGTTCGATCTGGGCACCAAGTCGGAGCTGTAGCACCAGGGCCAGGAACGGCAGCAGCAGTGACAGGAGCATTCGCAGGTGGCGACGGAACCCCAGTGATGGCAAGGGGAGGGCCCATGGCTTCATCATGAATTACAGCCAGAATCTTGAGTGAATGGCGCTGGCGATGGGTATGCCCGCAAGTCCTCTTGCTCCCTCCCCCCTCGCGGGGGAGGGTTGGGGAGAGGGGGATTCACCCTCATGGCCCCGGTAGTTCATGGCCCCGGTAGTGTTGGCGATGGCATCCCGGCCGTCGACACCCCCGCCAGCCCCCACCCGGCCTGGCTGCGGCCACCCGCCGGGGCATGAGGGGCACTGGGTATCGCTAGTCATGGGCGGCTTCGTCCAGGGTTTTGAGTGCCTCGTCGAAGCGCAGGCCGTCCATGGCCTGGGCCATGGTCGCGACGGTGTGGGTTCCGTGGGCCTGGATGAGACTGGCCTCCAGTTCCGCGAACAGGTGCCGCGCCTGCCGGCTGCGATGGGTGCCTAGGGCGGTGCGCAGTTCGGCAACCTTGACTTCATCGAGGGGGGCGGGGGCTTCGGTGGTTGGCGGCGGGGGCGGGGCGGTCGCCAGCCAGGGAGCGGCGGCCTGCAGCAGGGCCGAGAGGCGCTCGGTGAACTGGGCGAAGCGGTCGCCGACCGCGGGACTGAGGGCGTTATCCTCGCGCAGGATGTCTTCCAGTTGGCGGGCGCTGTCCGCAAGCTCCAGGGCGCCCAGATTGGCGGCGGCACCGCGCAGGCGGTGCAGGTGATTCGCCGCGGCGTCGTGGGCCCCCTGGGCCAGATTGGCCCGGATCTCCCGGGGCACGCCGGTCACGTCGGCGACAAAGCCCCGCAGGAGGCGCCGGAAGAAGGCCGCGTCCCCACCGGCCAGGAGGGCTAGGCGTTCAGGATCGATCCCGGGGATGAGGGGGATGATTTCCTTGGCCGGCAGTGCCGCCAGCTCGGCTTCGGGGGGCGAAGGGCAGGGCGTGGCCATGACGGGGGCGGGGGCGGGGCGCACCCAGGCGGTCAGCACCGCGACCAGTTCCTCCAACTCCACCGGTTTGGGCAGCAGGTCGTTGCAGCCGGCCTCCCGGGTCCGCTGCTGTTCTTCCCGCAGCACCCCGGCGGTGACGGCGATGACGGGCAGGTCCGTCAGCTTTAATTCGCCACGGATGGCGCGGGTCGCACTCAGCCCGTCCAGGACCGGCATCTGCACATCCATCAGGACGGCGTCGAAGCCCCGGGGCTGGGACCTCAGCCGGTCCAGAGCCTGTTGGCCGTCCGCGACCAGGGTGGCGCTGGCCCCTTCCAGGGCGAGCATCCGTTTGATGACCTCCAGGTTCATGCGGCTGTCGTCCACCACCAGGAAGTGCCGGCCGGACAGGCGCGCGCCGACGGGGAGCGTCCCCACGGGGTCTGGCAAGGTGGGCGCCTCCAGGTGCGCGGTCCGGGCGAAGGGGAGTTCGAACCAGAAGCGGCTGCCCGCTCCCACCTGGCTCTCGACCCCGATCTCGCCCCCCAGCAGCTCCACCAGCCGCTTGCAGATGGAGAGGCCCAGACCGGTGCCGCCAAAGCGGCGGGTGATGCTGCCATCGGCCTGGGTGAAGGGTATGAAGAGACGGGGCAGGATCTCCGGGGCGATGCCGATCCCCGTGTCGCTGACCGTGAAGCGCAGCCGCATCTGTTCGGCCGTGAGCAGGAGGGGCTCGACCCGCACCACGATTTCGCCCTGATCGGTAAATTTGATGGCGTTGCTGATCAGGTTGACGAGGATCTGTTCCAACCGGAGCGGATCGCCGATCAGGGCCCCCACCCCGGTGGCGATGGCCTGGATGCGAAGCTGGAGTCCCTTGCCCCGGGCCGCGGTGCCTTGCATGACCTCGATCCGCTCCAGCAGCGGGTCCAGCGTGAAGGGGCGCGGGTCGAGGTGGAGTTGGCTCGCCTCGATCTTGGAGAGATCGAGGATATCGTTGAGTAACCCCAACAGGGATCGGCCGGCGGTGCGGATCTGTTGCACCATGTCGCGCTGGTCGGAGGTGAGGGGGGCCTGCTCCAGGACCTGGGTCAGCCCCAGTACGGCGTTCAGGGGAGTGCGGATCTCGTGGCTCATATGGGCGAGAAAATCGCTTTTGGCCAGATTGGCCGCCTCCGCCGCCTCCTTGGCGGCGCGGAGCTGCTCTTCCAGCTTCCGTTTCGAGGTGATGTCCAGGGTAGTGCCGACCATGCGCACCGCCACCCCCGCGCCATTCCAGGCCACGGCCTTGCCGATGCTCCGATGCCAACGGATATCGCCGGTCCGGGTAACGATGCGGTGCTCGCTCTCATGAATGGATGAACGGCCCGCGAGATAGTCATCCAGCAAGCGCAGGACTCTGGGGGCATCCTCGGGGTGGAGGTGGCTCTTCCAGAGATCAAAGGTGGTGGCGACCTCGCCTGGCGCATACCCCAACATGCGAAACCAGTGATCGTTGACCACTTCGGCGCCGGTCACCAGGTTGCTATCCCACAGCCCCTCGCTGGTCACCTCCATGGCCAGGCGATAACGCTCCTCGCTGGCGCTCAGGGCGGCGGTACGCTCCGCGACCTGGGTGAGGAGGACCTGCTGGGCGCCCTGGATCCGGTCGGCCATGCGATTGAAGGCATCGACCATGATCCGCGTCTCGCGGCAGTCTCCCGGGGCGGGCTGGAGGCGGGCCGAGAGATCGCCGGCCCGCAATTGCTCGGCCACGCCGACCAGGGTCCGGAGGGGCCGGGTCAGGCGGCGGGCGGCCAGGCTGATCAGCAGGAGGGCGCCGAGGGTGAGCACCAGGCCCGCCCAGACCAGACGGCCGAAATCGCTGTTCAAACCGGCGAGGACATTGGCCTTGTTGATGGCGTACACCAGGGTCCACCCCGGGGAGCCACCGCAATCCAGGGCGCGGTTGGCCACCAGCCACTCCCCGCCCCGGGCATCCGTCATCAGCAGAGACCCTGCATCGCCGCGGGTGGCCGGATCCGTAGGTGCTAGGGCCGTCCAATCGGTGTCTTCGCGGTCGGAGTGGGCCAGGAGGCGCCCAGCCGCGTCATACAACAAGAGGGTGCCGGTGTGCGGCGGCAGGGTCGCCTCGTCGCGGGCCTCCCCCTCCAGGAGTGACCTCGACTCCAGGGTGGTGACCAGGACACCGACGACTTGGGGATTGGGATGGTCCTCCGCGTCTGGGGCCAGGATGGGTCGCACCACCCCGAGCATGGGTCGCCCCCCTGTCCCCGTTCCTGGCAGTTCCAGGATCAATTCGCCCAGCTCCGCCGGGTGGGCCTGGTCCAGGAGCCCCCGGTCCTGGTAGGGCTGGCCCACCTCGCCGGGCAGGGTGCTGGCCCGGATCAGACCATCAACCGGGTCCAGGATCCTCAGGTGTTCAAAACGGCCGGGATAGGCCCTTTCCAGACGGCCGAAGAGTTGTATCAGGCTGGTTTGTGCCTCTGGGTTCTGCTTTGCCAACTGCCGGGTCAGGGTGGGACTTTCCGTGACAAACAGAATATTGCCCCGCAGCGACCGCACGCCCTGGGTGATAAGGGTGGCTTGGTGATCCGCGGCGAAATCAAGGTAGTGCTTGGCCTCGGTTAGCCAGTGGAGGCGGAGGCCGCCCAGACCGATCTGGGGCAGCCCGAAGTAACCCAGGATAAAGAGGGTGGCACCGATGGCGAGAAAGAGGCCGCTGAACCAGGCGATGATCCGGCTGGTAAAGGAAAAGGACATGACAGGGTTGGGATCGGTCTTCATGGTCGCAAGTCAAAACCTGAAATTTCCTTGGCAGGGTCGTGGCTTTGGCCAGGCCGTCACCCCCGCGGCTGGCCGCAACCTGGAGCCTGGTTGCGGCCGGGTCATCTTCGCCATAAAGCGTGACGGCGGCATGACAAACGCTGTTAGCGCCGAGTGACTAGCCGCCCCGCTGGTCCATGGGGATATAGTGGGCCTGGGTCCGGCCCGTATAGATCTGACGCGGACGAGCGATGCGGCTGGTCGGGGCCTGGTGCTGCTCCCACCAGTGGGCGATCCAGCCCGGCAGGCGCCCAATCGCGAAGATAACGGTGAACATGTTGGTGGGGATGCCGATGGCGCGCAGGAGGATGCCGCTGTAGAAGTCCACGTTGGGGTAGAGGTGACGCTCGATGAAATAGGGATCGGAGCGGGCGATCTCCTCCAACCGGCGGGCGATGTCCAGGAGCGGATCATTGCCACACAACCGCGGCACCAATTCCTCCGCCACCTTCTGCAGCATCTGGGCCCGGGGGTCGAAATTCTTGTACACCCGATGGCCGAAGCCCAT